>JAYSCT010000100.1:0-17310 GCA_041914785.1 Roseateles sp.
TTCCTGGCTCCAATATGCCGAACATCGGTGGCTCCATTACGGCGGTCGGTGACAGTTGGGCATGGTTGGACGGCGCAGTGCTGAAGCCTTCGTTGGGCTGTTGATCCTGGTGCTGCTGGCGCTCAGCGCCACAGCCGGCGTGCTGACCTTGAAGCTTGGCGTGGAGCCGGGGTTTCACATGCCGCTGTATGCCGTGGTGCTGCTCATCGCCGTGGCCAGCCGGCTGGGCACCGGGTTCAAGCTCATGATGGCGCTCGCGTTCGGGGCCGCTCTGCAGCTTCTTGAGCTCCAGGCCAAGGGAGTGAACTCGCATGTCGTCTTGGATGAGTCGGTGAGCCACGCCTTTCGCAGCTTCAATCTCGCGGTGCTGTGCCTGACGAGCTTTGGCATTGCGCTGAGCTACCAACGGCTGGCGCAGCGGCAACAGCAGGCCTTGCAGGCCTTGGCCGAGACCGATGCCCTGACCGGCCTGCCCAACCGCCGCGCGCTGACGGATGCCGTCCGCCTGCTCCTGGCGCAGCGCGAGCGCCACGCCATGGTCATCGCTGTCGTCATGGCTGATCTGGACCATTTCAAGGACATCAACGACCGCGCGGGACACGAGGCCGGTGACGCGGTCTTGCGCGAAGCCGGCCGACGCCTGCATTACGCCTTGCGCCGCGGCGATTTGCTGGCCCGCTGGGGCGGGGAGGAGTTCGTCGCGGTGCTCCCCTTCACGAGCCTGGCGGGAGCGGAGAGCCTGGCCCAGCGCATGCGCCAGGCCATCGAGGCCAGCCAGATTCAGGTCGGCAAAAAGCCGGTGGCCGTCACCGCCACATTTGGGGTCACCGAGATGGGCTTGGGGGAGCCGCTGGAGGAGGCGTTGAACCGCGCTGACCTGGCGCTGTACCAGGGCAAGCGAGCGGGCCGCAACCGCGTGGTGTCACAGCCGCCCGGCAGTGAGAGCACACCGGCCGGCCCCGAGCCCCCGGCCGGGAAGCTGCCATGAAGCTACTGTTCCTTTGCCTCTTGGCGTGGATCGGGGGCGCGCAGGCCGCCGACTGTTCCCGAGTGGTGTTCTCCGCCAATCCGAACTACCCGCCTTTCCACTGGGTCGAAGACGGGAAGTTGGTCGGCGCCAGCATCGAACTCACCGAGCGAATCTTCAAGGAGTTGGGCGTCAACTCCGAGGCACGCTACCTGGGTCCATGGAACCGTGTTCTGCGCGCCGCGGAGCAGCGCCAGATCGACATGGTGTCGGCACTGAAGGTGACGCCGGAGAGGGAGGCGTTCCTCGTCTTCACCAGCGCGCGCTTCTCGGTCAATCCGATGGCCGTTTTCGTTCGGGTCGATCACCGTTTCCCATACGACGGCTGGCACGACCTCGTGGGCCGTATCGGTCTGGCTGCGCGGGGCGACCGTTTCGGCGAAGGGTTTGACGAATACCTGCGTGACAAGCTCCAAGTGCTGTCGAGCAACGACATGGAAGATGGCTTCGCCAACCTGGCGCGTGGCCGGGGCGAGTATTTGGTGACGAGCTACTTCGCGGGAAGTGCGTACCTGGCAGCCAAAGGGCTCGAACCAACCCTGGTCCCGCTGAGCCCGATGGTCAACTACGGCTCGGTGCATCACGGGTTCGTGCGCAGTTCACCATGCGCCCAGCTTGCCGGAGAGGTGTCCGCCAAACTGCAAAGCTACGAAGCCGATGGGACGACGGCCCACCTGATTGCGAAGTACATGGACATCTGGCGACGCAAGTCGAGCAAACGGAGCGAATGAGCGCCAGTCAGCCGTGCCTCAAGACAGCTTGCTCGACACAGAGGCCGCACCCGCCGAAAGCCGGCGGATCAACGCCAGCGCCTGGGCATGAGCTTGGACCTGTTGTAGGTTGGGCTCCAGCATCACATTCGCAAGTCGCCCAATCTCAACAAGCTCCTGAGCCAACTCCGCGTAGAGCGTCTTGCTTGCGCTGCGTAGGCCTTTAGGGGTTGCATCAACCAGAAGTGTGTCGGCGGCTCGGCAGAGTGCCTCGGCAGCCGCAAGCATGGACGCAACCTGCAGGCCCAGTTTCTCGTAGCTGTCCAACGTCAATGGGTTCGAACTGTCTAGCAGCCGGACACAGACGGCCTGCATGGCGTCAATCAGGTCATGCATAGCTGTCGATACCAGAGTCGCCACGTTCTGGTCGCTTTCTGGCCGGTTCATCGAGGGCATATTGCTTGCCAAAGCACGCCAGTGGGTCAAAGCAAGGACTAGGAGGTCAATCCAGAGTGGAGCATCGCAGCATTCAACGCCGGTATCAATTGCACTATTTGATGCCCGATGGACGCGACTCATGCGACCGGACCGGTGATCGCCGCTGGCGCTGACCTCTTGACCGGCAAGACGGTTGCTGAGCAGGCGCCATAGCGATGACAGCGACGGCGTTCCAAAACCCCCGGCCATGCCGGGGGTCTTTTTTCGCCCATCCGCTACGCAACCGCGCGCCCTTGCGTCTCGGGAATCGAGCAGCAGGCACAGGGGAAAAGACCTGCAACACGCTCGCCGAAAGCGAGCCATCGCCGCGATCCTGCTCACCGCCGAGCCCCTTCAGCACCGCCTAACGCGAGCAACAGAAAAAGTCGCGCGGAGATGCGCACGCGCGATTACTGCTGAACGTCGAACCGTCCAAGACAGAAGAGGTGCTTTCGACCAAAACCGGACAAATTAAATTGCCCCTAGCCAAAAATGGACAAATTTAATTGCCCCTAAGGGCGTCAATTTTGGACAGAAAAAATTGCCCCTAGGCAGAAATTTCGATGGGGAAGAGGGCGAATTATGACGGCCAGACTCCCCGCGGGGTTGTCCGCAACACCCCGCAGACCGCATCCCGCACCCCGGCCCCCGCACTTCGTCTCCCCGCCCGCCGGGCGGCCGCCGGCCGTCCCTAAGATGAAAGCCATGACCACGCCGGCCCTCCGTCACCGCAACCGCCGCCTCTGGACGGCGTACGCCGGTGCCTGCGTGCTGGCCTGGTGCCTGTTCGTGCTGGCCGGCAGCGAGTTCGACCGCGGCCTGGACCCGTTCTGGCTGGCCGTCTACCAGGCCACCACCATGCTGTGGGCGCCCATGCTGCTGGGCATTGCCGTGTGGCCGGTGGCGCGCCGCCTGCATGCCAGCGACGCGACCGGGTCGGCCAACGCGATGGCCCACATCCTGGCGGCGGTGGCGTTCTCGGCGCTGTGGCAGGCCGGCGAGTTCGGCGTCAACGCGGTGCTGTTCGGCGCCGACCATGCCGGCGCCGTGCTGGTGGCCGGGCTGCTGTGGCGCACGGTGTGGGGGCTGGTGCTTTACGCGGCCATCGCCACCGCGTTCACGGCCGTGCTGCAGGCGCGCGCGGCGCGGGCAGCGGCCGTCGCCACGGCGCAGGCCGAAAGCGCGCTGGCCAAGGCCGAGCTGTCGGCCATCAGCGGCAAGCTGAACCCGCATTTCCTGTTCAACACGCTGAACTCGCTGATCGCGCTGACGCGCAAGGACCCCGCCGGTGCCGAGGCCGCGCTGCTGAAGTTCGCGTCCATGCTGCGCTACGTGCTGGACACCAAGCGCGGCGCCGAGGACCGCGTCATGCTGTCCGACGAGATTGACTTTCTGCGCGACTACCTCGCGCTGGAGGCGCTGCGCCTGGGCCAGCGCCTGCGCGTGGACTGGCAGCTGGAGGAGCGCGTGCTGGCCGACGAGCTGCCGCCGCTCACGCTCCAGCCGCTGGTGGAGAACTCCATCCTGCACGCCGTGGCGCCGCGCAAGGCCGGTGGCACGGTCACTATCAGCGCGCGCCGCAACGCGCTCAACCAGGGCCTGGAGCTGGCCGTGGCCGACGACGGCCCCGGCTGCGAGCCCGAGGCGCTGGAACCCAAGCCCGGCCAGCGCCGCGGCGTGGGCCTGGCGGCGCTGAAGAAGCGCTTCGCGCTGGACTACGGCGGCCAGGCCCGGCTGCGCATCCACACCGCCCCCGGCGCGGGCTTCCGCGTCGACCTCTTCATTCCCCAGGTATGAACCCATCTTTGACAACGTGGCGGCGGGCCGAGCGCCGGGCCGCCCCAAGCCGGCCCGCCATCCCCTCGGGGGATCGGGCGGCGTACTCGCCGACCGAGGGGCAGACATGAGCACGACCACCGTCCTGATCTCCGAAGACGAACCGCTGGCCGCGGAGGCGCTGGCCGACTGGGTCAAGGCCACGCCGGGCCTGCAGCTGGTGGCCGTCTGCGAGGACGGCGAGGACGCGCTGGAGAAGATCCGCGCGCTGCGGCCCGCGCTCGTGCTGACCGACATCCAGATGCCCGGCCTGACCGGCCTGCAGGTGGTGCAGGCGCTGCAGGGCGACGCCCACCAGCCGCGCATCATCTTCACGACCGCCTACGACCAGCACGCGCTGACCGCCTTCGAGCTGCACGCGGTGGACTACCTGCTCAAGCCCTTCTCGCGCGAGCGCTTCGACGAGGCCGTGGCGCACGCGCTGCGCGGCGCCGCGCCCAGCACTGCCGAGGTGGCCCAGATGGTGGCGAACCTGGGCACCCCGCACGACGCGCCGCTGACCCGCCTGCTGGTGCGCGACCAGGGCAAGATCTTTCCGCTGCAGGTGGCCGACATCGAGTGCCTGCGCTCCGACAACAAGTACACCGCCATCACCAGCAAAGGCCGCAGCTTCCTCGTGCGCCTGCCGATCGCCGACTTCGAGACCCGGCTGGACCCGGCGCGCTTCCTGCGCGTGCAGCGCGGCTGCATCGTCAACCTGGACTTCGTCGACAGCCTGACGCCGGACGAGAACTCCCAGCTCGTCGTGCAGCTGCGCGACGGCACGCGCATCACGGCCAACCGCGAGGTGTCCAAGATTCTGCGGGAGCAGTCGCTGTGAGGAACGAGCCCCTCGTCCGGTCAAGCCACGCTGAACGCGGGCGTGCCCAGCCGGTCCCCCGAGGGGACGGCGATGCACGCGGCATTGAGCCGCGTGCACATCGCCAGACGGGCCGGCTTGGGGCGGCCCGGCGCTCGGCCCGCCATGCGCTGCTGCTGGCGCTCTGGGTCGCGGCGGGCGTCGCGCAGGCGCAGACCCCACCGGCAGCGCCCGCCGCGCCCGCGCAGCCCGCCCCGGCGGCCGCACCGCAGCCCCCCGCGCCGCCGCTGCCGCCGGGGCCCGGCAAGGTCTACGCGCCGGGCGAGTTCGACCGCCTGGAGCTGGCCGGTGCCGCCCGTGTCGTGCTCGTGCAGGGCGAGCGCGACC
The DNA here is from genome assembly GCA_041914785.1 of Roseateles sp. Lineage (GTDB taxonomy): Bacteria > Pseudomonadota > Gammaproteobacteria > Burkholderiales > Burkholderiaceae_C > Pelomonas. Next base: position 5,237 of record JAYSCT010000100.1, read on the forward strand.
AGGCCTTCGTTGCCGGCGACGCCGAGGCGCAGAAGGGCGTGGAGGTGGCGCTGCTGGACCGCATGCTCGTCATCCGCCCCGGCGGCGGCTGGAAGTTCTGGCACAGCGGCAAGCTTTTCGTGCAGGTGGAGGTTCGCCAGCTGCGCCAGCTGTCGGTCTCCGGCGCCAGCGACGTGCACGCGCCGGGGCTGCTGCGCACCGACCAGCTCAAGCTGACCATCAGCGGCGCCGGCAGCGTGCGGCTGGACCAGGTGCAGGCCCGCCAGCTCACCTTCGGCATCAGCGGCGCCGGCGACGGGCAGCTGGGCGGCCGCGTGGACGACCTGGCGCTGCAGATCTCGGGCAAGGGCAAGGTCGTCGCCGACCGGCTGCAGGCGCAGAAGGCCCGCGTCAACGTCAGCGGCCTGGGCAACGTCGTGCTGTGGGTGACGGACGACCTCGCCGCCCACATCTCCGGCATCGGCACGGTGGACTACTTCGGCAACCCGTCGGTGCAGCGGTCGGTGTCGGGGATGGGGACGATCTCGGGCAAGGGCGAGAAGCGTTGAGCGTGCGGGGCGCTGGGGCAGGTTTAAGACGCGGTCCCAAGTTCCGCGGCAGTCCAAGAACAGCATTCCAATGAAGCTCTGTGGCGCCAAGCCGTGTTGACTGGAGATGACTTGTCCTTTTTTAGGCCTGAGAAACGACGGGAGTGGCTTGTCGAGCGAGGGATCGCGTTTAGCCACTCGCAGACCTACGTGGACTGTCCATCTATGGGTGGGCTCGCTGAGAGCCACATTGGCTGGATTGCGATGGCGCACCTCGTGGGCCTCGGCTCCGCGATGCTGGATCTCGCGCTGCCCGCGATTGACGGCATTGACCGTGCGATTGCGCGGGGCGAAGACATTGGCCCGGACCGCTTTGCCTGGTATGGCCTACTCACTGAAGCCAAGGCTCTCGCGCAGTGGTTCCTGACGGGGCAGAACGCTGTCGCCACTTGGTCTGCGGCCTTCGACGAGCGGCTGGCGACCTACCGGCGGCACCTCCATGTGGCCATGCGCGCCAAGGACCGCAACAGTCTGCTGGACGATGCGCTTGCGGTGGGCTACCAGGCAGGCCGTTACGCCGAGGCCATCGCGTTCCATGACGAGGTAGCCGGGCCCATGAAGGTGGGCATCCGCAACATCAAGGCGCCTCGCCAACTGGCCTATCTGCTGTGCCAGCGTGCGTTGGGGCAGGGCGTCGGCAGCGACGAAGAGTTCATCCGGGCCGGCCACAGGCTGCTGCAACTGCATCTGGCCGAGCACTGGCTGCATCTGGGCCAGTATCAGCGTGCGGCCATGTGGCTGAAGATCGTCCACGAGTTCGCGAGCCCGGGCTTGTCGCCTGCACAAGTCATGCTCAAGGCCTACGACGACATGCCGACGGTGCCACGGCCGGCGTTCCTGAGCGCTGCTTGACGCAGCCGGTCCTGGCCGGCGCGGCACTTTGATGGCGCAGTGAGGAGCATTCGTGGGTAGAAGAAGTGGGGCTGAGGCAGTGAGATCTCGGTGGACGGTGACCCTGGTTGCGGTGGCGCTGGCCAGTGGCGCCCTGCTTGCGGCAACCGTCTCGATCGCTGGCGTCGGTGACCCGGTGTTGTTGTTGCTCTGTGCGTTGTGGGTCGCCTGGAATAGCTGGAACTGCGGAACCGGCAAGGCCATGTTCACGGGCTCCGGCGTCCTGGAGCCGGGCGCTGATCCGACCGGGCGATACATCTCACTGGCGCTGATCTGGGTGATGTACGTCGGGTTCCTCACCGAGCAGTCTTGGAGGCTGTTGAGTCGGTGACGGCCACGTTGGTGTCGATCACCCCGGGGTCGCCAGCGACACAATGCCGCATGGACACCCCCAACGACTTCGAGCAGCGCCTCATCGACCTCGAGATCAAGGCCAGCTTCACCGAGGACACCGTCGAGCAGCTCAACGCGGTCGTCGTGCGCCAGCAAGCGCAGATCGACCGGCTGATCCGCGAGCTCGTCGAGCTGCGCGACCGAGCCTCGGCGGCCGAGCCGGGCGGGGTGCGCAGCCTGCGCGACGAGCTGCCGCCGCACTACTGAACGGCGCGGGCGGCTTGCTAATTGCTCGGAGATCAGCATGACGCTATTTGCTTCATTCACAGCGAGTGATGTGGCCACCTCGGGCATCGACCTGCATCTCCGGGCCATGTCTCGCACGCCAAGAACCAACGCCTTGCGGCACGAAGTGCATGGATCCACAAAACTCGCACTCGCGGTGCTTCTACTCGGTGTCCTTGCTGGCTGCAGTGCAGGCGTACCTTTTGGGCCGGAAACAGAGGCCCGCAGAGCCGCACAGGAACGCTACGCCAAAGCCAAGGCGCTGTTCGAGGAGCGGTGCAAAACAGCAGGTGTGGTCATCAAGCGCACGGTCACCGATGTGGAAGGGATCGAGCTGACGAAGATTCGGCAGCCGATTCCGTGGGGCGGAAAAGAATATTTCGACCCGATGTATCCCGAGGCGGCGCTTGCGGTTGAATATCGAGGCAACGACTATATCAATCAGTTCCTGATGACGGAGTCCGTTGACGACAAAAATCCAGAAAGACGCGGAAGCCTAAATCCCCCTGATTTTAATACCGGCTCCTCATATCCGGTGAGTCGGGGGTATCGGTTCGTCGAACTTGTCGACTCGGCAAACGGTCGTCGCTTTCGTGCGCAATTCGATGCTCACCCCCCTGGTGCCAACCTATGGGGCAAGTCCCCGAAGCTCACATCGATAACCTCTTCCGAGACCAGGTACGCCTTGGACTATGAAGACATCGTCAACCCCGAGGATCGATTGTTTTGGATCGCAGGAACGGTGCTGAAGGTCGTCGATAAGCAAACGGGCGAGGTGATCGCCCGGCTCACACGCTATATCTGGGACTCCGGGTTCGGTGAGAGCTCGACAGGCCGTCGGCCTTGGGAGCACGCGGGCAGTAGAGGTTCGCAAACATGCCCTTTTGTTCTTGGTGTCGCACACGACACCAGTCGCAGATTCGTAGATACCGTCCTCATTCCGAAACAGGGCGATTGATTCATGTCCAGCAGCGCCATGTCGCCTCAGGTTCTAGACGCCAAAGCGACAGACCCCGGTTGCTGGCGGTGAGCGCAAGCCGAGGGCTGGCGATGCTGGCTTCGTCAGCTCGAGCTGTATTGGCCCGACGGATCCAGCTGGCCGCCAGCGACACAATGCCGCATGGACACCCCCAACGACTTCGAGCAGCGCCTCATCGACCTCGAGATCAAGGCCAGCTTCACCGAGGACACGGTCGAGCAGCTCAACGCGGTCGTCGTGCGCCAGCAGGCGCAGATCGACCGGCTGATCCGCGAGCTTGTCGAGCTGCGCGACCGGGCCTCGGCAGCCGAGCCGGGTGGGTTCCGCAGCCTGCGCGACGAGCTGCCGCCGCACTACTGAACGGCGCGGGCGGCGTGCGGTCCTACAGCGCGGTTGGCCTGCGGTCCTAGGCGGCACCGGCCCCGCGCGGGCCAGACTGCGGACATCGTCATCCAGAGACCGCGTTGGCCGCGGCACTCGGCGCGGCTGCCGCGCGGAGCTGCCGCCCGGCGTGCCGTCTTGCCCGCTCCGCCGCCATGATCGTCCTGCCGCTTGAAGTCGACACCACCCCACGGCTCGTGCTGGTGCGCTGGCGCGCCTGGGAGGTGCAGGTGCCGCAGTACGACGCGCCGTCCTGGCACCTCGTCGGCTGCGTGAGCGGCGAGCACAGCGTGAAGGTCTCGTCCGCGCTGGCGCAGGTCCACCCGGCCGGGGGCGGTGCGCAGTCGAAGACGGGCAGCCTGTACACGCTGTCCGGCGCCCCGGGCGACGATGAGCACGCGGCGCGGCTGTGGGCATCGTGGCAGCGGCAGCATGGCGTGGTGGTGCTGCGCGACGTGTCGGCCGAGCTGCGGGCCGGGCGGCAGCCGCGCGCGGTGCGCCTGATCCGGCGCACCGCCGCGGTGGAAGACCCCGCCTCGTCGCTGCGCGGCCACCGTCAGTGGGCCAGCGCCTGAGCCGGGCCCGCCGGCGCCGTCAGGGCTCGCCGTCCCAGTAGTCCAGCCCCGCCTCGCGGCGCTGCAGCAGGCGCAGGCCGTCGCTGAACACGCCCACCTTGCCCGAGTCCGGGTACTCGCAGACCTCAGGTCTCGACTGCGTGCTGATGGACAGGTAGTGCAGCGGCGCGTCCGAGGTGTTGATGAGGTGGTGCGGGTACTCGGGCCCCGGCGGGATGGTGATGACGTCGCCGGCGCGCACGGGCACGCGCTCGCCCGCCACGCGCAGCGTGCCTTCGCCCTGCAGGATGATGAACATCTCCTCCTCGGCGTGATGCAGGTGGTAGGGGCAGCTCATCTGGCCGGGCGCGACGGTGTCCACGCTCGCGCCCAGCTGGCGGGCGGCGGTGCCTTTCGTGAGGCTGGCGGCCTCGCTGTCGTACAGAGGCGCGCGCTGGAAGCGCTCGCGCGGCACGTCGTTGAAGTTGCGGATCAGCCGCTCGCGCAGCTCTTCGGGGGTGGGCATCGAACGGCTCCTGGGACAATCGTTGAACCTGCATTCGGCAGTGGGCCGCTTGCTACTCATCGGAATGCTTGTCCAATCAACACTTTCGGCCATGGCCTCGTTCACCACTCCGGTGAACAACGCTGCACGCCCGCTGGTCTGGCGCTTCGCGCCGCTGGCGGCGTTGCTCCTTCTCGTGGGCTGGAGCCCACTTCGTCGTCGCGCCTTGCCATCAGCGCGCCTCGCCATGCCAGGGCGAGACGCCCTGTCCTTCGGCAGGCACAAACAGTCCTCAGGACTGTTTGTGTCCGGCCTCAGCCCCTCGGGCGTGCCCCACTGCCGAATCCAGGTTGAATGAACCCGCCCGTGCATCTTCCAAGCCCCGCCGACGACCTGCAATCCGCCGCGCACCAGGTCCTGTCAGCAGTCTTCGGCTACACCGCCTTCCGCGGCCAGCAGGCCGAGATCGTCGAGCAGGTGGCCGCCGGCGGTGACGCGCTGGTGCTGATGCCCACCGGCGGCGGAAAAAGCCTTTGCTATCAGGTGCCGGCCATCGTTCGCCACACGCGTGGGCAGGGCGTGGCCATCGTCGTCAGCCCGCTGATCGCGCTGATGCACGACCAGGTCGGCGCGCTCGAAGAAGCCGGCGTGCATGCCGCCTTCCTCAACTCCACGCTCACGCTGGAGGACGCGCAGCGCATCGAGCGCGAGATGATGTCCGGCCGCCTGGTGCTGCTCTACGCCGCGCCCGAGCGCGTGACCACGCCGCGCTTCCTCGCACAGCTCGATTCTCTGCACGAGCGCGGGCTGCTCAGCCTGTTCGCGATCGACGAGGCGCATTGCGTCAGCCAGTGGGGCCACGATTTCCGCGAGGACTATCTGGGCCTCTCCGTGCTGCACGAGCGTTATGCCGACGTGCCGCGCATCGCGCTCACCGCCACCGCCGACGAGCTGACGCGCGCCGACATCATCGAGCGGCTGCAGCTGCAATCGGCGCAGGTCTTCATCAGCAGCTTCGACCGGCCCAACATCCGCTACGCCATCGTCGAGAAGGACGACGCGCGCCGCCAGCTGCTGCGCTTCATCCGCGACGAGCACGAGGGCGACGCGGGCATCGTCTACTGCCTGTCGCGCAAGAAGGTCGAGGAGACCGCGGCCTGGCTCAACGAGGAAGGCATCGCCGCGCTGCCGTATCACGCCGGGCTGGATGCCGAGGTGCGACGCCGCCACCAGGACAAGTTCCTGCGTGACGAAGGGGTGGTGATGGTCGCGACCATCGCCTTCGGCATGGGCATCGACAAGCCCGACGTGCGCTTCGTCGCCCACCTGGACCTGCCCAAGAACATCGAGGCCTACTACCAGGAGACCGGCCGTGCCGGCCGGGACGGCGCGCCGGCCGAGGCGTGGATGACCTATGGCCTGGCCGACGTCGTCAACCAGCGCCGCATGATCGACGAGAGCCCGGCGGACGAGGTCTTCAAGCAAGGCCAGCGCGGCAAGCTGGACGCGCTGCTGGCGCTGTGCGAGGCGACGGACTGCCGGCGCGTGCGGCTGCTGGCGTACTTCGGTGAGCAGAGCAAGCCCTGCGGCAACTGCGACAACTGCTTGAACCCGCCGGCCACGTGGGATGCCACCGAGGCGGCCCGCAAGCTGCTGTCCTGCATCTACCGCTTCCACCAGCGCGGCCAAAGCTTCGGCGCCGGCCACCTCATCGACGTGCTGCGCGGCAAGGTGACGGACAAGACCCGGCAGCATGGCCATGACCAGCTGTCCACCTGGGGCGTGGGCGCCGACCTGTCGGAGCAGCAGTGGCGCGCCGTGCTGCGCCAGCTCATCGCGCTGGGCCATGTGGCCGCCGAGGGCGAGTTCCACACGCTGGCGCTGCAGGACAGCGCGCGCGGCGTGCTCAAGGGCGAGGTGGAGATCCGGCTGCGCGAGGCCGAGGAGAAGAAGCCCCGCGGCAAGGGGGCCAAGGCGGGCCGCACGGCCAAGCCGAAGGCCGACCCGGCGCTGGGGCTGGACGCCGAGGCCACCGAGCGCTTCGAGGCGCTGAAGTCCTGGCGCTCCGAGGTGGCCAAGGAGCACGGGCTGCCGGCCTATGTGATCTTCCAGAACACCACGCTGGCCGAGATGGCGCGGCAGATGCCGGCCGACCTGGCCGAGCTGGGCGAGATCAGCGGCGTGGGCGCCAAGAAGCTGGACGCCTACGGCCGCGAGATCCTGCGCGTGCTGGGGCGTTAGCCGTCGGCCTGTCCGGCCTGTCCGTCGGCGGTGCAGTTCGTCCGATCCGGGCTGCGGCCCGTCGGCCGCCGGGCGACCCGCCGGTGATGGCTCCGAAGAATGCCGTGCGTCGCAACGGCATCACGGAGCTTCGCCATGGACACCTTCCACCCCACCGGCCGGCCCAGCCGCCCGGTCGCGGCCGCCGCCGGCCTCTGGTACCTCGTCGCCGCCACGGGGCTGGCCATCTTTGCGCTGTACATCGGCGTCAGCTACGGGCGCGCCGCGCTGGGCGGGCCGCCGGGCGAGTCGCGCTGGGTGGCGGGCGACGGGCTGGGCAATGCGATGCTGAGCCTGCACCTGGTCTTCGCGCTGCTGATGACCGGCATCGGTGTACTGCAGCTCGTGCCGCCGCTGCGCCGACGCGCGCCGGCCGTGCACCGCACGCTGGGCCGGGTGTTCCTGGCCGGCGCGCTGCTGGGCACGGTCAGCGGCTTCTACCTGATCTGGGTGCGTGGCACCGTGGGCGGCGTGGCCATGCAGCTGGCCACCAGCCTGAACGGCGTGTTCATCGTCGCCTTCGCGTGGCACGCCTGGCGGCATGCGCGGGCGCGGCAGTTCGAGGCGCACCGGCGCTGGGCGCTGCGGCTGTTCATCGCGGCCAACGGCGTGTGGTTCTTCCGCGTCGGCTTCATGCTGTGGATGCTGATCTGGCAGGCGCCCGTGGGCTTCGATCCCAAGACCTTCACAGGGCCCTTCGTGACGGCGATGAACTTCGCGCAGTTCCTGCTGCCGCTGGCGGTGCTGGAGCTCTACCTGCGCGTGCGCGGCCGGGGGCTGGTGCTGGCTGCCACGCTGGTGCTGCTCAGCGTGGCCACGGCCGTCGGCATCTTCGGCGCGACGCTGGGCATGTGGTTGCCGCGGCTGGTCTAGGGCCTGTTAACACGACGGGAGCAGGTCGCGTCGAGGCCAAAAAGCCCGCGAGCAAGGCGCAAACCGCAGCCGGGTTCGCTACCCGGCGAGGATTTGCAACGCCGCGCGCGGGCTTTTTGGCCTCAACCCGAAGGGAAGGCCCGTCGCCAGGGACCACTCTGCGTTGCATCGCTTGCCCGCATATCAATGCGGGCGGCGCGCTGCGCCTTGTTTTGCCCCTGGCGACGGGCCTTCGCGGCCTACTCCCGTCGTGTTAACAGGCCCTAGCCGCCGGCGCTCAGTTCAGCGTGCTGCCGGCACTGGCCAGCTGGGCGCCGTCGGCCGTCGGGTCGCGGCGGCCGGTGACCACCACGCGCGGCAGCTGCTTCACCTCGGCCACCTGGGCGTCGGCGCGCTTGCCCTCGACAACCACACGCTCCAGCTGCACCACCGGCATGTCGTCGGCCGGCACCGTCAGCGTCATCCAGGCGGCGCCGGTCAGCGCGATGAGCGCGACAAGGGCGGCGGCGCTGGCCGCTTGCAGGCGGGTGGTGGCGCGGTGGGCGGTGGTGCTGATGCGGTTCATGGTGCTCTCCCGGTTTGGTGAGCGTGACTGTGCCCGCCTAGGGTTTGCCCGTCCTGGGGTTTGCGATAGGCCGCCGGTTTCCGCGGATGAACTGCGGCTGGCGGCGACGAGGCTCGTCGTCACGCTTGGGGGCGACAGGCGGTCAGGCTGTCACGGCTAACGCGGATACTGCGCGCGCTCATCCAAGGGAGACAGAACATGGCACGCGGCAACGACGTCCAACTGGGCGGCATCACCGACCTCAACCTGCTGGCCGACATCAAGCGCGGCTTCGTCGACGCACTGGAAGTCGTCACCTACGTGGACCGGCTGCGCAAGGTGCTGAAGACGCTCAACGGCCTGCGCCTGGGCTCGCGCGAGAGCAGCGCGCCGGCCTCGCCCTACACCGACATCGTCGCGCGCTGGCGCATCGTCCATTCGTTCCGCTGGAGCATCGTGGAGGGCAAGGACGGCGCGCCCGACCGGCTGCTGCTGTGCGTGAACTTCGACGGCGGCTGGGAGCCCTACATGCGGGTCATCTGGGACCAGCTCGGCTCCACGCTGGACCTGATGCTGTGCCACACCGAGGGCTACACGCTGTCGCGCGACTGCAGCTTCGAGACCTACGCGCGCTGGGTGCGCGAGCACGAGGTGTCGGCGGATTTCCTGTTCATCGAATCGGGCCGCACCGTCAGCGATGGCGAGTACCTGGCCAAGCTGGAGGCCGCCCAGCGCGGCCGCGCCAGCGAGCTGGAGTTCAACCGGCTGCGCGCGCCGGCCTCCGGCGAGGTGCAGCCGCTGCCCACCGCCGACAAGGACCGGTTCGCGATGGCCGCGCGCGGCCTGGTGCCGCTGGCGGGGCTGTTCACGTTGCAGCGCTTCTTCGGCGCCGCCGCGCCCGACCGCGCCTGCCTGCTGCGCGCCACACACGACATCCTGTTCGAGCTGCGCGAGCTTGACACCGCCCAGCAGTTCCCCAACGACGGCGGCAAGACGCCCGGCGGCGCGCTGCGCCAGCGGCACTACGAGATGCTGCAGTGGTTCGAGCAGCCGCTGCCCGAGCCGCAGCCGCAGGCGCGCGCGCTGTCGCTGAAGCCCGGCGACCTGCAGGCCTGCATCCTGACCAAGCCGCCCGGCAACCGTGGCGGCCTGGTGCTGCTGCGCGTGGCCAACGCGGCGCAGGCGGTGGCCTGGCTGAGCACGGCGCCGGTCAACCGCGACAACGACAGCACCAGCGCCGACGGCGTCTGGCGCCAGGTGGCGCTCACGCTGGCCGGCCTGAAGGCGCTGGGCGTGCCCGCCGCGCGGCTGGAGCGCTTCCCGCAGGCCTTCAAGGAGGGCATGGCCGCCCGCGCCGGCCTGCTGGGCGACGTGCGCCACAACCACCCCACGCACTGGGCGCTGGCCCGCCACGTCAACGGCGTGGACCGCGTGGACCCTGCCAACGCCCACGTGCTGGTGCAGCTGCGCTTCCCGGCCGCCGAGCCGGGCGAGGCGTTCACGGCGGCCGACGAGCAGCGCCTGCGCGCGCTGGCCGACGCGCTGACCGCGGGCACCGGCCTGGCGCTGGTGGCGCTGGAGCCCATGCGCAGCAACGCGGCCGACAAGGAGCACTTCGGCTTCAAGGACGGCATCAGCCAGCCGCAGCTGGCTGCCGCTTCGACCGGCCAGCCGCAGCTGGCCGGGGCCGGCACGCCCGGCACCGCCTGGGACGACACCGTCAAGACCGGCGAGATCCTGCAGGGCTTCCCCACCGAGCGTGACAAGGGCTACGCCGTGCCCGAGCAGCCCGACGCGCTGCTGGACCGCGGCAGCTTCCTCGTCGTGCGCAAGCTGCGCCAGTACACGGGTCGCTTCGCCAGGCGCACCTACGAGCAGGCCAGGAAGATCGGGCTGGACCACGACCTCGTGCTCGCCAAGCTGATGGGCCGCTGGCAGGACGGCCGCGCGCTGGCCGCGCCCGCCGTGACCGGCAACGACTTCAACTACGCCAAGGACCCGCAAGGCGCCGCCTGTCCCTTCCACGCCCACATCCGCCGTGCCAACCCGCGCGACCTGGCTGGCACCGCGTTCTCCAGGAACCGCATGCCGCGCATCCTGCGCCGAGGCATGAGCTACGGCGCGCCGGTGCACCCGGACGCCCCGGACGACGAGGACCGCGGCCTGGTCTTCATGGCCTACAACGCCCACCTGGCCGAGCAGTTCGAAGTGGTGCAGCGCTGGATCTCGGGCGGCAACGCGAGCGGCGGCTACTCGGGACAGCCCGATCCGCTGCTGGGCGTCGTGGACGGCGATGCCGGCCCACGCTTGTTCCCGTTCGAGCATGCCGGCAAGCCCTACGAGGTGGACCTGGGCCCCGACCCCTTCGTCACGCTGCAGTGGGGCGCGTATTTCTTCGTGCCGTCCATTGCCGCGCTGAAGGGCCTGCCGGGCCTCGTGGAGCTGGCCCTGCCGCTGCCGGCGCCCGTGCCGGTGCCCGAGCGCGTGCCCGACCTGCAGGACAAGGCCGCGATGCAGCTGTGGCTGGAAGACACCAATACCCGCGACCAGGCCTGGGCCTGGGTACGCGCCCAACCCGGCGGCGTGGTGGACACCGCCTACGGCGTGCTGGTGGGCGCGGCCGAGCGCGTCTGCGACGTGCTGCGCAACGTGCCCGACCGCTACTCCAACAGCGGCTACGGCGAGCGCATGCACGACTCCATCGGCGTGGGCTTCCTGGGCCTGGACGACGACACCGGCCACCGCGAGCAGGCGCCGGCCATCAACGCCGCCATCGAGGCCTACAGCGAGGCGCAGTGCTACGCCACGGCCTACAAGATCGCCAAGATGGGCCTGGAGAAGCTGAAGGGCGAGGCCCGCGCGCTGCTGGACGCCTTCCCCGCCAGCCAGAAACCCAAGGACCTGCCCGCCGACACGCCGCTGGACTTCGAGCGCTTGAGCGAAGGTGTGCTGGCCGCGCTGTGCACGGCCTGGTTCGGCCAGCCCGACGGCAAGCGCATCTGGGGCACGGAGTTCCACGCCGAAGCCTATGCCGGCGCGCCGGGCGTCGGTGCCGTGGCGCCGCGTTGCCCGCGCGACCTGTTCAAGGTGTCGCGCCACGTGTTCGGCCCCTACCCGACCGACGCCGTGAAGGCCGAGGGCCGCGCGGCGGGCCAGCGCTTCCTGGCGGCCACCCAGGCCTGGCTGGCCGAGCCCGGCACGCAGCTGCCGCCGCTGGCCGCAAAGATAGTCGCCGCCGCCCAGGCCGTGCCGGGCGCCACGCCGGACCTGCCGGCGCGCACGCTGGCGGGCATCATGCTGGGCTTCCCGCCCACCACGCATGCCAACCTGCTGACCGTGCTGGCCGCCTGGGTCCAGACGAAGAAGCTGTGGGAGCTGCAGCCGCTGTGGAATGAGGTCAAGCCCGATGCAACCACCGGCATGCGCCCCTACGCCGAGGCCGTCGCGCGGCTGCGGCCGACGATGGTCGCCACGCTGAACCAGCGCCCCACGCCGTTCCAGATCTGGCGCAAGGCGCGCGTGGCGCACAAGCTCGGCCAGGTGGACGTCGAGCCCGGCCGCGTGCTGGTGGTGGGCCTGGGCGCCGCCACGCAGCAGGACCCGCTGCGCCATCACGTCGCCTGCGGCGGCGACCGCGCCGACCCCCAGGGTGCCCCGCCGCATGCCTGCTCGGGCTACGGCATGGGCATGGGCGTGATGCTGGGCGTCATTGCGGCGGTGCTGGATGCCGGGGTCATGCGCTTCACGGGGGCGCCGACGGTGGTGGCGTTGGCGGTGTGAGTGAAGAGTCGCGGCGGAGAGCTTTTGTTTTGGCGCTTTGCGCATTGGTTCGTGACGCCTCATGCGCCGACGGCCATCGTGA
>JAYSCT010000101.1:0-16943 GCA_041914785.1 Roseateles sp.
CGCTGGGCCGGCGTGCCCTTCTACCTGCGCACCGGCAAGCGCCTGGCCGAGCGCGACGCGGAGATCGTCGTCAACTTCCGCCCGGTGCCGCACAAGATCTTCCCGGGCGCCAGCCAGCCGAATCGCCTCGTCATCAAGCTGCAGCCCGAGGACGGGCTGGAGCTGCAGCTGCTGGCCCAGAAGGGCGCCGGCGCCGGCGAGCAGCTGACGCCGGTGTCGCTGGACCTGGACTTCGACAAGGCCTTCGCAACGCAGCGCGTCGGCGCCTACGAGCGCCTGCTGCTGGACGCCATCGCCGGCCGCCTGAACCTGTTCGTGCGCAGCGACGAGCAGGAGCAGGCCTGGCGCTGGGTCGAGCCCATCCTGGACGCCTGGGCGGCCGACACCAGCGGCCCGCGGCCCTACGCCGCCGGGTCCTGGGGCCCGGCCGCCGCGAGCGCGCTGGTCGCCCGTGACGGCTTCAGCTGGGCGGAAGAACAATGACGGCCGCCGCGCCGGGCCGCCCCGAGCAAGGCCGCGCCCTCCTGGAGGGCCGCGCAACGCACCCGTTGAGCGGGGAGCAAACATGAGCATCCTCGAGCGCGTCAAGGCTGCGCTGCCGGCCCTGCCCCCGGCCGAGCAGCGCGTCGCCAAGCTGCTGCTGGCCGACGCCCGCAGCTTTGCCAACCTGCCCGTCAGCGAACTGGCCGACCGCTCGCATGTCAGCAAGCCCACCGTCGTCCGTTTCTGCCGCAGCGTGGGCTACGACGGCCTGGCCGACTTCAAGCTCAAGCTCGCCGGCAGCGTCAACGAAGGCGTGCCCTTCGTGCACCGCGCGGTGGACGAGGACGACAAGCCGGCGGATGTCATCGTCAAGGTCGTCGACAACGCCGTCGCGGCGCTGCTGCATTACCGCAACGACGCCGCCAGCCACGCGTTCGAGCGCGCCATCGACGCGCTGGCCGATTCGGCCCGCCACAACAAGCGCATCGAGTTCTACGGCGTCGGCAATTCAGGCATCGTCGCGCAGGACGCGCAGCACAAGTTCTTCCGCCTGGGCGTGAACACCGTCGCCACCAGCGACGGCCACGTGCAGCTGATGAGCGCGACGATGCTGCAGCCGGGCGACTGCGCCGTCATCATCAGCAACTCCGGCCGCAGCCGCGACCTGCTGGACGCCGCCGACATCGCGCGCAAGAAGGGCGCCACCATCATCATCATCACGGCCAGCGCGTCGCCGCTGGCGCAGCTGGCGCTGGGCCCCAGCCAGATCCTGCTGGCGGTGGACCATCCCGAGGACTTCGACCGCTACAGCCCCATGGTGTCGCGGCTGCTGCACCTGATCGCCGTGGACATCCTGACGACGGGCGTGGCGCTGAAGCTGGGCCAGCACCTGCGGCCGGTGCTGCAGGAGATCAAGAAGAATTTGCGCGCGAAGCGCTACGCGGGCTGACTGGGTAGCCCCTCGTCCGGTCTCGCCCCGCTGAACGCGGGCGCGCCCAGCCGGGACCGCGCTGCGGCCAGAGTCCGCAGCGCTTCGGCAGGCACGGCAAGTCCTCAGAACTTACCGTGTCCGGCCTCAGCCCCCGAGGGGACGACGATGCTCGCCGCCTTGAGCGACGAGCGCATCGCCAGACGGGCCGGCTTGGGGCGGCCCGGCGCTCGGCCCGCGAGCTCAGCCGCCCGGGACGCCCGCAGGCCAGAGCAACTCGGCCACGCCGTAGACCCGCGCCAGCTCGCGCAGCTTTTCGGGCGCACCGTCGAGCTTGAGCGTAGCGCCCTGCTCGCTGCACTGGCGCGCGGCCGACAGCAGCAGGCTCAGTGCCGACGAGTCGAAGTCCTTCAACTCGATGGCCGACAGCCGCACCTCGCGGCCGGCTGCGGCCAGCACCTGGGCGGCCTCGGCGCGCAGCGCGGGCGACATCAGCGCCCAGGCGGCGCGGGCGCCGTCCATGCGCAGCCGCACGGGGAGCTTCAAGCCGCTCAAGATCAGCCCTTGGCCTTGGCGTTCTTGTCGGCCAGGCTCTTGATGAGGCCGTCGATGCCGTTGGCGCCGATCTCCTGGGCGAAGCTGTTGCGGTACTGGTCCGCCAGCCAGATGCCCAGCACGTTCACGTCGTAGATCTTCCACTCGGCGCCCGCCTTCTCCAGGCGGTAGTCGAGCTGGATCGGGTCGCCCTTGCCGCGGATCTCGGTCTTCACGACCACCTCGGTGTCGGTGGGCTGGGCGCGCAGCGGCTTCAGGCCGATCTGCTGGTCCTTCACCTGCGTCAGCGCGCCGGCGTAGGTGCGCACCAGCAGCGTCTTGAACTCAGCCTGCAGCTTCTGCTGCTGGTCGGGCGTGGCCTGGCGCCAGAAGCGGCCGACGGCGGAGGCCGTCATGCGCTGGAAGTTCACGTGCGGCATCACCTTGGCGTCGACCAGCGCGATGATCTTGTTCACGTTGCCGGCCTGGATGTCCTTGTCGGACTTGACCGTCTCCAGCACCTCGATGGACAGCCCGCGGATGAGCTGGTCGGGGGCGCTGCCGTCGGCGGCGTGGGCCACGGAGGCAAGGCCCAGCGTGGCAAAGGCGGTGACGGCCAGCAGGCCGCGGCGCAGGGGATTCAGCAGAGTCATGGTGTCGCTTTCTCTGAACAGGGACCGTCGCTCAACGCGCCAGCCCCGGGTTTGGTTCACCGCGAGGCCGCGGAGGCCGGCTCGGCCGGCGTTTTCACGTCGGGCTGGGACGCTGCCGGCGCGGGCGCCGCCGCGGCGTCGCCATTGCCGGTCACCAGCACCTCCACCTCGTCGTCATCGTCGAAGCTGCCGCGGCGCTGCAGGTAGGCGTCGCGGTAGAAGGTGTACTTGTCCAGCGCAATGCCTTCCAGCATCTCGCCGGCGCGCAGGAAGTTGGCGCGCGTGTTGACGATGTTCAGCGTCGTGATCGCCACCTTCTTCTTGCCGTCGTCGAACACCCGGGCGGGCGACGCCTGCCAGTCGACCGGCAGCGCCAGCGAGTCGCGCACCGACGACGGCCCGAACAGCGGCCACACCACGTAGGCGCCGGTGCCCATGCCCCACTTGCCCAGCGTCTTGCCGAAGTCCTGGCTGTTCTTCTCCAGGCCCGCCTCGGTGGCGATGTCCAGCACGCCCGCCAGGCCCAGCGTCGAATTGACCGCGAAGCGCATGCCCTGCTCGACGCCGGCCTTGAAACGACCCTGCAGCATCAGGTTCACGGCCGACCAGGCGTCGCCGATGTTGCCGAAGAAGTTGTCGATGCCGGTGCGGATGGGGGACGGCACGATCTCCGAGTACGCGGTCGCAACAGGCTTGAGCACTGCCGCATCCAGCTTCTCGTTGAACGCGAACACCTTGCGGTTCCAGTTCTCCCACGGGTCCATGCGCTGGCCCTTGGAGCCCATCACCTTGTCGACGGCACGCTCCACGCGGTTGCCGACGCCCTTCACGGTCTGGCAGCCGGCCAGGCCCAGCACCAGGGCCATCAGCGCGAGGGTGCGAAGCAGCCCGCTCACGGCTTGCCCCCGGAGGCCGATGCCGCGCTGCCCATGTCGGACGCCTTGCTGTTGATGAACTGGCCGATCAGGTTCTCCAGCACGACGGCGCTCTGCGTCTGCTTGATGAGGTCGCCGCTGGCCAGGTTCTTCTCGTCGGCACCCGGCTCCAGGCCGATGTACTGCTCGCCCAGCAGCCCGGACGTCAGGATCTTGGCCGAACTGTCCTTGGGGAAGGCGGTGTTCTTGTTCAGGTTGATGACGACCTTGGCCTGGAAGGTCTTGTCGTCGAAGCTGATGGACTCCACGCGGCCGACGACGACGCCGGCGCTCTTGACCGCCGCGTTGGGCTTGAGTCCACCGATGTTGTCGAAGCGCGCCGACACCTGGTAGGTGGCGTCGAAATTGAGGCTGAGCAGATTCCCGGCCTTCAACGCCAGGAAGAGCAGCGCCGCGCCGCCCAGCAGTACGAAGAACCCCACCCACGCGTCATGTCGAGAGGCTTGCATGTGTACTCCCTGACTCCATTCAAATAGAAAACATCATCGCGGTCAGCATGAAGTCCGCCGCCAGCACGGCCAGCGACGACAGCACGACGGTGCGCGTGGTGGCCGCCGACACGCCTTCCGGCGTCGGCCGGCAGGTGTAGCCCTGCAGCAGCGCGACGAAGGTCACCGTCACGCCGAACACCAGGCTCTTGACGACGCCGTTGCCGACGTCCGCGAACACATCCACGCCGCCCTGCATCTGCGACCAGAACGCGCCGGCGTCGATGCCGATCAACGGCACCGCCACCAGCCAGCCGCCGATGATGCCGACGGCGGAGAAGACTGCCGCAAGTAAGGGCATGGCAATAAAACCACCCCAGAAGCGCGGTGCCAGCACGCGCTGCACGGGGTCAACGGCCATCATCTCCATCGCCGTCAGCTGCTCGCCGGCCTTCATCAGGCCGATCTCGGCCGTCAGCGACGTGCCGGCGCGGCCGGCGAACAGCAGCGCCGTGACGACCGGGCCCAGCTCGCGCACCAGGCTCAGCGCCACCAGCAGGCCCACCGCCTCGGCCGAGCCGTAGCGCTGCAGCGTGTAGTAGCCCTGCAGCGCCAG
Source organism: Roseateles sp. (assembly GCA_041914785.1). Classification (GTDB taxonomy): domain Bacteria; phylum Pseudomonadota; class Gammaproteobacteria; order Burkholderiales; family Burkholderiaceae_C; genus Pelomonas. The sequence continues at coordinate 4,578 of JAYSCT010000101.1, forward strand.
CACGAAGCCGACGAACAGGCCCGACACGCCGATGATGGACAGCGACTTGTTGCCCAGGTGGAACACCTGCTCGCGCACGAGCACGAAGCGCGCGAGCGCCTTCGGGGACCGGGCCAGCAGGCTGAAGAACAGCCGGGCCGCCGAGCCGATGTCGACCAGCTTGTGGCGCACGCCGGCGCCGATGCGCGCTGCGAACGCGATCATGCCGGCACCCCGAAGTCTTCGGCCACCGGCTTGGCCGGCTGGTGGAAGCGCACCGGGCCGTCGGCCTCGGCGCCGACGAACTGCCGCACCAGCGGGTCGTCGCTGTGACGCAGTTCGTCCGGCGTGCCCTGCGCGACGATGCGGCCGTTGGCCACCATGGCGACGTGGTCGGCGATCTGGAAGGTCTCGTGCAGGTCGTGCGACACGATGACGCTGGTCAGGCCCAGCGCGTCGTTCAGGTCGCGGATCAGCCGTGCGGCGACGCCCAGCGAGATCGGGTCCAGGCCGGCGAAGGGCTCGTCGTACAGCACGAGGTCGGGGTCCAGCGCAATCGCGCGGGCCAGCGCCACGCGGCGGGCCATGCCGCCGGAGATCTCGCTGGGCAGCAGGTCGCGCGCGCCGCGCAGGCCGACGGCGTTGAGCTTCATCAGCACCAGGTCGCGGATCATGGCCTCGGGCAGGTCGGTGTGCTCGCGCAGCGGGAAGGCCACGTTCTCGAACACGCTGAGGTCGGTGAACAGCGCGCCGAACTGGAACAGCATGCCCATGCGCCGGCGCACGGCGTACAGGCCGGCGAGGTCCAGCGGCGCGAGGTCCTGGCCGTCGAACAGCACCTGGCCCGAGATCGGGCGCAGCTGCCGGCCCAGCAGCCGCAGCACGGTGGTCTTGCCACCGCCTGAGGTGCCGATGAGCGCCAGCACCTTGCCGCGTTCGAGCCTCAGGTTGACGCCGTCGAGGATCACGCGATCGCCGTAGCCGCAGCTGACGTTGCGCAGTTCGATCAGGGGAGCGGTTGACAAGGGAGTCACGCGGGCGGGCCGGAGCCGAGCGGGATGAAAGGGCGCCATGATATGGGAAACACCGAGGCGCGCTGGAACCCGGTTTTCTGCCCCCGCGACCAGCAAGCCGCCTCCCCCGGGCACGCGCAAAACCGTGGCCCAGTTCACAAATCAGGGCTGGCCATCGACCAGCGCTCATAGCGCGGCGACGAGCGGTAGGCTGCAATGCACGGTCCCCACCAAAATTGCGTCACCGCCATGAAAGCTGCCGCCATGCCCCGCCGTTCCCTTCGTCACCGCGGTTTCACGCTCATCGAAGTCATGATCACCGTGGCCATCGTGGTCATCCTCGCCGCCGTGGCGGTGCCGCAGTACACGGCCTACATCACCCGGGGGCGCATCCCTGACGCCACGTCGGCGCTGGCGGTCAAACAGGTGCAGCTCGAGCAGTTCTTCCTCGACAACCGCACCTACGCCGGCGCGAAGACCTGTGACACCGACAACACCACCAGCAAGTACTTCACGTTTTCCTGCTCGGTCGCGAACGCGACGGCGTTCACGCTGAACGCCACCGGCAAGGGCGCCATGAGCGGCTTCTCCTACTCGGTCAACCAGGCCGGCGCCAAGTCCAGTTCGGGCCCCACCGGCTGGACCGGTTCGAACACCTGCTGGGTCACCAAGAAGGACGGCACGTGCTGACCAGCCACCGCCATCGCGGGCTGAGCCTCATCGAGGTCATGGTGGTGGTGGTCATCATGGCGTTCGTGATGGCCATGGCCGCACCGAACTTCGGGCCATGGATCACCGGCACGCGCATCCGCTCCACGGCCGAGAGCCTGCTGGCGGGGCTGCAGTACGCCAAGAGCGAGGCCACGACGCGCAACACGCAGGTGCGCTTCCAGCTGACCACGTCCATCGGCGCGGACTGCAAGCGCTCCACGACGGGCCGCAGCTGGGTGGTGGACGTCGTCGACGCCGACCGCGACACCGACTCGGTCGAGGACCAGTGCAACAGCACCCCCGACGGCGCTGCCCCCCCCAGCATCCTGCAGCTGCGCGCGGCCACCGAGACGGGCAACAACGTGGCGGTCAATGCCGACGCGGAGCAGGTCATCTTCAACGGCCTGGGCCGGCAGTCCCCGGTCGAGGCGGGTGTCGCGGCCACGGCGGTCGCCATCGACATCACGCCCACGTCCGGCGCGGGCACCTGCGCCAAGGACGGCGGCAAGGTCACCTGCCTGCGCATCCTCGTGTCCCCCGCGGGGCAGGTGCGCATGTGCAACCCCCAGATCGCCGAAGGCGACCCGCAGGCCTGCTGATGAGAACCTCCCGACATCACCGACAAGGCGGCGTGCTGCTGCTGGAAGTGCTGATCGCGCTGCTGATCTTCGCGCTGGGCGTGCTGGGCCTGGTGGGCCTGCAGGCCAGCGCGAGCAAGCAGTCCGGCCAGACCAAGTACCGCGCCGACGCGACGCTGCTGGCCAACGACCTGATCGGCCAGATGTGGGTCACCGCCCGCGACTACAACACGCTGAACACCCGCTTCAAAAGCGATGCCGGCGGCGGCGCGGACTACCGCACCTGGAAGAGCCGCGTCGAAGCCAGCCTGCCAGGCGCCAGCGTGTATCCGCCCACCGTGGTGCTGGCGTCCGTGGCGCCGCTGGACGCGGTCGTCAACGGCGCGTCCGCGCCCGCCGCCGGCCTGCTCCCCAGCACGCGCGTGACCATCACCATGCGCTGGAAGGCGCCCGGCGAAGCGTCCGGCGACCCACCGCACTCCATCGTGCTGGTCAACGAGATCCGATGATGCGCCGCTCCCCATTTCTCCGCGAACGCGGCCTGAGCCTGGTCGAACTGATGGTCGGCATCGTCGTCGCGATGGCGGCCGTGCTGGTGGTCACGCAGCTGTTCCGCGTGTCCGAAGGGCAGCGCCGCGCCACCAGCGGCGGCGACGACGCGCAGATGAGCGGCGCCATCGGCATCAGCCTGCTGCAGCGCGAGCTGCGCCAGGCGGGCCAGGGCCTCATGTCGCCGCGGATGCTGATGTGCCAGCTGGACCTGGGCAACGGGCGCAGCGTCGCGTCGCTGGCGCCGGTCATGATCAACCCGATGGGCATCCCGGCCGGTGACGAAGGCACCGACGTGCTGCTGATCGCCTACGGCGCCGGCTGGGCGTCGCCCGAGGGCGGGCTGATCGGCCTGCAGCCCGGGCCGGCCACCTATGCCGTGCCGGGCTCGCTGTCCTACCAGATCGGCGACCGCGTCATCGTGACGGCACAGCAGCGTCCCGACCCGTGCCAGCTGACGCTGACCAGCGTGGCGGCCGTGCCCACCACGGCCACCGTCACCGTGTCGCTGGGCCAGCCCAATGCCGCCAACGGCGTGCTGTTCAACCTGGGCCGCACGCCCCGTTTCCTGGCCTATGCGGTGCGCTCGCAGCACCTGACGGTGTGCGACCTGCTGACGCAGAACTGCACCAGCAGCCTGCCGGAGAACTGGACCGAGGTGGCCGACAACATCGTCAGCCTGCGCGCGCAGTACGCGCGGGACGCCTCGACACCGCGCGACGGCACCGCTGACACCTTCGACGCGGTCAACTCGACGCTGAACACGCCCACCTCCTGGGGCTGCGTGGTCGGCATGCGCGTGGCGCTGGTGGCGCGCAGCCGGCAGCCCGAGGCGGAGGACGTCGCGGCCAGCGCTCCGACCTGGTCGGGCGCGGCGTCGGCGCCGCTGCAGATGCCCGGCGACGACTGGCGGCGCTATCGCTACAAGACCTTCGAAGCCACCGTCCCGCTGCGCAACGCGCCCGGCGCCGGTGAAACCATCTTCCCGTCATGCTGAAGTCGAACTCCCGTCATGCCGGCCAGCAAGGCCTGGTGCTGGTGCTGGCCCTGATCGTGCTCGGCGCGATGTCGCTGGCGGCCGTGGGCCTGATGCGCGGCGTGCTGGGCGGCAACCGCGTCGCCGGCAACCTGGCCTTCCAGCAGGCGGCCGTGCAGGCGGCCGACGTGGGCATCGAACGCGCTGTCGCGTGGCTGGAGCAGCAGTCGCGCGCCACCGTGCCCCCGGCCAACGCGACCAGCGGCGCGGCGGCCGTGCCGTCCACGCGGCTGCACAACCATGTCGAGCCGACCCCCGGCGACCCCGCCGCCTACAGTGCCACGCGCAGCGACCCGAACTTCTCCCTGGGCCAGACCTGGGAGAGCTTCTGGCAGGCCCAGGAAGGGGCCAAGCGCGTCAACAAGCTGCCCGCCGATGCGAACGGCAACCAGGTGTCCTATGTCATCCACCGGCTGTGCAGCCAGGTGGGCGCGCCGCAGTCGGCCAACTGCGACGCATCGCCAACCACGCGCGCCGGACAGGGCAACAGCCGCGGCAACGTGCCGACGGTGAACGCGCCCAGCGCCGTCTATTACCGCATCACCGTGCGCGTGCAAGGCCCGCGCAACGCCACCAGCTTCATCCAGGCCGTCGTCTCGATCTGACGAGTCCCAACCGCACGAGGCCCTCCCATGATCCATCGCCTGTTCCTCCTGCTCCTGGCCGCGGCCTGGGCGCTGCCCGCCACGGCCGCCGTCACGGACATCTCCAGCCGGCCGCTGGTCGTCGCCAACCCCGACGCGGTCAAGGCCAACCTGCTGTTCATCCTCGACGACTCGGGCTCGATGAACTTCGACTTCCTGCCCGACCACGTCAACGATGCGCTGTGCCGCAGCACGGGCGCCACGCCGTCCAACAGCGGCAACTTCGCGAACAGCTGCTGCATCAACGGCAGCGACAGCGTCGCCTGCTGGCTGAACGCGGCGCCGTTCGGCACTGCCCGCGGCCAGCCGCCCTTCCTGGCGGCCGGCTTCAACGGCATCGCCTACGACCCGGCCATCCGCTATGTGCCGCCCGTCAAGGCGGACGGCAGCTCCTGGGACAGCCAGAGCCGCGCTAAGACGTCCGACTGGACGTCCGTCAAGAACGACGCCTACAACGTGCAGAACACGGGCACCATCGACCTGGTGAGCGGCTTCCCGGACACCGAATGGTGCGTGGACGACGGCACGTTCAGCGACTGCCTGCGCAACGACAACTACGTGCTGCCCGGCCGCGTCGGCGGCAAGGACTACACCAAGTTCCGCGCGACGACGGCCAGCGGCTCGGGCAAGGTGGCCACCGGCGCGCCCGACAACGCCAGCACCGCCGACCGCAAGTTCGGCCCGCACTACTACACCATCAACGCGGCCGAGTACTGCACCAAGCCCGACCTGCGCAGCTGCAGCACCACACCCGGCGGCGAGTACGTCTACCCGGCGCCGGTGCGCTGGTGCAAGAGTGACGCAGAGGCGCGCAAGGCCACGCCCACGGCAGCCGCCTGCCAGGCCACGCGCAACAACAACTTCTCCGTGCCGCGCTTCCCGACGAAGTTCTTCAGCGCCGGTGTCGACGAGGTGCCGGAGACCCGCGCCAAGGCCACCTTCACCTTCACGAGCAACCCCAGCTGCGCCATCAAGGTGACGGCGGTGACGGTGGACGGCGTGAACCTAATGAACGCCAGCAGCGTGTCGGACACCAACCGCAACAACCTCGGCAACAGCATCCGCGACCAGATCCGCGCCAAGTCCGGCAACCCCAGCGGCTACTGGGCCGACACCACCAACAGCGGCCGCACGGTCATCATCACGGCGCCCGCCGGCATCAACACGACGGCCACCGTCACGCTGACGCGCACGCCCACCAACTGCACCTTCCCGGTCGACACCGCGACACCCAAGTTCTCCGGCTACACGACGCCCAAGCCGGCCACGCCGGGCTCCTATGCGGGCAGCTTCAAGCGCGTGGACATCCACCCCGACACGCTGACCTACGACCGCCCCGCCACGCGCACCGACTGTGCGGCGATCGGCACCGACAACAGGGCCGGCACCTGCACGTACGACGAGGAGATGACCAACTTCGCGAACTGGTGGACCTACTACCACTCGCGCATGCAGATGATGAAGTCCTCCGCCAGCCTGGCCTTCAGCAAGGTGGGCAACAACCGGCGCGTGGGCTACATGAGCATCAACAACAGCACCGGCAAGGACTACCTCAACCTCGACACCTTCGAGAGCACGCAGCGGCAGAACTGGTTCAACAAGCTGACCGCCGCCAAGCCCAACAACTCGACACCGCTGCGCACCGCGCTGTCCACTGCCGGCCGCATCTATGCCGGCAAGCTCAACGGCACCACGTTCAACGGCACCACTGTCAAGGACCCGGTGCAGTACTCCTGCCAGCGCAACGCGGCCATCCTGTCCACCGACGGCTTCTGGAACGAGACGGCCACGCCCATCCGCCCGGACGGCACCGAGATCGGCGACGTGGACTCCGGCTCCACGCTGGAAGGCGCCATCCGCGACGGCTCGGCCACGGCCAACACGCTGGCCGACGTGTCCTACTACTACCACTACAACGACCTGCGCACGACATCGGCCAGCAACTGCACCAGCGGCAGCTCCGGGCTGGACGTCTGCGGCACCAACGACCCCACCAACGCCAGCCAGACGATGATGACGTTCACGCTGGGGCTGGGCGTGTCGGGCTACATGCAGTTCATCGAGGGCTACCTGGGCGGCAGCGCGCCCGACTATGAAGCCGTGAAGAACCGCGACGCCGCCAACCCGGGCTCGGGCATCTGCAGCTGGCTGCCCAGCGGCAGTTGCACCTGGCCGGTGCCCAGCAGCAACACGCTGACCACCGTGGACGACCTCTGGCACGCGGCCGTCAACGGCGGCGGCACCTACTTCAGCGCCAGCAGCCCCACCTCGCTGGAGAAGGGCCTGACCAGCGCGCTGCAGCAGTTCGACGGCAAGCTGGCCGCCGCCGCGGCGGCCACCACCAGCAACCCCAACGTGTCGGCGCAGGACAACCGCGCCTTCGTGTCCGACTTCACCTCGTCGCACTGGTTCGGCGAGCTGCAGAGCCAGCTCATCAACCTGGACACCGGCAAGCTGGAAACCGCCGGCGCCTGGTCGGCACAGAACGAGCTGGATGCGCAGGGCGACCGGCGCATCCTGATGGTCGGCGGTGGGACGACCGGGCTGGTGGACTTCAAGTGGAGCAACGTCTCCTCCAGCGCCGTGGGCAAGTATTTCAGCCAGTCCTGGATCACCGCGGCCGGCGGCAGCGGCAACCCCTATCCGGCGCTGACTCAGTTCTGCTCCGGCCCGGCCTACTGCCTGTCCTCAGACAACCAGACCAAGGCCGCCGGCGAGGCGCTGGTGAACTACCTGCGCGGCGTGCGCGCCAATGAGGGCGACCTGAGCGAGGCCGAGAAGTACTACCGCGCCCGCAAGCACGTGCTGGGCGACATCGTGAACTCCGAGGCCGTCTACGTGAACAAGGCGCTCGTCAAGTACGCCGACGAGAGCCACGCCGAATTCCAGGCCAAGGACCGCAAGGCCATGGTCTACGTGGGCGCCAACGACGGCATGCTGCACGCCATCGACGCCAGCAACGGCAAGGAGCTGTGGGCCTTCGTGCCGACGGCCGTCATCCCCAAGCTCTACCGCCTGGCCGACAAGCAGTACGCCACCAACCACATGTACTTCGTCGACTCGACGCCGTTCGTGCAGGACATCAAGGTGGGCGATGAGTGGCGCACCATCCTCGTCGGCGGCCTGGGCGCCGGCGGCCGGGCCTACTACGCGCTGGACGTGACCGATCCCGACAATCCGAAGGCGCTGTGGGAGTTCACGAACGACAACCTGGGCTACACCTTCGGCCAGCCCGAGATCGGCAAGCTGCGCAACGGCAAGTGGGTGGCCGTGCTGCCCTCGGGCTACAACAACGTGAACCCCGGCGACGGCAAGGGCCGCATCTTCGTGCTGGATGCCTACACCGGCCAGCCGGTCGCCGGCCTGGCCAACGGGCTGGCCACGTCCGCCGGCTCGACGACGACACCGGCGGGCCTGGCCCACATCCGCGGCTGGGTCAACGACGCCCGCCTGGACAACACCATCGAGCGCGTCTACGGCGGCGACTCCCTGGGCAATGTCTGGCGCTTCGACATCAACGACAACGTCGGCGCCGCCGGCATGGAAGCGCTGGCGCTGACGACGCTGAAGAACGCCGACGGCGTCGTGCAGCCGATCACGTCGCGCCCCGAGCTGGGTGATGCCGACGGTGTGGCCATGGTCTACGTGGGCACGGGCCGCTACCTGGGCGACAGCGACCTGACCGACACGACCAAGCAGTCCGTCTACGGCATCAAGGACGCGCTGCTCGCCACCGGCCACGGCGACGTGCGCAGCACGGGCGCCAAGTTCGTGCAGCAGGCGCTGGTGGACGGCACCTGCCCGAGCGGCGTCAGCTGGTGCACGGCCGGCAAGCCGGTGCGCACGACGACGGCGGTGAACACCGTCAACCTCGCCCAGAACGGCGGCTGGTTCGTGGACCTGCCGCAGTCCAGCGAGCGCGTCAACACCGACCCGATGCTGGTGCTGGGCACGCTGGTGGTCGTGTCCAACGTCGTCCAGCCTGGCGACCTCTGCAAGGTGGGCGGTAGCAGCTGGGTGAACTACTTCGACTACAAGACCGGCCAGGCGTCCAGCTTCGCGCTGGGCAACGTGCTGGCCTCGCGCCCCACGGTCTACCGGCTGCCCAACCAGAAGCTGGTGGGCCTGGCCCGCGGCTCGGACGGCAGCAACCTGTACTTCGAGCCCCTGGTCAACTCGCCGACCGGCGGCACCCGCCGCATCTCCTGGCGCGACCTGCTGCAGCAGTAAGCGCTGCCGGCGGGCATGAGCAGCGGTTCCCGGCCCGTCGCCGTCTGTGTGCTGCTGGCGGCGGCGGTGCATGCCGCCGTGCTGGGCTGGGGGGTGGCACACCCGACCGGCCAGCCCGGCGGCGGCACGGCCGGCGCCGGGTCGTTGCAGACGCGGCTGGTGCGCGAGACGCCGGCCGCCCCCCTCCCCGCAGACGCAGCGCCCCCTGTGGCCACGCCACCGGCGCATGAGGCGGAGCCTGCCGCGCCGGCCGCCGCCGGCACCGGCGCGGCGCCCACCGAGGCGCTGCCACCCCGCGTCGCGGAGATCCCCGAGGACGTCGGCATGCCGGACGCGCCGCTTCCCGAGGGCGGCGTGCAGGTGCGCGCCTTCGTGCGCCTGGACGACACGGGGCACCCCGCCGACATCTCGCTGGCGACCTGGCCCGCCGCCGCCGGGCGGGCCTTCGGCGATCAGTTCAAGCGCGCGCTGGAGAACAGCCGCTTCACCCCCGGGCAGGGCGCCACGACGCACTGCATGCAGATGGACTTCGAGGCTGGCGACAGCCAGCCTCGATGGTCATGGTGGCCCGACGGCCAGGCCGATGCGGCCCGCTGCCTGGGCGTCCGCCAGGGCGCGACCCGGGCGCTCCCGCGCCCGTGACGCCGCCGGCCGCTCAGCGCGGCAGGCTGCTGGCGCCCATCAGGTACTCGTCCACCGCCTTGGCGGCCTGGCGGCCTTCGCGGATGGCCCAGACGACCAGGCTCTGGCCGCGGCGCATGTCGCCGGCGGCGAACACCTTGTCGACATTGGTCTTGTAGGCATTCGCGCCTTCCGTGCTGGCCTTGCCGTTGCCACGCGCATCCTTGTCGACGCCAAAGGCGTCCAGGATGGTCGCGACCGGCGAGACGAAGCCCATCGCCAGGAAGGCCAGGTCGGCCTTGAGCACCTGCTCGCTGCCCTCGACCTCGGTCATCTTGCCGCCTTCCCACTTCAGGCGCACGGTCTTGACGCCGGTGAGCTTGCCCTTCTCGCCGATGAATTCCTTCGTCGCGATGGCGAACTCGCGCTCGCAACCCTCTTCATGGCTGGACGAGGTGCGCAGCTTGATCGGCCAGTAGGGCCAGGTCAGCGGGCGGTCTTCCACTTCGGGCGGCTGGGGCAGCAGCTCGAACTGGGTCACGCTCTTGGCGCCGTGGCGGTTGCTGGTGCCGACGCAGTCGGAGCCGGTGTCGCCGCCGCCGATGACGATGACGTGCTTGCCATCCGCGCGGATCTGGTTCTTCAGCTTGTCGCCGGCATTGACCTTGTTCTGCTGCGGCAGGAACTCCATCGCGAAGTGCACGCCGGAAAGCTCCCGGCCCGGCACGGGCAGGTCGCGTGACTGCTCGGCGCCGCCGGTCAGCAGCACGGCGTCGAACTGCGCCTTCAGTTCGTCGGCCGAGATGGTGTCCTTGGCCCAGTTGGTGACCTTGGAGCCTTCCGGCAGCGCGGCGACCATGACGCCGGTGCGGAACTCGACGCCCTCGGCCTTCATCTGCTCGACGCGGCGGTCGATGTGGGACTTCTCCATCTTGAAGTCCGGGATGCCGTAGCGCAGCAGGCCGCCGACGCGGTCGTTCTTCTCGAACACCGTGACGCTGTGGCCCACGCGCGCCAGTTGCTGGGCCGCGGCCAGTCCGGCGGGGCCCGCGCCGACGATGGCGACGGTCTTGCCGGTCTTGACCTTGGGCGGCTGCGGCTGCACCCAGCCCTCGGCCCAGGCGCGGTCGATGATGGCGTGCTCGATGGACTTGATGCCCACCGCGTCGTCGTTGACGTTCAGCGTGCAGGCCGCCTCGCAGGGCGCGGGGCAGATGCGGCCGGTGAACTCGGGGAAGTTGTTGGTGCTGTGCAGCACGGCAATCGCGTGCTTCCAGTCTTCCGGCCGGCCCTTGTAGACCAGGTCGTTGAAGTCCGGGATCACGTTGTTGACCGGGCAGCCGTTGTTGCAGAACGGCGTGCCGCAGTCCATGCAGCGGGCGCCCTGCTGCTTGGCCTGGTCAGCGTTCAGCGCGATGACGAATTCCTTGTAGTTCTTGACGCGCGCGGTGACGGGCTCGTAGCCCTCTTCCAGACGCTCGTACTCCATGAAGCCGGTGACCTTGCCCATGTTTCTTCCTTAATCAGTTGGGGACAGAGCTACTCGCTGCGCTCGATCGATCTGTCCCGCAAATCTCTAGCCAGTTGAGGACAGAGCTACTCGCTTCGCTCGATCGGTCTGTCCCGCAAATTCATCAAACTTTGGCCGCCGCAGGCGCCTTGGCCTGAGCAATGGTGGTGGCGGCTTCCTTGGCGGCGTTCAGCTCACCCAGAGCGCGGCGGTATTCGTTCGGGAACACCTTGATGAACTTGGCACGCGACTCGGCCCAGTGGTCCAGGATGTCGCGGGCACGCTGGCTGCCGGTCCAGCGGTGGTGGTCTTCCAGCAGCTTCTTCAGGATGACTTCGTCCGTCTGGGCCTCGCGGTCCAGGCCGTCCACACCCTTGACGCGGTGCCAGATGGCCTTGTCGACCTGCGCTTCCTGCTCCTGCGCGCTCAGCAGCTTCTCCAGCGTGACCATGCTGGTGTTGCAGCGCTTGGCGAAGTGGCCATCCTCGTCATAGACGTAGGCGATGCCGCCGCTCATGCCGGCGGCGAAGTTGCGGCCGGTCTTGCCCAGCACGGCGACGGTGCCGCCGGTCATGTACTCGCAGCCGTGGTCGCCCGTGCCTTCGACGACCGCCGTGGCGCCCGACAGGCGCACCGCGAAGCGCTCGCCCGCCACGCCGCGGAAGAAGGCCTCGCCGCGTGTCGCGCCGATCAGCGCGGTGTTACCGACGATGATGTTCTTCGTTGCGTCGCCGCGGAAGTCGATGCTGGGGCGCACGACGACGCGGCCGCCGGACAGGCCCTTGCCGGTGTAGTCGTTGGCGTCACCAATCAGGTAGAAGCTGATGCCCTGCGCCAGGAAGGCGCCGAAGCTCTGGCCGCCCGTGCCTTCCATCTGGATGAAGATGGTGTGGTCGGGCAGGCCCTCGGGCTTGCGGCGGATCAGCTCACCGGACAGGCGTGCACCGACCGAGCGGCGCACGTTCGTCACTTCCTGCATGAACTGCACCTTCTCGCCCTTCTCGAAGGCGGGCAGGCACTTCTCGATGAGCTTCACGTCCAGTGCCTTGTCCAGGCCGTGGTCCTGCACATCGTTGTGGATGCGGGCCACGTCGGCCGGCACGTTGGGGCGGTGGAAGATGCGGGCGAAGTCCAGGCCTTTGGCCTTCCAGTGCGAGATGGCCTTCTTCGTGTCCAGCCAGTCGCTGCGACCGATCAGTTCGTCGAACTTGCGCACGCCGAGCTGGGCCATGATCTGGCGCGCCTCTTCAGCGACGAAGAAGAAGTAGTTGACGACGTGCTCGGGGCGGCCGGTGAACTTCTTGCGCAGCACCGGGTCTTGCGTGGCCACGCCCACCGGGCAGGTGTTCAGGTGGCACTTGCGCATCATGATGCAGCCCTCGGCCACCAGCGGCGCGGTCGCGAAGCCGAATTCGTCAGCGCCCAGCAGCGCGCCGATGACGACGTCGCGGCCGGTCTTCATCTGGCCGTCGGCCTGCACGCGAATACGACCACG
>JAYSCT010000102.1:0-16890 GCA_041914785.1 Roseateles sp.
GCTTCTCGGCGATGTCCAGCTCGGCCATGATCTTCAGGCGGCTGATCAGCGCGGCATGCAGCGCCTTGTTGGGCTGCACCACCTCGCGCAGCGTGCCGTCGACGCGAAAGCGCACCGAGCTGCTGCGCTCGTAGGGCTCGATGTGGATGTCGCTCGCGCCGTCCTTGGCCGCCTGCGTCAGCAGCGCGTTCAGCATGCGGATGATGGGCGCGTCGTTGGCGGCTTCCAGCAGGTCTTCCACGGCGGGCAGGTCCTGCATCATGCGGCTCAGGTCCACCGCGCTCTCGACCTCGCCGACGACGACGGCCGCGCTGCTCTCGCTGCCGGCGTAGGCGGCGTTGATGCGCTCGGCCAGCGATGCGTCGGCCTCGGGCTCCAGCTTGTCCACGGCGTACAGGCGCTGCACCTCGGACAGCGTGGCCCAGCCCACTTCGGGCGAGGCCCACAGCGTCAGCGTGCTGCCGTCGTCCTCCAGCAGCACGCGGTGCGCCTTCGCGAAGGCAGAGGGCAGGGGGTGGCGGATGGCGGCCATGGTGCCGTTACTGCTGGGGTTGCGGCTGGGGCAGCGGCACCGGCGTGACCTTGACGCCCGGCGTCCGGGCCTCGGGCAGCACCGGCGCGCCGGTGTCGGGCAGCGCCCAGTTCTTGCCCGGCTGGCCCAGTTGCTGCACGGCGCGGATGCTCTCGTAGCGGTCCATGCTGAGCTGGTTGGTGCTCTCGGCGGTGCGCAGCACGACGGGGCGCAGGAACACCATCAGGTTGCTCTTCACGCGCTTGCGGTTCTTGTTGCCGAACAGGTTGCCCAGCAGCGGGATCTTGGACAGCCCCGGCACGCCGGCCTCGCCGTCGTCGTACTCGTCCTTCATCAGGCCGCCCAGCACGATGATGTCGCTGTCCTCGACGACGACGGTGGTCTCGATGGCGCTCTTGTCCAGCGTCGGGCCGTTCACGCCTTGCGCCGTCACGTTGGAGTTCTCCTGGTAGACCTGCATGCGCACGGTGCCGCCCTCGCCGATCTGGCTCTTGATCTTCAGCGTCAGGCCCACGTCCTTGCGGTCCACCGTCTGGAAGGGGTTCACGGTGCCGCCGGTCGACGAGCCGGTGTTGGCGTAGGAGCCCGTCACGAAGGGCACGTTCTGGCCGATGACGATGCGCGCCTCCTCGTTGTCCAGCGACACGAGGTTGGGCGTGGACAGCACGTTGGCGCCGCTCTGGCTCTCGAAGAAGTTGGCCACGGCGCCCAGCGTGTAGACGCTGCCGAACTTTTTCAGGATGCCGATGTTCAGGCCGGTCGGCGCGGGCGACGACGTCTGCGCCGTCACGATGGCGCTGGTGCCCTGCGCGACCGCACCCGTCGCGTTGATGATGTTGGCCAGGCCGGTGCCGTAGTTGGTGCCGGCGCCGTAGATGGTCGCGTCGCCCTTGCTGCCGAACAGGTTCTGCCACTGCACGCCGAACTGGCCGGCCTTGCTGTTGTCGATCTTGACGATCAGCGACTCGACGTAGATCTGCGCGCGGCGCGAGTCCAGCTGCTCGATGACGGCGCGCACCTGGCGGTACAGCGGCTCGGCAGCCGTGATGATGAGCGAGTTGGTGGCCGGGTCGGCCTGCACGAAGCCGCCCGTGGACGGGCCGGCGGACGCGTTCAGCGGCGTCGTCGCCGCCGCGGAGATGCCGCCGCTGCTGCTGCCGGTCGTCGATGTGGCCGAGCCGGTCAGGCTGGCGTTCTGCCCGCCGAAGCTGGTGCCCGCGCCGGCCAGGCCGCCGGTGTTGCTGGTGCCGGACGAGCTGTTGCCGCTGCCGCCGGCGTTGGCCGCGCCGAAGGCCGCGCGCAGCACGGCGGCCAGCTTCACGGCGTCGGCGTTCTTCAGGTAGACGACGCGGATGTTGTTGCCGCCGTCGACGCTGGGCTGGTCCAGCTTGTCCACCATGGCCCGCACGGCCGCCAGCCGCGTCGGGTTGCTGGCGCGCAGGATCAGGCCGTTGGAGCGCGGGTCCACCAGCACGTTGACGGCGCTGCTGCTCTGGCCCGGCACGGCGGCGCCCGCGGTCTGGCCGCCGTCGGCCAGGCGCTGCACCAGCGGTGCCAGGTCGGCGGCGACGGCATGCTTCAGCGGCACGATCTCGATGTCGCTGGTACCCGGCGTGTCCATCGCCGCAACGATCTTGGCGATGCGGTTCAGGTTGTCGGCGTAGTCGGTGATGACCAGGCTGTTGTTGCCCGGGTTGGCGTTGATGGTGTTGTTGGGGCTGATCAGCGGGCGCAGCACGGCGACGAGGTTGTTCGCGTTCTCGTGCTGGATGCGGAAGATCTGCGTCAGGATCTGGTCGCCGCGCGCGCCGCTGGTCTCCACGGCCACCGAGCCGGCCTGCAGCTTGGCGTCCGCCTCGGGCAGCACCTTCAGCAGCCCGGCACTCTCGACGACGGTGAAGCCCAGGCCGCGCAGCGCCGCCAGGTAGTTGCGGTAGGCCTCGCCCACGGACACCGGCTGCTCGCTGTAGACCGTGATGGTGCCCTTCACGCGCGGGTCGATGATGATCTGGCGGTCCATCATGACGCCGATGGCCCGCGTGACGGCCTCGATGTCGGCGTTCACGAAGTTCAGCGTGACCGGCGAGCTGGCCTTGACGGCCGGGCCCTTGCCCGCGCCGGGGCGGGCGCGCTGCACGGTGGCGTTGTCGGGCTGCGCGAGCGCGCTGCCGGTGGCCAGCAGCAGCGCGGCGAGGGCGGTGGCGGTGCGGTGGAGATTCATGATCATCCGATCGTCAGGACGGAGCGCGAGCCTTGGCGGCGCCCGATGATGTTCAGCAGATTGTTCAGCGCTTCCTCGCGGCCCGGCGCGGCGGCGGCCTCGCCGGTGAAGCGGCTCTTGCCGCCGGGGCTGAGCTGGCCCACGCCGGTGAGCTGCAGTGCGCCTTCCAGCGTGGACAGGCGCAGCGTGCTGGTGCCCGGGTTGGCGGCGTCGCCCACCAGCTCCAGCCGGTAGCTGCCCAGTGGCGCGACGGTGGAGATGCGCGACGACAGGTTCACCAGCTCCAGCTGCGCGCTGCCGAACTGGCGCCAGCGGCCCTGCACGGACTCCAGCCGCAGCTCGCGCGCCGACAGCCGCAGCGAGCCGCCCAGCTGCAGCGTGTTCCACGGCGTGCCCAGGCCCGCCAGCACGCCGGCCGGCAGCCGTGCGAGCCAGTCGGCCCGGTTCTCCACGCTGACCTCCATGCGGCCCAGGCCGGGCTTGATGCCCAGCAGCAGCTCGCCGTTGATGCAGCAGTCCTGCCGCGCGGCCAGCTGCAGGCCGGCGCCCTTCAGGCTCATCTTCCAATGCAGGCGGCCGGGCAGCGACGCCGCATCGCGGGCGCCGGCGCCGCCGGTCAGCACCAGCACGCCGGAGCCGTTCCAGACGCTGCCGCGCGTGTCGACGATGAGCAGATGGCCGCCGGTGGCCGAGGCCACGCTGCCCGCCAGCCAGCTGGCCGGTGCGAACAGCACCAGCGCGCCCAGCAGGCCGATGACGGCGCCGGCAATGCTCCAGGCGCGCGGCGCGCCATGGCGCACGGCACGGCCGGTGCCCAGCGTGCTGGCGCTGAACACCGAGTCCTGCACCGTGACGGGCGCCATCAGCGCGGGCTTTCTCTTGAACCAGGCCATCAGGCGCCCCCTCCGAGGCTGAGCACGAGGGTGCCGGAATAGCCCTTGGGGCCGCGCGTCAGCTGCGCCTCCACCGGCCGCGCGCGGGCGGCGGCGCGCACCTCGCCCAGCCAGGCCTGCAGCGCCGGTGGCGTGATGCCGTTGAACGTGACGATGGCGCGGTCGCCGGCCACGTTCATCCGCGCGGCGGCGCCCAGGTGTTCGACGGACGCCTTCAGCGCCGCCTCGGCCTGCGCCGGCGGCACCGGCGGCGCGGCGCGCAGCTGGCTGGCTTCCAGCGCCTGGGCCTGCATCTGCTGCAGCTGCGCCTCGGCCAGCTCCAGCTCGGCGGGGGCCGTCTTCAGCGTGCGCAGCGCCGGCGCCAGCAGCACGCTCCAGGCCAGCAGCAGGCCCAGCAGCACCGCCACGACGCTCAGCGCCAGGCGCTCACGCTCGCCCAGGGCCTGCCACTGTGTCAGCGCCTGCGCGCGCAGCTGGCGCCATTGCGCCTGCAGGCCGCCGGCCGCGGGGGAATCGAAACGGGCCATCAGCGTCGTCCTTGGGCACTGGCGCGGCTCAGCGTCAGCTTGCCTTCGCTGGCATCGAGCTGCCAGCCTTCGCTCTGCAGCTGGCTGCGGAAATTGTCGACCTGGGTGGGGCTCCAGCCCTGGGCCGACACGGTGAGGCGGCCGGGCTCGAAGGCCAGCGCCTCGGCGGGCGGGCGGTCGGCGGGCCAGGCGGTGGCGGCGGCGCCCAGCAGCGCCTCCAGGTCCTGCTCGCCGATGCTGCCGGCGCTGGCGCGCAGCAGGTCCAGCTGCTTTTGCATCTGCACCGGCGCGTCCAGGATGGCGCGCACCTGCGGGAAGGCGGCCGTCAGCGTCGCGTTGACGGCGTCGCGGCGGGCAGCGATCTCGCGCTTCTGGTGCCAGGCCCACAGGTTCAGGCCCAGCAGCTGCACGACGATGAGCGCGCCCAGCCCCCAGCGCACCGGTTGCCAGGGCTTGCGCATCAGGTTGCGGCTGAGCAGCCGCAGCGCGCGCGTGCCGCGGGCGCGGGGTGCAAGGTCGAACTGGCGCAGGTTCCACGGGCTGCCGATGACACCCAGCGCGCGCTGCGCCGGCGTCTGCACGGTGACCGTGGTGCCCAGCCAGCGCTCGGCGCTGGTGGCGATGCTCGGCGTGGCCGTCCATTGCGCGGCGTGCACCAGGCCCGGCGCGAAGAACTGGCGCGCCAGCCCGCCCTGCAGCGGCAGCGTGGCGACGCCGTCGGCATGGCCCCAGCGCAGCGAGATGCCGCCGGCGTCGGCGCCGTTGGACTCGAAGAAATGCCCGCGCGGCAGCTCGTCGGGCCAGGACAGCGGCGCGACGCGTTCGATGAAGACATGCGCGGCGTCCAGCTGCGCCAGGTGCCCGGCCAGCCAGGGCTTGGACGTGATCGCCACCCAGGCCGTGTCGCCGCCCACGGCATCGGGCTCGACGGCGAAATGCAGCGCCTCTGGGTCGTCCAGCAGCGACTCCTCCAGCTTGCCGGCCAGCGCGGCCCGCATCTGGCGGCCGGTGCGCGGCAGCTCCACGCGGCGCCAGCTGACGTCGGACTCGGCCGGAATGGCGATGACGGTGTCGGCCGCAGGCAGCGCGGTGGCGGCACTGCGGCCCTCGCGGTGCACGTGCTGGTCGTCGGTGGTCAGCGCCCAGTCGTACTCGTGAGGCGTGCGCGCCGGTTCGGACGCGGCTTTGCCCAGCGCGCGAAGGCGCGTGCGGGGGGGCAGGAACAGCAGCAGGGTGCTCATAGGGGCTGGCGGGCGCGGCGCATTCTAGGAGGGGGATGAGGTGGCGACCCGAACCGGGCTGGATCGTGTTCCGCGAAGCTGGGGGGGCCGAGCGCCGGGCCGCTCCCAAGCCGGCCCTGTGGGCGATGTGCCCGCGGCTCGATGCCGCGGGCATCGGCGTCCCCTCGGGGGACCGACCGGACTCGCTCGCGTTCAGCGAAGCGAGGTTGGGCGAGGGGCCGTGTCATCGATCCAGCAACTGGCTGACACGTTCGCGCGCCAGCACCACCGTGTTGCTGCCCTGGCGCTCGACGAGCGAGCGCTGCTCCAGCTGGCGCTCGTCCAGCCGCAGCCGGCCGGTGACGATGAAGAAGGACGAGTCCACCGACACCCGGCCGCTGCCGATCTGCACGTTGGCGGGCAGGAAGGCCGCCGCGTCGGCCGTGTTCTGCAGCGGCTTGGCCTTGCGGCCCTGCACGAGGCGCTCGGCCGAGGCGAGGTTCATGTTGTCGAACAGCGCCGCGATGACCTCGCGCGGCGCCGTGTTCAGGTTGACCGGCGTGGCCTTGGGCAGCAGCACGACATAGGGCTGCAGGCGCTTGATCGTGTCCGCCTCCAGGCCCAGCCAGGCGAGCTGGTCCAGCCCGGCCGGCTGCAGCGGGCCGCTGCTGCTGACGGCGGGGCTGCTGGCCGGCGCACTGGCCGGGGCGCTGGCGCCGCTGGCCGGCGCCGGGAAGGCGGCGCGCAGCCCGTCGATGATGAGGGTGGCCGTGCCCGGCGGCGCGTTGACCTGGCTGCACAGTCGCTGCAGCGTGCGCTCCTCCAGCGGGTCGATCACCGCGCCGGCGACCAGCGCGCGCAGGTTGTAGCGGCTCTGCGCGTCCTCGATGAAGCCGGACAGGAAGGCCTCGGGGCCGTCGTCGGCGCTGGCGGTGGACGGGTCGGCCGCGAGGAAGGTCGACAGCCGCGACTCGGCCAGCGGCGTGGCCCAGAACTCGCCCAGGTGATCCACGCCGCGCGCGTCGGACTTCAGGATCAGCCGCGCCCAGTCCAGCGCGCCCTGCAGCACCCAGACCGCCTGCGCGCGGGCGCGGTCGGCAGCCTCGATCTGCACGGCGCGGTACTGCTGCCAGACCATGCCCGCGGCCAGCGCGGCCACCAGCGTGACGATGATCATCGCGGTCAGCAGCGCAGCGCCGGATTGAGCCCCTCGTCCAGCCGCACATCGCTGGACGCGGTGCGTCTGGCCGGTCCCCCTGGGGGACGGCGATGCTTGCGGCATTGAGCCGCAAGCACATCGCCCGAGCGGGCCGGCTTGGGAGCGGCCCGGCGCTCGGCCCGGAAGGTGCATGGCGCGGCGCGGGTTCATCGGACAGTGACCTCCAGCTCGCGCGTCAGCGTGCCGGCCAGGCCGCTGCCTTCGGCGAACTGCATCGCGATGCGCAGGCCCGACGGCGCCTGGCTGGCGGGCCGCGGGTTGACGGGGCCGGCGTTGGCCTGCGCCGTGCCGCCGGTGGACTGGCAGTTGCTCCACGCATTGCCCCAGAAGCAGTAGAACTGCCAGCCGGCCACGCCCTCGAAGGCGCGCAGCGCCGGGTTGCGCTCGGCCAGCTGCTGCAGCCCGCGCTGGCGCTCGTTCTCCAGGTCCTGCACGGTGCGCACGCCGGGGCTTTCCCAGCGCCACAGGCTGCCCTCGCGCAGGCTCCACACCACCACCTGCAGCCCCAGCGGGGCCTGGCGCGTCAGCACGAGGTTGCCGCCGTCGAACGCCAGCGGGGCCACGGTGCTGTGGCTGTCCTGCACGGCGCGCAGGTCCACCTCCCACTGCGCCAGCACGGTCTGCAGCCGGGCCGTCTGCGCAAGGCGGACCTGCGCGATCTCGCGGCTGCGGGCCAGCGCGTCGATGCCGCGCCAGGCCATCGCGGCCATCGTCGCCATGACGACCAGCGCCACCAGCACCTCGACGAGCGTGAAGCCGCGCACGCGGCGGGGCAGCGGCTGGCGCATCAGATGCGGCCCACGATGGTGGTCAGCGTCAGCATGGGCAGGCCCTCGTCGTTCGCGACGTCGGCGTCGACGCGGCGGAAGTCCGGGTTCAGCGTGGCACTGACCTTGAGCTTGCCGGCATAGGCGCGGCCCAACTGCTCGCAGCTGAACGGCGACTCGCCGATGCTGGGGAACTGCTGGTTGAGCCGGATCTCCGTCAGCACGTTCTCGGCGCACCACTGCGCCGCGCTGACCTGGGCCAGCCGGTCGGCATTGTTGGCCAGCGCGCCGGCGGCCTTGATGCCGGCGCCCAGCGCGATGGCGACGATGACCAGCGCCACCAGCACCTCGATCAGCGTGAAGCCGCGTTGGCGTCGGCCGCTCATGGGTTGACGACCTCGAAGGCCGCCAGGCCGTCCGTGCCCAGCACGACGCGCTGGTCGCCCAGCTGCAGCCGCAGCCGCTGGGCCGGGATGATGGGTTCGGGGCCGAGCACCAGGCCGGGGTTGACGGCGGTGGCGTTCTCGATGGTGACCGCCACCGGGTCACCCAGCCAGCGCGACGGCAGCTGCAGGGTCTTGGGCAGGCCGATGAACTGGAAGTCCTCGCCGGTCTTCGGGCTCTTCGGCATCCAGCGCACCGCCAGGCCCGACGCCCGGCTCTCGGCACGGGCCGTCTCCAGCAGCGCGGCCAGCCGCTGCGCCTCGCGCTGCAGCTGCAGCTCGGTGGGGTCGCGCAAGGCGAGGCTGACGGTGGCGCTCGTGATGGCGATCAGCGCCACGACGACCAGCAGCTCGATCAGCGTGAAGCCGCCATCCGCGCTTCGTCTGCCAGGGCTCGATTGCGGGCCGAGCGCCGGGCCGCTCCCAAGCCGGCCCGCGGGCGATGTGCGAGCGGGGCAACCCCCGCGAGCATCGCCGTCCCGATGGGGCGCCGACCAGACTCGCTCGCGTTCAGCGACGCGAGGCTGGGCGAGGGGCATCACGTTACTGCCAGGAGCCGATGTCCGCGTCACGGCCCTCGCCGCCGGCGCGGCCGTCGGCGCCGAAGCTGTAGACATCGACCTCGCCCTTCACGCCCGGGCTGGCGTACTGGTAGGGGTGGCCCCAGGGGTCGTTGGGCAGCTTTTCCAGGTAGGGCTTCCAGTTGGGCGGCGGCGTGCCGGCGGTGGGCTTGCGCACCAGCGCGTCCAGACCCTGCTCGCCGCTGGGGTAGCGCTGGTTGTCCAGCTTGTAGAGCTTGAGCGCCTGCATCAGGTTGTTGACGTCGGTGCGGGCGGCGGTGACGCGGGCGTCCTCGGCGCGGTCCAGCACGTTGGGGACGACGAGGGCCGCGAGCACGCCGATGATGACGAGCACGACCAGCAGTTCGATGAGCGTGAAGCCGCGGGCGATGGAAGAACGACGCATGACGGGCAGGGAGAGCGCTGAGGCAGCGGTGAGCAGGCCATCATAATGGGCCATGGTTGCTCGATTGATGGCGTTCTCGGTGTGGCTGCTGCTGGGCGGCTCGGTGGCCTACTGGGGCCTGCAGTTGTTCGCCCGGCCGCTGGCGATGCCGGCGTCGGTGCTGCCCGCCACGGGCGGCCCGTCCGGCCCCGTGGACCTGAGCCGGCTGCTGGGCGCGGCCGCGCCGGAGGCGGCGCCCGAGCCCGAGGTGGCCGCGTCCACGCGGCTGCGGCTGCTGGGTGTCGTGGCGCCCAAGAATGCCAGGGCCGCCGAGGCCGGCGAGGGCGTCGCGTTGATCGAGGTGGACGGCGTGCCGCGCACCGTGCGCGTGGGTGCCGTCGTCGACGGTGAACTGCGCCTGCTGCGCGTGGAAGCCCGCAGCGCCAGCCTGGGCCTGCCGGGCCAGGCGCCGGTGCAGGTGTTGCAGCTCAGCCCGCCGACGGCGCCCGCCACCGGCTCGCTGATGGCCGCGGCGCCGTCGCCCGTCGTGCTGGGGGGCAACCCGCCCGGCACGGTGGCCCAGATGCCGCCGCCGCCGGCGGTGCAGCAGCCGGTCTACGGTGCGCCGTTGCCGGAGATGCAGGCCAGCGGCGTGCCGCTGCGCCAGCGCTGACCCCGCGTCAGCTGCCCAGCGTCGGCACGTAGGTGCCGGGCTCGGGGCGGATCGACAGCCGGGCCTCGGCCACCTCGTGCAGGTCGGTCAGCAGCGCCGCCGCCGAGCGGATCATGGGCCAGGCCAGCGCGGCGCCGGTGCCGTCGGCACTGTCCATGCCCAGCTCCAGCAGCGCCGACGCGTGGAACAGCGCCAGCGCCTCGTCCAGGCCGCGGTGCACATGGCTGCGGCAGAACACGGCGTAGTCGGTCA
This sequence comes from Roseateles sp., assembly GCA_041914785.1. GTDB lineage: Bacteria > Pseudomonadota > Gammaproteobacteria > Burkholderiales > Burkholderiaceae_C > Pelomonas. The sequence goes on from JAYSCT010000102.1 coordinate 9,693, forward strand.
CCGGCGCGCAGATCAGCGACGCCAGCTTGAGCGCCGCGCAGGCGGCGATGCCGTCCACGATGATGAGGCTGCGCTTGCTGGCGGCCACCAGCATCGCGCCCACCATGACGGCCAGCTCATGGCCACCGAAGGCGGCCAGCAGGTCCATCGGGTCCTTGGCGTCGCGGTGGCGGGCCTGGGCGCCGTGCAGCACTTCCAGCAGGTGGGTCAGGTCGTCCTGGCGCATCGTGGGGCCGGAGACGACGAAGTCCCGCACCGGCTGGTCGGCCAGGCGCGACAGCACCAGCGCCGCGCATTCGGCCGAGCCCTGGCCCATGCTGGCGCAGGCCAGCACGTTGCCCGGCAGGTTGTCGGCGATCTCCATGCCCACGCGCACGCCGGCATGGGCCTGTTCCAGGCTCATCGCGAACGCGGTGCGCGCATTGCGCGTGCCGTGCGCCACCTTGCGCGCCAGCAGCCGCGCGTGGGGCGGCAGGTTGTCGGCCACGCCGCAGTCCACCACGGTCAGGTGCAGGCCCTGCAGCCGCGCGAACACGGACACGGGCAGTTGCGCATGCAGCGCCATCTGCACCTGGTCGCGCGTGGCGCGGCCCCACTGGGCACCGACGCCGTCGACGACGATGCCGTGGTCGGCCGCGAACAGTGCCAGCACCGGGTCGCGGAAGCGCGGTGTCAGGCTGTTCTGCACCAGGCCCAGGCGCACGGCCAGCGGTTCCAGCTCGCCGAGGCCGCCGGCGATCGCCGACCGCCGGTCGACGCGGTCACGCAGGGCCTTCTCCAGCTCGGGATTGGCGGTGGGGGAGATCAGCGACTGTTGGGCGACGGTCATGGCACAGGCGGTCAGAGGCCCCCGATTTCAACTCAACCCAGGAACAAGCGGTAGACCGGGTTTGCCGTCTCGTCCTCGAACGGATAGTTCAGGCCGCTCAGGAACTCGCGCAGCGCCGCGGCGGCGCCCTTGGGCACCTGGATGCCGACGAGGATGCGGCCATGGTCGGCGCCCTGGTTGCGGTAGTGGAACAGGCTGATGTTCCAGTCCGGGTGCATGCTGGACAGGAACTTCATCAGCGCCCCCGGCCGCTCGGGGAACACGAAGCGGTACAGCCGCTCCTCCCTCGCCAGCTCGCTGCGGCCGCCCACCATGTGGCGCACGTGCTGCTTGGCGAGCTCGTCATGGGTCAGGTCCAGCGTCTCGAAGCCGGCCTTCGTGAAGGTGCGGGCCAGCCTGGCCGCCTCATCGGGCTTGGAGATGCCGATGCCGACGAAGATGTGGGCGACGTTGGCGTCGGCGATGCGGTAGTTGAACTCGGTGACGCTGCGCGGGCCCAACAGCTCGCAGAAGCGCTTGAAGCTGCCGCGCGCCTCGGGAATGGTCACGGCGAACAGCGCCTCGCGGTGCTCGCCCACCTCGGCCCGCTCGGCGACGAAGCGCAGGCGGTCGAAGTTCATGTTCGCGCCGCAGGTGATGGCGATCAGGGACTGGCCCTTGGCGCCGGTCTTGGCGGCGTACTGCTTGACGGCGGCCACGCTCATCGCGCCCGACGGCTCCAGGATGGAGCGCGTGTCCTCGAACACGTCCTTGATCGCCGCGCAGACGGCATCGGTGTCGACGACGATGAAGTCGTCCACCAGCTCGCGGGCGATGCGGAAGGTCTCCTCGCCGACCAGCTTGACGGCGGTGCCGTCGGCGAACAGGCCCACGTCGGTCAGCGTCACGCGCTTGCCGGCCTTGACCGAGCGCAGCATCGCGTCGGAGTCGGTGGTCTGCACGCCGATGATCTTGATCTCCGGCCGCAGCGCCTTGACGTAAGCCGCGACACCCGAGATCAGGCCGCCGCCGCCGATGGCGACGAAGATCGCGTCGATGGGGCCGGGGTGCTGGCGCAGCACCTCCATCGCGATGGTGCCCTGGCCGGCGATGACGTCGGGGTCGTCGAAGGGGTGCACGAAGGTCAGGCCCTGCGCGGCTTCCAGCTCCTTGGCGTGGCCATAGGCGTCCGTGAAGCTCTCGCCGGACAGCACCACCTCGCCGCCCAGCGCCTTGACGGCGTCGACCTTGACCTGGGGCGTCGTCAGCGGCATCACGATGACGGCGCGACAGCCCAGCTTCTTGGCCGACAGCGCCACGCCCTGCGCGTGGTTGCCGGCCGAGGCGCAAATGACGCCCGCGGCGCGCTGCTCGGCCGTCAGGTGCGCCATCTTGTTGTACGCGCCGCGCAGCTTGAAGCTGAACACGTCCTGCTCGTCCTCGCGCTTGAGCCACACCTTGTTGCCCAGCCGCCGGGACAGCTTGGCCGCGTGCGTGAGGTCGGTTTCACGCGCCACCTCGTAGACCTTGGCATTCAGGATGCGCTGCAGATAGCTGCTGCCGGGCGGCAGCATCGCGGGCACATGGGATGCGGGCGGGCGGCGGCGCGAGGCGCTCATCGGGTCTCCAGGTGGTTTTGTTGCGGCGCCGCATGATAGGGGAGACCCTCATGCGGCGCCTTTCGCCGCTGGCGGGATGATCGCGGGCGAAAAAAAACCCGAGCTCTTGCAAGCTCGGGTTGAATCCACCATGGAGGCGGTGGAGGAGACAATCGGTGCGAAAGCGTTTTCGCTTGGTTGGCAGTTTATCGCCGAGTTATGCTGCGCTGCAATATTTTTCTGTAAAAAATTGGAGCTTTGCCCCTAGATGAGCATGGAATGCACGGTGAGTTGGCTGGGCCCGGAAGGCCCCAGCGGCATGAGCTTCGTGGCCGAGACCGGCAGCGGGCATGTGTTGTCCATGGATGGCGCCCCGGACGGCGGCGGCCGCAACCTGGCGCCGCGGCCCATGGAAACGGTGCTGGCCGGTACTGGCGGCTGCACCGCCTATGACGTGGTGCTGATCCTCAAGCGCGGCCGCCACGACGTGCGCGGCTGCAAGGTGGTGCTGAAGGCCGAGCGGGCGACGAGCGACCCCAAGGTCTTCACGGCCATCCATTTCCACTTCGTCGTCAGCGGGAAGGGCCTCAAGCCCGAGATCGTCGAGCGCGCCGTGACGCTGTCGCACGAGAAGTACTGCTCGGCCACGGCCATGCTGGCCAAGACCTCGGCCATCAGCACGTCGTTCGAGGTCGTCGAGGTCTGATCAGACGCGGTGGGCCACGGTCGTCATGACCTTGGCCGCCAGCCGCATCAACCCCGTCACGGGTGCCGGCAGCGGCGCCGCATCGGCGGCGAGCGCGGCCTCGGCGTGCACGGCCTCCTCGAGCTTCATCTGGTCCACGATGGCCCGCGACGCGGTGTCGCCGGCCGGCAGCCGGTCCAGGTGCGAGGCCAGATGCGCTTCCACCTGGCGTTCCGTCTCGACGACGAAGCCCAGGCTCCAGCGGTCGCCCGCGGCGCCGGCCGCGCTGCCCCAGGCGAAGGCGCCCAGCCACCACAACGGTGCAAGCCGGCTGGTGTGCGTGCCCAGTTCAGCGACACGCTCGGCTGTCCACGCCAGATGGTCCAGCTCCTCCTGCCCGGCCTGCTCGAAGTGCGACCGCAGTTCGTCCGTGCGGCTGAACAGCGCCTGCGACTGATAGAGCGCCTGCGCGCAGATCTCGCCCACGTGGTTGACCCGCATCAGCGCCCCCGACTCGCGGGCCTCGTCGGCGCTCAATTCGTTGCGTGAAAGCGCCGCCGCGGGTGACGGGCGCGTTGCCCGCGTGGGCACGAACACCGTACGCAGGCCCGAATCGAGTGTGCTGAGCAGCCGATCACCGAGGCTCAATGAACGACGCTGAGGGGTAGTTGCGTGAGAAAGCATTCAGTTCACATGTGTTTACATGAAGAAATCATGACAATGAGGTCTTCGTTGTCGATGTGCAACGGCAACGCACAATTTCATATCCGGAAATTCCCGGAGGGGCCAAACCTGTAGTGGAATACGCGCACTTCCTCACAGGAGGTGAGCCCGGCCGACTCGGTCAGGGACTCGTGTGAATATCTAGGAGTATCGAATGAAGAAAGCACTGATTGCCCTGGCCGTCCTCGGTCTGACCGGTGGCGCTGCGGTTGCGCAATCGTCCGTCACGCTGTTCGGCGTCCTGGACGCCAACCTCCGCTACGCCAAGTCCAGCGGCCAGACGCTGAAGAAGCTGGACTCCAGCGGCCTGAGCACCAGCCGTTTCGGCGTGCGCGGCACGGAAGATCTGGGCAGCGGCCTCAAGGCTGGCTTCTGGCTGGAATCCGAAGTCGGCGTCGACACCGGCGTGGCCGCCAACGGTGGCGCCTTCTGGGGCCGTCGTGCCACGGTGAGCCTGTCGGGCGACTTCGGTGAAGTGCGCCTGGGTCGCAACAAGACCGCCTCGCGTCTGCACCTGGAAGACTTCGATCCGACGGCCGCCATTGGCCAGGGCAGCGTTCTGTCCGTCTACAGCGCCCTGGGTAGCGGCAACAGCACGGCCTTTGGCCGCGCCGACAACCTGGCGTCGTACTCCCTGCCGGAAGGCCTGGGTGGCTTCTACGGTGGCGTCGATGTCGCTGCCGGCGAAGGCGCGACCAACAACAAGCTGGAAGCTGCCCGTCTGGGCTACAAGGCTGGCCCGCTGAACGTGTCCGGTACCTACGCCAACGCCACCGGCGTGGCTGGGAAGTACAAGATGACCTCGGTCGGCGCGTCCTATGACCTGGGCGTGGCCAAGCCTTCGTTCGCCTACACGGAGAACAAGTACAACGCCGCCAAGCAGACCATCTACACGGCCGCTGTGACCGTGCCGCTGGGCCAGGGCCTGATCATGGCTTCGTACACCGACTCCAAGGCCAACACGGCTGCGGAAGGCACGGCTGCCTACTCGACCGCCGGCGTTGCCGCCGTCACGGGCGATGCCAAGCTGTTCTCGGTCGGCTACGTCTACAACCTGTCCAAGCGCACGGCTCTGTACACGACCTACGCACAGATCGACAACGACGGCAAGGGCACGTACTACACCGCCGGTTCGACGGCTGGTTTCGTCAAGGCTGGCCAGAAGTCCAGCGGCTTTGACGTCGGCATCCGCCACAGCTTCTGATCAAGCGCTGCGACTTTGTCGCGGTCGATCAGCAAAGCCGCCCTCGGGCGGCTTTTTCATTTGTCTCCGCGGCGACAGGGGAATTGCTGTGGGCAATGAACAACAGCGCTTGCTTTCCGGGACAGTGGTTCGCTGAGAATAAGCCGGTTCACTATTCCTAGCAGGAGACAACGTTGATGAAAAAAGCTACTTTGGCCGTCGCCGTTCTGGCCGCCAGCACCTCTGCAGCCTGGGCTCAATCCAGCGTGACCCTGTATGGCATCGTGGACGCTGCCGTGCGCTACAAGACGAACGCCAATGCAGGCACGTCGACCAAGACCGTCGTTCCCGGCGGCATGTCGCAAAGCCGCCTCGGTGTGAACATCACCGAAGACATGGGTGGTGGCCTGAAGGCGCTGGCCAACCTGGAGCACCGCCTGCAGTCGGACACCGGCGCGGTGTCTGGCAACCCTGATTTCTGGCGCCAGGCCTGGGTGGGCCTGCAGTCCAGCGAACTCGGCCAGATCCGCCTGGGTCGCCAGTACAACATCCTGTTCGACCTCTACACGTCGACCTTCGCCTCGTTCCGCTATTCGCCCTACATCGAGGCTTACAAGCCCGAAATCGGCCTGGCCATGACGGCCCGCCAGGACAACATGGTCAAGTACCTGGTCCAGCTCGGCAACGTCTACGGCGAGATCCAGGTCAGCGCCGGCGAAGGTGCCTCGGGCGCCGCGGCGGCCCAGCCTGCCAAGACCATGGGCGCCATGCTGCGCTACAACGACGGCGTCTGGGGCGCCGGCGGTGCCTACCTGCAGGCCGAAGAGCAGACGGGCAAGAAGATCAAGGCCACGGTGCTGGGCGTGTCTTACACCGACGGTCCTCTGTACGTGCATGCCTCGTGGGGTGAGAACAAGTTCGACGGCCTGTCCAACCTGATCACGTCGCCCACGTCGGTCAGCGATGCGAACAGCCCGTTCCGCGTCGGCCTGACGACCCGCGGTGCGTACACCAGCGGCCTGCTCGGTGCCAGCGTGTTCAACACGAACTCCGCCGACATCAAGACCCGCACGATGTACATGTTCGGTGCGACGTACCAGCTGACGCCGCAGTTCAACATCGGCGCCAACGCCTGGCTGACGAAGCAGAAGCACTACGGTTTGGCGCTCGCGCCGCTGGGCCTGTCGACGAACGCCAACGTCTCGTCGAAGGCGGACTTCTTCGCCGTCGTGCTGGACTACGCCTTCTCCAAGCGCACCGACGCTTACCTGGAAGTCGACTACACCCGCACCAGCGGCTCGGTGGCTTTCGCCAACGGCGCCACCAAGCTCGGCGGCTCCATGCTGGGCCTGCGTCACCGCTTCTGATCCCGCGAGCGGCTGACCGCCGCTCCGCCATGCACGACGGGCCGCATCAGCGGCCCGTTTTTCTTGGTGGGCACCACTCTTGCTCGTCTAGGGCTTTCCCTGGCAGTGAGGCCTTGCCGCCTTCGCCATGATCGCGCCTTCGCTCAGCGCCACAAGCGCGACAGGGTTCACCCGACCTCATGCTGGTTTTCATCCTCCGCCGTCTGGCTCAGGCCGCCATCGTCATGCTGTCGGTGGCCTTCATCGCCTTCATGCTGTTCCAGTACGTGGGGGATCCGGTCAACAACCTGTTGGGTCAGGATGCCACCGAGGAGCAGCGCGCCGCGCTGCGCAAGGACCTGGGCCTGGACCAGCCCTTTCCGGTGCAGTTCGCGCGCTTCGTGGGCAATGCGGTGCAGGGCGAGTTCGGCATCAGCCTGCGCCAGGGGCGCAAGGTGTCGGCCCTCATCGTGGAGCGCTTTCCCGCCACGCTGGAGCTCGCGCTCGTCGCCGGCCTGATCGCGCTGGGCCTGGGCATCCCGCTGGGTGTCTACGCGGCCTTGCGGCGCGGCAAGGCCAGCGCACAGCTGCTGATGACGGGCACGCTGTTCGGCGTCAGCCTGCCCAACTTCGTCATCGGCATCGTGCTGATCTGGGTGTTCGCCGTCGAGCTGAAGTGGCTGCCCAGCTTCGGCCGGGGTGACGTCGTCGCGCTGGGCAGCTGGACCACCGGGCTGCTGACCCGCGACGGGCTGTTGCATCTGGTGCTGCCGGCCATCACGTTGTCCGCTTTTCAACTTACGCTGATCATGCGGCTGGTGCGCGCCGAGATGCTGGAGGTGCTGCGCACCGACT
>JAYSCT010000103.1:0-16619 GCA_041914785.1 Roseateles sp.
CTCGGCCAGCCGCGCACGGCGCTTGGCCTGGTTGACGCGCGAGCCGATGGCGCCGACGTAGAAAGCCGGGCTCTTCAGCGCCTCCATCAGCGCGAGGTCGTCGAGCTTGGGGTCGTGCGTCAGCGCGACGATGGCGGTGGCGTCGTCCACCTGGAAGGCGGTCACGACGTCGTCGGGCATGTCGCGCGTCAGCGTGGCGCCGGGCAGCGCGAAGCCGTCGGCGTATTCCTCGCGCGGGTCGCACACGGTCACGCCGTAGCCCAGCGCCTGCGCCATCTGCGCGAGGTAGTCGGTCATCTGCCCGGCGCCGATGACCAGCAGCCGCCACTGCGGGCCGTGGTGGCTGACGAGCTGCGTGTCGGTCAGCGCCAGCGTGTCGGCCCCGCGCTCGGCGGGCTGCAGCGTGACGGCGCCGGTCGCCAGCGCCAGCGTGCGGCGCACGCGCTCGCCGCGGGCCAGCCGGGCCAGCAGTTCGTCCAGCGCCGACTGCGGGCCCAGCGGCTCCAGCATCAGCTCCAGCGTGCCGCCACAGGGCAGGCCGAAGCGGCGGGCCTCCTCGGCGCCGACGCCGTAGCGCAGCGGCGTGGGGCGTGCCAGCGCCAGGCTGCCGGCACGCAGCTGTGCGACGAGGTCGTCCTCGATGCAGCCGCCGGACACCGAACCGGCGATGAGCCCGTCGTCGCGCACCGCCACCAGCGAGCCCACCGGCCGCGGCGCCGAGCCCCAGGTGCGCGTGATCGTGCCCAGCACGACGCGGCGTGCCTCGGCCCGCCAGCCGGCGGCCGTGCGCAACACGCTGAGGTCGAGGTTGTCCATGGCCGCTGCCCTGCCCTTGTGCTGAAAGGCCGCGAGCGTACTCGGCAACGCCATCCGCCCGCCGGGCGCGGCCCAATGCCCCCCGCAGCGCGGTCAGGGATAGTGCTTCAGCGTGGCGGTGTTGCTGCCGCCCTGGCAGCGCGCGGCGTCGCCGGCGTCGTTGATGACGCGCTCGATGCTGCCCTTGTCGACGAGGCAGACGGTGATCATGTGCTGGAAGCGCACGCCCGCCGCCCGGGGCGCCTCGATGGCGCGGTCCAGCACGACGTCGGGCTGCAGGAACACGCTGTAGATGCCCAGGCCCCAGGCCTGGTGGCGCGTCACCGTGTCGGCCACCTGGTAAGACGCGAAGCCGCGGCGGCCGGCGGCGTTGGTCCACTGGCGCTGCGTGGGCGGGTCGTACGGGATCTCGGACTGGTAGAAGTAGACCCGCCCGCCGTTGCCGCGCCAGACGACCTGCTCCTGCTGGAAGTGCTCGACGAACAGGCCGTAGATGGTCACGTCCTCGCCGTCCACCACCAGGCCGTGGGCCGACGGGTTCAGCGCCCAGCCGACGCCCTCGCCGTGGTCGGCGCGCCAGATCCAGGTGTGGTCCACCAGCGTGTCGTGCGCATGGATGCGCAGCGCCGTGTGCACCTGGCCGGCGGCCGCGCCGCCGACGCGGAAGAACAGGTCGTGCAGCACCGTCGGGTCGGCCAGGTGGCGGCGCTTGCTGCCGGTCGCGCCCACCTCCATCAGCACGCCGGCATCCTGGGCGCCCGCGTCCAGGAACAGGCCCGACACGGTCAGCCCGTCCACGTCCGCCGTCTTCACCAGCGGCACGCCGTTGTCCGAGCGCAGCGTCGGGAAGCCGATGCCCAGCACGACGGTGCCGGCCCGCTTGACCTGCAGCGTCTCGGTCAGCAGGTACTCGCCCGGCGTGAACAGCAGGTGCCGGCCGGCGGCCAGCTGCGCGTTCAGCGTGGCGGCCGTGTCGCCCGGTTTGGCGATGAAGAAGCGGGCGATGGGCAGCGTCTTGCCCGCCGTGAACGCGCCGCCGGCCCAGGAGATGCCGACACTGTCTCGCCGCAGCGCCGGCACACGCACCGCGAAGCCGCCATCCTTCTCGACGAACAGGAAGGGCTTCTCGCGCACCAGCGGCGTCTTGTTGACCCGGGTGAAGCGCAGGCCCGGCGTGGGGAACTCACCCGCCGGCGCCTGCGGCACGCCGACGAACACCATGTTCCAGTTGGCGCCCGTCCAGCTCGCCCATTCGCTGTTGCGCGAGAGCCATTGCTGCTGCGTCGCCGAGTTGACCTGGCCGTCCACCAACACGTCCGAGAACCAGCCGCCGCTGGCCCAGCCGTTGTTTTGGTTCAGCCGCATGTGGCCGCGCACGTGCATGCGCCGGAACGGCACGGCCTGCGACACGGCCCACTGCATCGTGTGGTCGCCGATGCCCAGCGTGGGCGTCACGGAGAAGTTCTCGGCCCCGCGCCAGAAGTTCTGCGTCGCGTTGTCGTTGTCCAGCAGCGCCGTGGAGCGCAGGTCGCCCACCACGTGCACGTCGTCGGGGTGGCGGCCCAGGCCCAGCACCTGCGTGTAGAAGCCCACCGGGATGCGCAGGTTCTCGTAGGTGCCCGGCATCAGCAGGATGGCGTCGCGGCGCGGGCCGAAGTGGTTGGGCTGCTGGGCGGCGTAGATGGCGTCGATGCGCTGCTGCAGGCCGGGCGTCGCCGGGTTCAGCACGTGGACGTTGGGGCCGAAGTCGGGCGGCGCGGCCAGGGCCGCCAGCGGCAGGGCCAGTACGGCGGCAAGGACACGGGAGGCAGCGGTCGAGCGGGACATGGCGGATGGAATCGGTTCCAGTGCTCGCATTGCACCATGCCCGGCCGGCGTCGGCCGTCAGCGGAATCCCGGCCTCAGAAGCTGGAGCCGGGCTGCTTCAGGAACTCGATTTCCTCCGCCGTGGAGGCGCGGCCCAGGATGGCGTTGCGGTGCGGGTAGCGGCCGAAGCGGTCGACGATGGCTTTGTGCTTCAGCTCGAAGTCGTGCGTGTGCGCCGGCGCGCGGGCCTGCATCAGCGGCTCGGCCACCGCGTGGATGGCGGCGGACTCGCTGTGCATGTAGGGCATGTAGAGAAAGGCGCGCCGCTCGGCGGGCAGCGCCAGGTCGGCGCCGGCCGCGACGGCCTCCTGCGCGAGTGCCAGCGCCAGCGCGTCGGCCGAGAAGGCGTCGGGCGTGCCGCGGTGGAGGTTGCGGGCGAACTGGTCCAGCACGATGACCTCGGCCAGCCGGCCCGCGGGCGTCGCGCGCCAGCCGAACAGCTCGCAGCGCCGCGCCTGCTCGTGCAGCGCGCCGAAGCGGGTGCGGATCAGGTCGTCGAACGCCGCATCGACGGTCCACCACTGGGCCGGCTTGATGTCGTGGAACCAGAAGTCGAGGACGGTCGGGGGCATGGGTCGGTCCAGGTGTTGCGGTCACAGGCGCGACGCGCCCGGCCCGCCCGGCTGCGGCGGCAGCGTCGCCGGATCATCGCAGCGCGGCATGCACGGCTTCGCTAGACCCGATACAGCGCGATGAGCACCAGCGTGGCCGCGCACATCAGCGCGTTGCCGATGTTGACGGCGATGGCACGATTCAGGCGGCGCCCGTTGTTCTCGTACAGCCACGCGGCCATCGTGGCGTTCGCGCCGACCCAGATCGCCCACGTGATCATCGAGTGCTGGCTGCTGTCGCCGCTGGCATGGATGCTCAGCAAGGTCGGCACATACGCGAACACGCGCACCGAGTTGAAGATCGTGAACAGCCAGCCCAGCGTCGCGAGCCAGGTGACACGCGACGGGCGCAGGTGTCGCCCATGCGCCCTGAGTGCACCCTTCAATGTCGTTTCCATGCGGCCTCCGGCAAGGAGCTTTCGATGCGGCCCATCTTCGCCACGGCGGCCGCGCCGCGGAATGCGCCCGGCGCTGAACGCGGCCTGAACCGCTGGTTCAGGGTCGGCACAACGGCCGCCACCTTCCCGGCCGCTCCCCGCCCGGCCAGACTGCGCCCCATGCACTCAACCCGGAGCATCGCGATGAACCCGTTGAACACCTGGCTCGTGGCCGGCGCGCTGGCGCTCGCCACGGCACCCGTGGCAGCGCAGCCGACGTACCCGGCCAAGCCGATCCGGCTGATCGTGCCGATCGCTGCGGGCGGCCCCAGCGATGCCGCGGCCCGCGCGCTGGCCCGGGGGTTGACGGCCCGGCTCGGCCAGGAGGTGCTGGTCGACAACCGCCCGGGCGGCAACACCGGCATCGGTGCGGGCGCCGTGCTGAACGCGGCGCCCGACGGCTACACGCTGCTCTTCGCGCTGGCGTCCAACGCCGGGCTGCCGCACCTCAGCAAGGCATCGCCCTACCAGTCCCTCGGCGAGTTCTCGCCGGTCGCGGCGATCGGCGGCAACACGCAGTGCCTGGTGGTGCCGGCGAGCCTGCCGGCCAGGACGCTGGCCGAGTTCGCCGCCTATGCCCGGGCCAGCGCGCAGCCGCTGATGCGCGGCGCCAACAACGTCGCCGAGGACATGGTGGCCGGCCAGATCACCGGCGCGCTGGGGTTCAAGCTCGAGCGCGTGCCCTACAAGGGCGTCCCGCAGATGCTGCCGGACCTGCTGGAGGGCCGCGTCCAGGCCGCGGTGATGCCGGTCGGTGCCAGCGCGCCCCATGTGCGTTCGGGTCGGCTGGTGATGCTCGGCTGCAGCATCGGCGAACGCATCGCGGCGCTGCCCGCGGTGCCCACGCTGGCCGAGTCCGGCGTGCCCGCAGCGCCGCTGATCACGGCGCACTTCGTGCTCGGGCCGCCGCGGCTGCCGGCGCAGATCGTCGAGCGCCTGGCCGCGGCCGTGCAGCAGGCCGAGCTGACCGCAGACTTCAGGCAGGAGATGGAGCGCCTGCTGATCGTCGGCAGCGCACGGTCGCCGGCCGAGACGCGCGAGCTGATGCGCCAGGCCGAGGCGCAGTACGTGCAGTACGTGCGCGAAACCGGCGCGAGCATCGACTGAACCGTGGGCTCAGCGATGCGTCAGCCAGCTCGACGCGCGCCGGCCGCTGCCGTGGTGCCAGCCAGGGCGGCTGTCGACGCTGGTCTGCCCCTTGGCATCGGTCAGCTGCGCCAGCTCGGCACAGCGGGCGGCAACGAAATCGACGAAGACGCGCAGCCGCAGCGTGCGCCGCAGCTCGGGCTTGAAGTAGATCGCCAGCGGCGGCGGGTCCATCATTTCCCAGTCGAGCAGGGCCGGCACCAGGCGGCCGCTGGCAAGTTCGGCCTGCGCGGTGGCGTAGGCGATGCGCATCACGCCGCCGTCGCCCAGGGCCAGTTCCAGCAGGTTGTCGCGATGGTTGGAGCTGAGCCAGCCGCTCACCACCACCTGCTCGACGACATCGCCCTGCGGGCCGGGCTGGCGGTAGCGCCACAGGTCCAGCAGCTTGCCGTAGGGGTTGCGGTAGCTCAGGCAGTTGTGCCGGGTCAGGTCGCCCGGGTGGCGGGGCATGCCGTGGCGCTGCCAGTAGGCCGGCGTCGCCGCGGTGACCTGCGGCATCACCGGCAGCTCGCGGCGCACCCAGTCACCCGCCTCGAACCAGCCGTGCAGCACCAGCAGGTCGCAGTCCCGCGCCGCGGCCTCGTCCAGGTGCAGCACGGCGCGCAGGTCGAAGGTCAGGTCCGGGTAGCTGGCATGAAAGGCGTGCAGCGCGGGCACGATGCCGTGCTGCACGAAGAACGGCGTGCCGCCCACCACCAGCGTGCCCTGCGGGCGCTGCCGCGCCTGGCGCAGCCCCTCGTCGGCGGCCTGCAGCTGCGCCAGCAGCGGCGCGCAGGCGTCGGCGTACTGAGCGCCATCGGCGGTGAGCTTGAGGCCGCGGCTGTCGCGCTGGAACAGCGTGGCCCCGAGCTGCGCCTCCAGTGCCCCCACCAGCTTGGCCACGGCCTGCAGGCTGACGCCCTGCTGCCGGGCGGCGGCGGACAGGCTGCCGGTCTGTGCGGCCGCCAGGAAGTACTGGAGTGCTCGGAGTTTGTCCACCTCGAAGGAGTGTGACGTGAACGTGCAGACCTTGGCAACCGCGCAGCAGCGCGCCGCCGCGCGCGAGCTGGTGGAACTGATCGGCGGCAACTGGGCCACGCAGGCCATCGGCGTGGCGGCCCGGCTGGCGCTGGCCGATCACATCGCGGCGGGCGTCGCCGACGTGCCCTCCCTGGCCCGCGCCTGCGGCTGCGACGCGTCCGCGCTGCGGCGGCTGCTGCGCGGCCTGGCCGCGCTGGGCGTGCTGCGGCTGGGCGACGACGGCCGTTGCAGCCTGACGGCGACCGGCGAGCTGCTGCGCCGCGACGCCGCGCTGGGCCTGAGCGCGCATGCGCAATGGTGGTCGCAGCAGGCCTGGGGCGTCTGGTCGGACCTGCTGGGCAGCGTTCGCACCGGGCAGAGCGCGCGGCAGCGCCGGCACGGCCAGAAGGGCTTCGATCACCTCGCCGCCGATGCCGCGTCGGCACAGCTGTTCCACCGCTCGATGGCGGAGCTGACGCGGCTGGTCGCGGCCGACCTGGCGAGCTGCGCTGCGATGCCGGAGGCCGGCGTCGTCATGGACCTGGGCGGCGGCCATGGCGAGCTGCTGGCCGAGGTGCTGCGCCATCGGCCCGGCCTGCGCGGCGTGCTGTTCGATCTCGATCACGCGGCGGCCGGCGCGCAGGCCCACCTGCGCGAAGCCGGCGTGGCGGCGCGCGCAGCGGTGGCATCGGGCGACTTCTTCGTGCCGTTACCGGGGCCGGTGGACGTCGTGCTGCTCAAGAGCGTGCTGCACGACTGGAACGACCGCGATGCGGTGCGCATCCTGCAAGGCGCACGCGGCGCGCTGGCGCCGGAGGGCCGCGTACTGGTCATCGAGCGCGTCATGCCGGGCCGCGTGGAGGACCGGCCGGACCACCGCACGGCTGCGCGCAGCGACCTCAACATGCTGGTCGGCCTGGGTGGCCTCGAGCGCACCGTCACCGACTACGACACGCTGCTGTCGGCGGCCGGCCTGTCGCGGCGGCGCATGCTGCCTGCCGTGGCAGCGTTCTCGGTGATCGAGGCCGGTGCCCTGCCCGCCGGCTGACCGCTCGCCTCAACGCCCCTCACCACGCAAAACTCGCCCCCACCGACCCATAGTTCACCGACTCGCCATTCGGCCCGCGGCTGCGGCCGAGGCCCGGCGTGATCGTCCAGCCGCTGTCGCCCGCCGCGATGGCCGCCTTGAGCTGCACGCTGCGCAGCGAGCCGCCGTCGTGCAGCCGGTCCTGGCCCACCTCGCCGTTCAGCGCCACGCGGTCGTTGACGCGCCAGGTGGCGCCCAGCTGGTGGCTGCGGTCCAGCGCGGCCTCGTCGCGGTTGACGGCGGTCACGCGGCTGGCCCCCAGCAGCGGCGCGTTGCCCAGCAGGCCGCCGCCGGCCTGCGTCGTCGTCGTCGTGCTTGCGTACCGGCTGCGCATCGTCGCGCCGTAGACGGTGACGCGCGGCGTGACGGCCAGCGCGCCATGCACGCCGACGCCGTGGCCCTGGAGGCGCTGCTGGACCGCCGTCGGCACGCCGCCGCCCGGCGACGCGACGCTGCCGCGCGCGCGGGCACTGCGCCGCGTGACGTCCAGGCCCAGGTTGACGCCGTCCGCCGGCCGGGCGTCCACCGACGCGGCCAGGTCGGTCTGCCGCAGCGCGCTCCCGTCGCGGCGCTGGCTGGCGGTCACGCCGGCCTGCCAGGCCCTGCCGGCCACACCACCGCCCACCGACAGCTGCGCAGGCCGGCGCGCCGTGCCACCGGCATCGTCACGGCTGCGCGACTGCGCCACGCCGGCCTGCACCCAGCTGCTGCGCCCCACGGGCAGGCTGGCAGCCGCGGCGGTGCTGCGGTTGCCCTGGGCGTCGCGCTGCACGGCCAGCGTGACGGCGCGCCGGTCGGCGTTGGGCGCGGCCTCCTCGGCATGCGCCGGCGCCTGGGCGGTGGCGGCCAGCACGGCGAGGACGAGGGCGGGGAATGAGGGGGTCACGGCGGGCTCCTGGGGGTCGGGTGATGCGGGGCCGGTCCATCCGGCCCCGTCATCCACGACAACGCCGGCCGCCCGCGTTTTCTTCCCGCCCCGGTTGCAGGCCGGCGTGAGCGTCGGCGTCCTACAGGCCGCCGGCGCGCCGTCCGCTGCGCCGCGTGGGAGCCCTTGCCTAGATTGAAGGTTCAGCGGTGCACATCCGGTGCACCCGCTTCACGAAAGGAAACGCCATGAAGATCGCCCGCCTCGCCTCCCTCACGCTGATCGCCGCGCTGGCTGCGCCGCTGGCCGTTCAGGCCGCCGACACCAAGCCCGCCGGCCCCACCAAGGTGTGGGTCAAGGACTCGGTCGTCACGACCAAGATCAAGGCCCAGCTGGCCGCCAGCAAGGTCTCGTCGCTGGCCATGGTGCACGTGGACACCGACGCCGACGGCTTCGTGCAGCTGACCGGCAAGGTCGCCAGCGCCGCCGAGAAGGACCGTGCCGAAGCCATCGCCAAGGCCGTGGACGGCGTGAAGTCGGTCGACAACCAGCTGACCGTCACGGCCAAGTAAGCCGGCCCGCCGGTTGCAAACCGATGCAGGCCCGAGCGGCCTGCGCGGCCCTGCGCCGGTACAATTTCACGGGTCCCGAACAGCGGGCCTGCGCGAGCAGGCCCGCTCTTTTTTGTTTCGCAACGCCATGTCCTCCCGTCGACTGCCGCACATCGACGCCCTGAAAGCGATTGCCGCCCAGGTCATCGTGCTGCATCACCTCGTCAGCTACGGCCCCATCGCCCGGGCCGCGCACGACGCGCTGCCGCTGCTGGCCGGCGCGATGCACCAGTACGGCCGCATGGCCGTGCAGGTGTTCCTCGTCGTGGGCGGCTACCTGAGTGCGCGCGGCCTGTCGCCGCGCGGCGGCGCGCTGCGTGCCGGCGCGGCCGAGCTGCTGTGGCGCCGCTACCTGCGCCTCACGCTGCCGTTCCTGGCCGCGCTGGCGCTGACGCTGGCGGCCTGCGGCCTGGTCGCGTCGTCGTGGCCGGAGATGGTGCCGGCCGACATCGGTGCCGGCCAGCTGCTGGCGCATGCGCTGCTGCTGCACGACGTGCTGGGCTATGAGGCGCTGACCGTGGGCGCCTGGTACGTGGCCATCGACCTGCAACTGTTCGCCTGCCTCGTGGGCCTGCTGTGGCTGGCGCGCAGCGGCTGGCGGCACCCGAGCCGGCTGCTCGTCGCGCCACTGCTGGTGGCGGGGCTGGCGCTGGCGTCGGCCTTCGTGTTCAACCGCGACACCACGCTGGACGCCTACGCGCCCTACTTCTTCGCCGCCTACGGCCTGGGCGCGCTGGTGCACTGGCTGGGCCTGTGGCGCCACCGCCGCCCGGGCTTCGTGCTGCTGGCCGTGGCCTTCGGGGCCGCGCTGGCGCTGGACTGGCGCGACCGCCTGGCGCTGGCGCTGGCCACCGCACTGTGGCTGGCCTGGGCCGAGGCGCGGCACGCGCAGGGCCGGCCGCTGCTGCCGGCGCGCTGGGGCGCCGCGCTGGCCGCCTGGTCCACGCCGTCTTACGCACTGTTCCTGCTGCACTTCCCGGTGCTGCTGCTGACCAACGCACTGCTGGCCAACCTCACCGACGCGTCGCCCGAGACCGGGCTGATGCTGCTGGTGGTGACCTGGGCGCTGGCCAACTGGCTGGCGCTGCCCTTCCACCGCTGGGTGGAGGCGCCGGCCACGCGGCTGGACCCGCTGGCCTGGCTGCCCCGGCTGCGCTGGACCGGGCCCGGCCTGCACCGATAGGGGCTGACCCACCCCCAGCCGCCGCCCGGGTTCCCGCGCACGGCCTGCGTGCTAATGTTTCGCGCTGCCTGCCGGAGGAGGCATTCCATGACCAGCCCATCCACCGCCGCCCCCAGCCGCGAGCAACTGCTGCACAGCCTCTACGAGGCCGCCGAGCTGGAGCACAACCTGATGTGCACCTACCTCTACGCGGCCTTCAGCCTGAAGGAGGGCGAAGCCGAGGGCCTGCAGCCGCAGGAAGCCGAGGCCGTGGCGCGCTGGCGGCGCGAGATCACGGCGGTGGCCGTCGAGGAGATGGGCCACCTCGTCGCGGTGTGGAACATCACCGCCGCGCTGGGCGGCGCGCCGCGCATCGGGCGCGGCAACTTCCCGCTGGACCCCGGCTACCTGCCGGCCCGCGTGGTCGTCAAGCTGGCGCCGTTCAGCGACGCGACGCTGCAGCACTTCATCTTCCTGGAGCGCCCCGAGGGCAGCACCGAGGCCGATGGCGACGGCTTCGCCGCCGAGCGGCTGTTCACGCGCGGCACCGATGCCCCGCGCGTGACGCCGATGGCGCGCGACTACGACACCGTGGGCCATTTCTACGCCACGCTGTCGGCCGACCTGCAGGCCTTCGTCGCCGAGCATGGCGAGGCCGACAGCTTCTGCGGCGACCGCTCGCTGCAGCTGGGCCCCACCGAGCTGACGCTGGGCGGCGCCCGGCCCGTGCTGTGCTCCCGAACGGCGCTAGCCGCGTTCGACGCCATCGTGCGCCAGGGCGAAGGCGCGCCCAGCGACAGCGAGACCTCGCACTACCACCGCTTTGCCGCCATCCGCAGCGAGCTGGCCGCGTTGCGCGCCGCCAACCCCGGCTTCGAGCCGGCCTGGCCCGCGGCCACCAACCCGGTGCTGCGCCGCCCGCCGCGGCCGGAAGGCCGGGTCTGGCTGGAAGACGCCGCGGCCGCGAGCACCGTGGACCTGGCCAACGCCAGCTACCAGCTGATGCTGCGCCTGCTGGCCCAGGCCTACCTGCTGCCCGGGCCGTCGGCCGAGAAGAGCCTGCATGTGGACCTCGGCATCGCGCTGATGCGCGCCTTCACGCCACTGGCCGAGCACGCGGCGCGGCTGCCGGCCGGCCCCAGCCACCCCGGCTGCCACGCCGGCGCCAGCTTCACGGCGCTGCGCGACACCGCCGCCATGCCGCCCGGCCCCGCTGCGCGCCGCTTCGTGCGCGAGCGCCTGGCCGAGCTGGCCGAGCGCGCCGCCCGGCTGCATGCCGAGCTCGGCGCCGAACGCACCGGCCGGGCCGCCGCGCAGCTGCAGGCGCTGCGCGAGCGCGCCGAGCGCGGGCTGGACCTGGCCGCCCCGGTCACCGCCGCGCCGGCGCCGGCCGTCGCTGCCCCGCCGCCGCCCGCGCCACCCGCCGAGACAGCGGACGGCGTCGAGATCGTGCAGGGCCGGGATGTGGAGCTGCGCTTCGAGGCCAAACGCTGCATCCACGCGCGGCTGTGCGTGACGGGCGCGCCCCAGGTCTTCCTGGCCAATACGCCGGGCGCCTGGCTGTACCCGGACGCGATGCCCGTCGAGCGCCTCGTCGACATCGCGCATGCCTGCCCGTCCGGCGCCATCCAGGTGCGCCGCAAGGACGGCCAGCCCGACGAGGCCCCGCCGCCGGTGAACCTGCTGCAGGTGCGCGAGGCCGGCCCCTACGGCCTCCGCGGCGACCTGCGCCTGCGCGGCGAGCCGCTGGGCACGCGCGCCACGTTGTGCCGCTGCGGCGCCAGCAAGAACAAGCCGTTCTGCGACGGCAGCCACCACGACATCCCCTTCACCGCCACCGGCGAGCCCGCCACCGGCCTGCTGGGCCTGCCCACCGACATGCCGGCCGTCCGCGACGGCCGCATCGACATCGAGCCCGAGCCCAACGGCCCGCTGCAGCTGCGCGGCCCCGTCGAGGTGGTCAGCGGCACGGGCCGCATGGTCTGCCGCGTCGCGCAGGCGCGGCTGTGCCGCTGCGGCGGCAGCGCCACCAAACCCTTCTGCGACGGAACCCACGCGAGCAATGGCTTTGTTGCCCCCTGAGCACAGCGAGACCCGCGACGCGCTGCAGCGCATGGCGGCGCGCACGCTGATCTGGATCGTCGTCATCGTCGGCGGCGTGGCCGCGGTCATCGGCTCTGTCGAGACGCTGCTGCAGCTGCGCGCGCCCTGGAGCAGCCAGCGGGTGCTGGTGGGCCTGGCGCTGCTGGGCGCGGGCGGCGTGGCGGCGCTGCTGTACCGCGCCGCGCTGCCGCGGCTGGCGACGACGCTGGTGCTGGGCGGCACGCTCGTCAGCCTGGTGCTGCACGCGGCCCACATCGGCCTGGGCGTGCACACGCTGATCCTGGCGGCCGGCACGCTGCTCATCGCGCTGGCCGGCGGCGTGGCCGGCAACCGCGCGGCGGTCGCGCTGACGGTGCTCTACCTGGCTGCCATCTCCGGCCTGGCTGCGATGGAGTACCAGGGCCTGCTGCCCGGGCTGAAGGCGCCCGTGCTGCCCAACCTGAAGGACCGCCTCGTCGCCCACACGCTCATCGCCGTCGGCGGGCTGGCGTCGGCGCTGCTGCTCAACCGCATCCTGGGCGCGGCGCTGGCGCGCGCGATCGCCGAGGAAGCCCGCCTGGCCCGGCTGGTGCAGGCCTCGCACAACTGGGCCTGGGAGGCGGACGCGAACTTCCGTGTGCTGTCACTGTCCGACGAATTCGAGGCGCTGTCCGGCCACAAGCGCGAGGACTTCCTGAAGATGGGCCAGGCCGGCGGCGCCATGCTGGTGCGCGACGCCGACTACCACGCGCTGCTGGAGGACATCCGCGCCAAGCGCCCCTACCGCGACCGCATCAACGGCTTCCGCACGCCCGACGGCCGGCTGCTGTGGACGCTGAGTTCCGGCGAGCCGGTGTTCGACAGCCGCGGCAAGCACGTCGGCTGGCGCGGCGTCAGCCACAACATCACCGGCGAGCGGCTCACGCTGCAGCAGCATCAGCGCACCGCCGACATGCTGGACCGGCTGCTGCGCGCCAGCCCCGACGCCATCTGCGTGGCGCGCATTGAGGACGGGCGCATCCGCTTCGCCAACTCGGGTTTCTGCACGCTGGTGGGCCGCCACCGCGACGAGCTCATCGGCCGCTCCGCCCGCGAGCTGGGCCTGTGGCCCGACAGCAACGAGCCGCGCCGCCTGGCCGCCGCACTGGCCGCTACCGGCATCGCGCGCGACTTCCGCTCCGCGATCCTCGTGCACGGCCAGTGGCGTGACCTGCTGGTGTCCGCCGCGTTGCTCGACTGGGACGGCGAACCCGCGACGATGCTGATCGCGCGCGACATCACCGAGCGCGAGCGCGCCCGCATCGAGGCCGACGCCATCCTGGACCACGCCAGCGTCGGCATCGCGATGACGCGCGGCGGCCATTTCGAGCGCGTGAACCGGCACTGGCAGCAGATCTTCGGCGGCGCCGAGCCGCTGCCCGCCGAGGGCGCGCCCGGTCTGCCGGACGCCTGCGACGCGGCCGAGACGGCCGACGCCGAGCATGCCTTCGAACGCGACTACCTGCGGCCCGACGGCCGCCGCATCACCGTGCGGCTGAACGCGCGCCGGCTGCCGGCGCTGTCCGGCCGCCAGGAGAGCGAGTCCGAGGGCGCCACGCTGTGGGTGGCCGAGGACGTCACGGCGCACCGCCGCCAGCAGCACGAGCTGCAGGCCGCCAAGCAGCAGGCCGAGACCGCCAGCCACGCCAAGAGCGCCTTCCTGGCGACCATGAGCCACGAGATCCGCACGCCGCTCAACGGCGTGCTGGGCCTGGCGCGGCTGCTGCAGCAGGGGGCGCCCGACGACGTCCACCGCGACAAGTACCTGGCCCATCTCGTCGCCGCCGCCGAGTCGCTCAACGAGATCGTCTCCAACGTGCTGGACCTGTCCAAGATCGAGGCCGGCCACCTGGAGCTGGAGAAGATCGAGTTCGACCTGCACGCGCTGGCCCGGGCCAGCTTCGAGGGCTGCGCCGCGCTGGGTCGCGAACGCGGGCTGGACATGCAGCTGGACCTCTCGCCCGAGCTGCCGCGGCTGGTCATCGGCGACCCGATGCGCGTGCGGCAGATCCTCGCCAACTTCCTCGTCAACGCGCTGAAGTTCACCGAGCGCGGCCACATCCGGCTCAACCTCGCGCCGGCCGGGCCGGACCGCGTGCGGCTGTCGGTGCAGGACACCGGCATCGGCGTGCCGCCCGACCAGCAAGCGCGCCTCTTCCGCCCCTTCGCGCAGGCGGACGACTCGACGACGCGCCGCTTCGGCGGCACGGGCCTGGGCCTGTCCATCTGCCGCGAGCTGGCCGCGCGCATGGGCGGCCATGTCGGCGTGGACAGCGACGGCCGGCATGGCTCCACGTTCTGGGCCAACCTCAGCCTGCCCACCAGCCTCACCATCGACGACACCGCCACGCGCCGGCGCATCCCCATCCCGCAGCGCTACCCGCTGGCCGGCCAGCGCCTGCTGGTGGCCGAGGACAACCCGGTCAACCGCCTCATCATCTCGGCGCTGCTGCAGCGGCTGGGCGCCGAGGTCATCGAGGCCGAGGATGGCGAGCAGGCCATCACGCTGGCCCGCGCCCAGGCCGGCCGGCTGGACGGCGTGCTGATGGACCTGCACATGCCCAAGGTCGACGGCCTGGCCGCCACGGCGCTGCTGCGCGCCGACCCCGTGACCGCCGCGCTGCCCATCCACGCCTTCACCGCCGCCGTGCTGGACCAGGAACGCCAGGCCGCGCTGGCCGCGGGCATGAACGGCTTCATCGCCAAGCCGGTGGCCGAGGCGGAGGTGATCCGCGTGCTGGGCCGCCACTGAACAGGCACATCGCCGAGCGCGACGGCACAGCGGGCCACGGTCACCCTTGAACAAGTGATTGGCAGCCCGGCGCGCATCCGCAGAATGCGCCCCGCATGCTGCCCATCGTCCTCCTCGACCGCACCGACGCCCTTGCCCCCACGCTGGACCGCCCGCGCCCCGACCGCCTCGTCGCCGGCAACCCGCTGCGCCAGACCTGGGTGCTGCACGAGGCCGGCCCCGTCACGGCCGGCGTGTGGGAATGCGAGCCGGGCCGCTGGCGCATCGTGTTCCCCGCCACGCGGCAGGAGTACTTCCATGTGCTCAGCGGCCACGTGCGGCTGCACGGCCCGCAGGGCGCCACCGACATCGGCCCCGGCCGGGGCGGCGTCATCCCGCCCGGCTTCGAGGGCGAGTTCGAGGTGGTGACGCCGGTGCGCAAGCAGTTCGTGCTGGTCGACACCGCCACCTGAAAGGACTCCCGCCGATGACCACCGTCTGCCCCAAGTGCCGCGCCATGCGCCCGGCCGACACGCAGGCGCCCGCCTGGCAATGCCCGGTCTGCGGCGTGGCCTACGCCAAGGCCGGCCTGGCCTCCGAGCCGCGCGCCCCCCCCCCCCCCCCCCCCCCCGCACCCCCCCCCCCCCGCCGGCCCGGGCGCGCGCGGGGGACGGTGGTTGGCCGCGTTGGCCGCCAGTGGTGGGGGCATCACGCCCAGCTGCACAAGCGCGACTTCGGCGCGCTGCTGGGCGGCGGCGACATGGACGAAGCCGCCGTGCAGCGGCTGGCGGCCACCGTGCGCGCGGAGCAGATCGTCATGTACTCCACCAACGAGTGTGGCTACTGCACGCAGACGCGCTCCTGGCTGAGCCAGCACGGCTTCGCGTTCACCGAGTGCAACATGAGCCGCGAGGCCCGCTGCGTGGACGAGTTCCGCGCGCTGCAAGCCACCGGCACGCCCTACCTCATCGTGCGCGGCCCGCGCGGCGCGCACCACATGAAGGACGGCTTCGACAGCGACGAGCTGCTCAAGGCGCTGAAAGCCTGACGCATCGAGCGGGCCGAGCGCCGGGCCGCCCCAAGCCAGCCCGCCAGGGCGATGTGCGTGCGGCTCGATACCTGGCACAGCGCGCTCAAGCCCCGAAGACCCCCCGTATTTCGGGCCGAGCGCCGGGCCGCCCCAAGCCGGCCCGCCAGGGCGATGTGCGTGCGGCTCAATGCCGCACGCATCGCCGTCCCCTCGGGGGCTGAGGCCGGACACAGGGCGTCCAGTGGACGGCCTGTGCCTGCCGAAGCTCTGCGGCCGCTGGCCGCAGAGCGGTCCCGGCCAGCCTTGCCGCGTTCAGCGGCGCAAGGCTGGACGAGGGGTCAACAATCCTCCCGCTTCCGATTCATGTCCGCCAGCGTCTTGCCCGGTTCGTCGCGGAAGCTCTCCAGCGGTTCCAGCGTCTCGATGCGGTCCACGCGGAAGCTGCGGAAGTCCTGGCGCAGCTCGCACCAGGCGGCCAGCGTCCACACCGGCCCCCAGAACAGGCAGGCCAGCGGGCGCACGACGCGCTCGCTCCTGACGCCGCCCAGGTCCAGGTAGCCCAGCCTGAGCTTGCGCTTGGCCTCGGTGGCCTCGCGCAGCGCGGTCAGGTGGGCGCTGGTGGCCGGGTCCAGCGCCGGCAGCGGCGCGTACAGCGCCAGGCTCTCGGCGGCGGCGCGGGCATCCAGCGGCAGCACCGCGAGGATCTTGCTCAGCGCGTTCTCGGCCTGGCGGGCCAGCGCCGCGTCCAGCCGCGACTCGGCCATGCGCACGGTGGCCACCAGCGCCTGCGCCTCCTGCTTGCTGAACATCAGCGGCGGCAGGTCGAAGCCCGCCCGCATGCGGTAGCCCACGCCCGCCTCGCCCTCGATGGGCACGCCTTGCTGGGCCAGCGCGGCGATGTCGCGGTAGACGGTGCGCATGGACACCTCCAGCCGCTGGGCGAGGTAGTCCGCCGTCGTGAGGCGGCGGCCGCGGATGAGCTGGACGATCTGGAAGAGGCGGTCGGCGCGTCGCATGGAAAAGCACTGTAGGGCAGCAGGCATGCCCCTTGCAGAAGGCATGGGTCAACGACAACGACGTCCAGGGAGGGTCTGCAAAACCCCTGCGGGCCGCGGCGAGGTCTTTGCCGGATGCGGG
>JAYSCT010000104.1:0-16353 GCA_041914785.1 Roseateles sp.
GCCGATGTGCAGGTAGCCGTTGGGCTCGGGCGGGAAGCGGGTGCGGATGCGCGCTTCGTCCAGCGGCCCGGCGGCGTGGTGGTCGGCGTCGCCCGGCGTGCCGGCGAAGTGGCGGCCGTCGAACGTGCCGGCAGCGAGGTCTTGCTCGATGCGCTGGCGAAGGAAGTTCGTCGCGGGGGCGGGCGCGGGGGCGGCGGGGTGGCTCATCGTCGGCTCTGAAATGGGAGCGGGCCGTGTGCCCGGCCCGCGATGCCGTGGATTCTAAGGACGCCGCGCCGGCAGCCTGACGTGGGCCAGGCCGATGCTGATCCACACGGCCACGCTGAAGTACAGCGTCATCCACACCACCTCGCTGCGCCAGTGCGCCCAGTCATGCGAGACGGTCCAGCGGCTGGACGCGTCGGCGATGCCGGCCGCCAGCGTCTGGTAAGTGCGGCCGGCAGCCTCGTCGGCCACCCAGCGCGCCCAGTACATGGGCACGTCGACGAGGAACATGTAGCCCGCGTACAGCGTGCCGGCCGCGATGGCCGCGGCCAGCCAGCGGCGCCCCCGCGCGCCGACCCGCCGCCACAGGCCCAGCATGGCCGCCACGCTGAGCACGGCCACCGTGCCCCACAGCGTTTCCTCGGCGACATGGCCGATGTTGCGTGTCGTCAGCACGGCGTTCCAGGAATTGATCTCGGCGATGGCGATCAGCGGCACGATGGCGTAGGCCACGCGCAGGCTGAACAGGTGGCCCGTGGCCAGCGCGGCGCCGCGCAGCAGCAGCGCCCATTGCGCGGCGAAGCTCAGCTCCGCGATGGTGGCCACGGTGCGGCCGACGATGACGCTGGACGCCCAGGAGTCCACCATGACGACCCGCGGCACGTCGAACACCGGCAGCACCGAGCGGTAGCCGCAGCCCAGCACGTACAGCGCCGACAGCACCAGCTGCAGCCGCTGGTGCGGCCAGGTGGTGCCGTCGGGCCGGTGGCGGTGCAGCCAGGCGGTGGAGGCCGTCCACGCGATGAGGTTGAGGCCGGCAATGGCGCACAGCGCCTGCCACCAGAGGGTCGCGTCGGTCATGGCGGTCTCCTTCCATTGCGCGGGTTGTCGAGCCCTGGCGGGCCGAGCGATGAGCCGCTCCCGAGCCGGCCCGCACCGGCGATGTGCTGGCCGGTCGATCCGGCCAGCAGCGCCGTCCCCTCGAGGGGACGGCCAACGTACCCGTTGGACGAGGGGCTCACGATTTCGGTGGGCGGCCGGTCTTCACGGGCGCCAGGCGGTCCAGCGCCGCGGCCAGCTCGCGGTCGTCCAGCGCGGCCAGCGCCTGCAGGCCGGCGCGCAGCAGCTCGCTCTTCTTGGCCTCGCGCTGCTGGCCGTGCAGGCGGTGCTTCAGCGCCTTGAGCAGCGCGTAGTCGGCCTCGGGCATCGTGAAGCCGTCGCGCACGAGCTTGGCGCGTTCGGGGAGCGGGGGCTTGCGGTCTTGGCTCATAACGATGGAAACCGTTTATACGGTTTTCATCGTCGCGGCGCTACCTTGCTGCTACAGCGCCTTGAACCGACCGGCGTGCACGCGGCTGACGGTCAGCCGCTCGGGCCGCTGGCGCAGCTCCAGCAGCACGGTGCCGTTCTCCTGCCGCGCGGCGCGGGCGACGGCGTCGATGTGCACGACGGTGGAGCGGTGTACCTGCCAGAAGCGCTCGGGGTCCAGCTGCGGCAGCAGCTCGCGCAGCGGCGCGCGCACCCAGTAGTCGCGCTCGGCAGTGACGGCGCGCACGTACTTGTCGGCGGCTTCGAGATAGCAGATGTCGTCCACGGCCACCAGCTCGACGGCGTCACCCACGGCGGCCTGCAGGTGGCGCAGTCGCGGCGCCGGCGAGGCGGCCTGGGCCAGCAGCTGGCGCAGCGAGGCCAGCGTCGCGTCACCCGCGGTCGGCTGCGCCAGGCGGGCCTGCAGGCGCGCCACGCTTTTCGCCAAGCGCTCGGGCGTCAGGGGCTTGAGCAGGTAGTCGGCCGCGGCGGCGTCGAAGGCCTGCAGCGCGTACTGGTCGTAGGCCGTCACGAAGACGAACAGCGGCAGCGCGCCGGCGTCGTCGGCCCAGTCCTCGGTGATGGCCTGCGCCGCTTCCAGCCCGGTCATGCCAGGCATGCGGATGTCCAGGAAGCAGACCTGCGGCCGGTGGCGCAGCGCCAGCTCGACGGCGGCCGTGCCGTTGGCCGCCTGGGCCACGATCTGCAGCGCGGGCCAGGCGGCGGCCAGCTCGGCGCGCAGGTCGTCGGCCAGCAGGGGTTCGTCTTCGGCGATCAGCGCGGTGGTCATGATGTGATGGTGATGCGGGCGATGCTGCCGCCGCCCGGCTGGGGCTGCAGCGTGAAGGTGGCGGCGTCGCCGTAGCGCTGCGCCAGCCGCTCGCGTACCTGGGTCAGCCCGAAACCCGTGCCCACGCCGCCCAGCTCGCTGGTGCCGGCGAGGCCCGCGCCGTTGTCGGCCACCTCCAGCACCAGCCGGCCCGGCTCACGCGCCGCCGACACGCACAGCTCGCCGCCCTGCACATGCGGCTCCAGCCCATGCTTGATGGCGTTCTCCACCAGCGGCTGCAGCAGCAGCGGCGGGATGGCGATGCCGCCCAGCTCGGCCGGCAGCGCCAGGCGCACGCGCAGCCGCTCGCCCATGCGAAGCTGCATCAGCGCGAGGTAATCGGACAGGCGCTCGAACTCGTCGGTGAGCGCGTGCTCGGTGGCGCGGCTGGCCTGCAGCGTGGCACGCAGATAGTCGATGAGGCGGTCCAGCATGCGCTGCGCCTCGTCGGGCCGCAGCTTGATGAGCACGCGCAGATGCGCCAGCGTGTTGAACAGCATGTGCGGCTCCAGCTGGCTCTGCAGCAGCGCCAGTCGCGCCTCGGCCGCCTGGCGCTCCGCTTCCGCACGCGCGACGCGGGCCGCGTTGAGCTTGAACATCGAGAAGAAGAACCACGTCGACACCACCGAGATCAGCAGCGTGAAGGTCACCGACAGCGTGACCGGTCGGTGGGCGATCTGCCAGAGCTGCCTCGTGTGGCTGCCGCTGATCAGGTCGCCCAGCCAGAGGCCGCCGCTGTAGCCGGCCAGCGAGCCGAGCAGGATGCAGGGCAGCATCCAGCCCCAGCCCACCCAGCCATGTTGCAGCGGCGCGCGATCTCCCTGCCAGCGCCGCAGCAGCCGGGCCAGGCCGTACGTCAGCAGCGAGATGTAGGCCGAGATCTGCACGCCGATCGTGAAGGCATACAGCATGCCGTGCCAGAACTTCCCGTTGCGCACCAGGTAGTTCAGCAGGCCGACGATCAGGCAGATGGCGATCGTGCCGCCGACGTGGATGACCCATTCGCGACGGGGAGGCGGGGAACTCATGCCGCCAGCATCAGCCGGCCTGCGCGCCGGCGCCAGCGGCGTGCGACGAACGGGGGCAGGGCGGCGCGACCGGCATGCCGGTCAGCGCCGGCGGCCGCCACCGCCGCCCAGGATGCTGCCCAGCACGCCACGGATGATCTCGCGCCCCACGGCCGAGCCGATGCTGCGCACGGCCGACTGCGCCGCCTTCTCGGCCAGGCCGGGGTGGCGCCCGCCGCGCGGGCCGGTGGTGCCGAACAGCACGTCCTTGAGGCCGTCCATCAGCCCCCCGCCGGACTCGGCCGGCGCGGGCTGGGCCGGGCCGCCCTTGAACACCTGGCCGGCCTCGGCCGCCATGTCGCCGCCGGCCGGCGCCGCCGGCTTGCCGTTGAGCTTCTCGTAGGCGGATTCGCGGTCCAGCTGCTTCTCGTAGACGCCGGCCACCAGCGAGTTGGCGATCAGCGCCTGGCGCTGCGCCGGCGTGATGGGGCCGATCTGGCTGCCCGGCGGCAGCACGAACACGCGCTCGGTGACGCTCGGGCGACCTTTCTCGTCCAGCAGGCTGACCAGCGCCTCGCCCACGCCCAGCTCGGTGATCGCCGCAGCGATGTCCAGCCCGGGCTTGGCGCGCATGGTCTCGGCCGCGCTCTTGACGGCCTTCTGGTCACGCGGCGTGAACGCGCGCAGCGCGTGCTGCACGCGGTTGCCGAGCTGGCCCAGCACGGTGTCGGGGATGTCCAGCGGGTTCTGCGTCACGAAGTAGACGCCCACGCCCTTGGAGCGCACGAGGCGCACGACCAGCTCGATGCGCTCCACCAGCGCGTCCGGCGCGTCCTTGAACAGCAGGTGGGCCTCGTCGAAGAAGAACACCAGCTTCGGCTTGTCCAGGTCGCCCACCTCGGGCAGCGTCTCGAACAGCTCGCTCAGCATCCACAGCAGGAAGGTGGCGTACAGCCGCGGCGCATTCATCAGCTTGTCGGCGGCCAGGATGTTGATGACGCCCAAACCCGCCTCGGTCTGCATGAAGTCGGCGATGTTGAGCATGGGTTCGCCGAAGAACTTGGTCCCGCCCTGGGCTTCGATCTGCAGCAGACCGCGCTGGATGGCGCCGACGCTGGCGGCCGACACGTTGCCGTACTGCGTCGTGAACTGACTCGCGTTGTCACCCACGTACTGCAGCATCGCGCGCAGGTCCTTCAGGTCCAGCAGCAGCAGGCCTTGGTCGTCGGCGATCTTGAACACCATCTGCAGCACGCCGGCCTGCGTCTCGTTCAGCGCCAGCATGCGGGCCAGCAGCAGCGGGCCCATGTCGGACACCGTCGCGCGTACCGGGTGGCCCTGTTCGCCAAAGACATCCCACAACGTCGTGGGGCAGGCGATCTTCTCAGGCGGCTCCAGGCCGCGGTCCTTCAGCGTGGCCAGCAGCTTCTCGCTGGGGTCGCCGGCCTGGCTGATGCCGGTCAGGTCGCCCTTCACGTCGGCCATGAAGACAGGCACGCCGATGCGGGAGAAGTTCTCGGCCAGCGTCTGCAGGCTGATGGTCTTGCCGGTGCCCGTGGCACCGGTGATGAGGCCGTGGCGGTTGGCCAGCGAGGGCAGCAGCAGGCACTCGATGTCGCCGTGGCGGGCCAGCAGAATGGGTTCGGTCATGGGGCGTCCTCTAAAATCGCGCTTCTGCCAACGATAAATCAGGCCGCTGCACCGTCAGACGGCCGGGAGCCGAACCTATGGCTGGTCATTCCAAATGGGCCAACATCCAACACCGCAAAGGCCGCCAGGACGAGAAGCGCGGCAAGATCTGGACGCGCATCATCCGTGAGATCACGGTGGCGGCCCGCCAGGGTGGCCCCGACATCAAGGACAACCCGCGCCTGCGGCTGGCCGTCGACAAGGCCAAGGCCGCCAACATGCCGGCCGACCGCATCAAGTACAACATCGACAAGGCCAGCGGCAACATCGATGGCCTGACGTACGAGGAAATCCGCTACGAGGGCTACGGCATCGGCGGTGCGGCCATCATGATCGACACGATGACGGACAACCGCGTCCGCACCGTGGCCGAGGTGCGCCACGCCTTCAGCAAGTACGGCGGCAACATGGGCACGGACGGCTCCGTGGCCTTCCAGTTCAAGCATGTCGGCCAGTTGCTGTTCGCGCCCGGCACGTCGGAAGACAAGGTCATGGAAGTGGCGCTGGATGCCGGCGCCGAGGACGTCATCACCGGCGACGACGGCGCCATCGAGGTGCTGACCTCGCCCGCCGACTATGAAGTCGTCAAGGCGTCGCTGGAAGCGGCCGGCCTGGTGCCGGAGCTGTCGGAAGTGACCATGCGCCCCGAGAACACCATCGAGCTGACCGGCGAGGACGCCGAGCGCATGCAAAAGCTCTTGGACGTCATCGAAGACCTCGACGACACCCAGTCCGTCTATCACAACGCCGAGCTGAACTGATGAAAGTCCTTGTCATCGGCAACGGCGGCCGTGAACACGCGCTGGCCTGGAAGCTGTCCCAGGCCGAGCGCGTCAGCCAGGTCTACGTCGCCCCCGGCAACGGCGGCACCGCGCGCGACGAGCGGCTGCAGAACGTGGCCATCTCCGCCACCGATCCGCAGGCGCTGGCCGACTTCGCGGCGCAGGAGAAGATCGCACTGACCGTCGTCGGCCCCGAAGCGGCACTGGCCGCGGGCGTCGTGGACGAGTTCCGCGCGCGCGGCCTGCGCATCTTCGGCCCGACGAAGGCCGCCGCGCAGCTGGAGTCCTCCAAGGCCTTCGCCAAGGACTTCATGAAGCGCCACGGCATCCCGACGGCGGCCTACGAGACCTTCTCCGACCCCGCGGCCGCCCATGCCTACGTGGACGGCCGCGGCGCGCCCATCGTCATCAAGGCCGACGGCCTGGCGGCGGGCAAGGGCGTCGTCGTCGCGATGACGCTGGCCGAGGCCCATGAGGCCATCTCGTGGATTCTTGAAGACAACAAGCTGGGCGTCACGCACAACGCCGGTGGTGCGCGCGTCGTCATCGAGGACTTCCTCGCCGGCGAGGAGGCCAGCTTCATCGTCGTCTGCGACGGCAGGCATGTCGTGTCGCTGGCCACCAGCCAGGACCACAAGCGCCTGCTGGACGGCGACGAAGGCCCCAACACCGGCGGCATGGGCGCCTACTCGCCCGCGCCGGTCGTCACGCCCAACGTGCATGCCAAGGTCATGCACGAGATCATCCAGCCCACCATCGCGGGCATGGCCAAGGACGGCCATCCGTTCACCGGCTTCCTGTACGCCGGGCTGATGATCGACGAGCACGGCCAGCCGCGCACGGTCGAGTTCAACACCCGCATGGGCGATCCCGAGACGCAGCCCATCATGATGCGGATGAAGAGCGACCTGTTCGAGCTGCTGATGCACGCGACCGACGGCACGCTGGACCAGGTCGAGCTGCAGTGGGACCGCCGCGTGGCGCTGGGCGTGGTGCTGGCGGCCGAGGGCTACCCGCTGAATCCGCGCAAGGGCGACGCCGTCACCGGCCTGCCGGCGGACGACGCCGAGGCCATGGTCTTCCACGCCGGCACCACCGAGCAGGACGGCAAGCTGCTGACCAGCGGCGGCCGCGTGCTGTGCGTGACGGCGCTGGGCGAGTCGGCCCGCACGGCGGCGCAGAGCGCCTACGACCTCGTCACCGGCATCCAGTTCGCCGGGCGGCAGTACCGCAGCGACATCGGCCACCGCGCCATCAAGCGTTGACGCGCAGCCCCACCGTCCTGACCGGGCCGTGGCATGCCACCGGCCGCCAAAGTCGGCTGGCCCGCGGCCTGCTGAGGCTGTGCGGCTGGACGGTGGACGTGCCCGGGCTGCCGGCGGAGCAGGGCGTCATCCTGGTCTACCCGCACACGTCCAACTGGGACTTCGTCGTCGGCGTGCTGGCCAAGTGGACGCTGGGGCTGCAACTGCGCTTCTGGGGCAAGGACAGCCTGTTCAAGGTGCCACTGCTGGGCGCCTGGGCGCGCTGGATCGGCGGCGTGGCCGTGGACCGCAGCAGCCCGCACGGGCTGGTGGGCGACACTGTGCGCCAGATGCGGGCCGCCGTGGGCCGTGGCGAGCGCTTCTGGCTCGCCGCGGCGCCGGAGGGCACGCGTTCGCTGGCCACCGGCTGGCGCACGGGCGCTTACCAGGTGGCCGTGCAGGCCGGCGTGCCGGTGGGCCTGTGCTACTTCGACTTCAAGGAGCGCGTCGTGTCGTTGACGCGCTTCGTGCAGCCCACCGGCAACGTCGACGCCGACTTCGCCGCCTTTGCCGACTACCTTGGCCATCGCACGGGCAAGCGCCCCGCGTTGGCCAGCCCCATCCGCCCGCGCCCATGAACTCACAAGCCGTTCGCGACTATCTGCTCGACCTTCAGCAGCGCATCGTCACCGCGCTGGAAGCGGCCGATGGCAACGCCTTCGTCAGCGACGGCTGGGCCCGCGAGCCCGGCGGCCGGCTGGAGGGCGACGGCCTGTCCCGCCTCATCGAAGGCGGCGCCGTGTTCGAGCGCGGCGGCGTCAACTTCTCGCACGTGAAGGGCCGCGTGCTGCCGCCCTCGGCCACGCAGCACCGCCCCGAGCTGGCCGGCGCGCCGTTCGAGGCCATGGGCGTGTCGCTGGTCATCCACCCGCACAACCCGTTCGTGCCCACCGTGCACATGAATGTGCGCATGTTCGCGGCGCTGCCCGCGAACGCGCCGGCCGTCACCTGGTTCGGCGGCGGCATGGACCTGACGCCCTACTACGGCTACGAGCGCGACGCGCAGCACTTCCACCGCACCTGCCGCGACGCGCTCAGCGCCCACGGCGAGGACCTGCATCCGCGCTTCAAGACCTGGTGCGACGAGTACTTCTTCCTGAAGCATCGCAACGAGCCGCGCGGCGTGGGCGGCATCTTCTTCGACGATTTCAACGAAGGCGGCTTCGACGCCGGCTTTGCGCTGATCCGGTCGGTGGGAGACGCTTTCCTGGACGCCTACCTGCCCATCGTGCAGCGCCGCCAGGGCTATGCCTACGGCGAGCGCGAGCGCGACTTCCAGGCGTATCGTCGCGGCCGCTATGTCGAGTTCAACCTCGTCTGGGACCGCGGCACGCTGTTCGGCCTGCAATCCGGCGGCCGCACCGAATCCATCCTGATGTCCATGCCCCCGCAGGTGAAATGGCGCTACGACTGGGCCCCCGAGCCCGGCACGCCCGAGGCGCGGCTGTACAGCGACTTCCTGCGGCCGCGTGACTGGGCCGACGAAACGCCCACCGGGCTGTGGCTATGAGGCTGGCGCTGTTCGGCGGCAGCTTCGACCCGCCTCACCTGGGCCACCTGGCCTTCGCCCGCTTCGCGCTCGACGCGCTGGCGCCCGAGCGCCTGCTGTGGCTGCCCGCCGGCCGTCAGTGGCAGAAGCCCGACCAGGTCATGGCGGCCGGCGCGCACCGCGTGCAGATGCTGCAGCTGCTGATTGCGGGCGAGCCCCGGTTTGCCATCGACGACCGTGAGCTGCACCGCCGCGGCCCCAGCTTCACGGCCGACACGCTGCGCGAGTTCAAGGCAGAGGCGCCCGACGCGGAGCTGATGTTCCTCATCGGCCAGGACCAGTACGCGCGCCTGCCCACCTGGTACCGTGCCGAGACGGTGGCGCAACTGGCCACGCTGGTGGTCGTGCCCCGCGCGGGCGCGGCCGTCGTCACGCCGCCGGGCATGCCTCCGCACCGCCTGCAGGTGCTCAACCTGCCGGACACCCCCCTTTCATCCACCGCCGTGCGCGACGCGATCGCGCGTGGCGACGACATCAGCCCCTTGGTGGGCGCCGACGTGGCGAGCTATATTGGCTCGCACCGTCTTTACGGGAAGAAGCCCTGAATGGACATTCGCAAGCTGCAACGCGCCATCGTCGATGGTCTGGAAGACGTCAAGGCTCAGAACATCGTCGTGTTCAACACCGAACACCTGTCGCCACTGTTCGAGCGCGTCATCATTGCCTCCGGCACCAGCAACCGCCAGACCAAGGCGCTCGCGTCCAGCGTGCGTGAGACGGTCAAGGGCCGCGGCATGACGGTCATGCGCACGGAAGGCGAGGACAACGGCGAATGGATCATCGTGGACTGCGGCGCCGCCGTCGTGCACGTGATGCAGCCCGCCATCCGCGACTACTACCACCTGGAGGAGATCTGGGGCGAGAAGCCCGTCAAACTCAAGGTCGCCAGCGGCGAGACCAAGCTGGTGAAGGCGTCGGAAGACGCCGCGCCGGCCAAGAAGAAGGCGCCGGCGACAAAGGCCGCGGCGCCCGCCAAGAAGGCTGCGCCCGCCACCAAGACGGCGGCCAAGACCGTCGCCAAGAAGACGCCGGCCCGCGTCGTCGACGCGAAGACGCCCGCGGCAAAGACCATCAAGGTCGGCGCTGCCAAGCCGGCGGCGAAGAAGCCCGCGGCCAAGAAGGCAGCCGTGAAGACGACGGTGGGCGTGAAGAAGGCTGCGCCCGCGAAGACGGCGGCCAAGGCCACGACCAAGGCCGCCCCGGCCAAGAAGGTGGCCGCCAAGAAGGCCCCGGCCAAGAAGGGCTGATGCGGCTGTTGCTCGTCGCCGTGGGCCAGCGCCAGCCGGCCTGGGCGGACACCGCCTATGACGACTTCGCCAAACGCTTTCCGCCCGAGCTGAGACTGGAGCTGAAGGCCGTCAAGGCCGAGACGCGCGGCAGCAAGACGGCCGAGCAGCTGATGGCCGCCGAGGCGGCCCGCATCGAGGCCGCGTTGCCGAAAGGCGTGCGCCGCATCATCCTTGACGAGCGCGGCGAACGCCGCACCTCCGTTCAACTGGCGGAGCGTTTGAAGCTATGGATGGGGGAGGGCCGCGACGCCGCCCTCATCATCGGCGGCCCGGACGGCCTGCATCCCGACCTCAAGGCCACGGCCGACGAGACGCTGCGGCTGTCCGACCTGACGCTGCCGCATGCCTTTGCCCGCGTGCTGCTGGCCGAAGGCCTGTACCGCGCCTGGACCGTCACCACGGGCCATCCCTACCACCGCGAATGACCGCGCCCATCGTCTACCTTGCTTCGCAAAGCCCGCGCCGCCGCCAGTTGCTGGACCAGCTGGGCGTGCGGCATGAGCTGCTGCTGCCCGGCGACGACGAGGACGCCGAGGCGCTGGAAGCGGTGCAGGCCGGTGAGCCGCCCGAGGCCTACTGCGCCCGCGTCACGGCCGCCAAGCTGGACGCGGCGCTGGCCCGCCGGGCCGCGCGCGGCCTGGCGCCGGCGCCCATCCTGTGCGCCGACACGACGGTGGCCGTCGACGACCTCATCCTTGGCAAGCCCGAGGACGAGGCCGACGCGCGCCGCATCCTCGCGCTGCTGTCGGGCCGCGGCCACCGCGTCATCACGGCCGTGGCCGTGGACGACGGCAGCCACCGCGTCCAGGCGTTGAACGTGTCGCAGGTCGAGTTCGCGCCGCTGTCCGCCGTGCAGATCGAGCGCTACATCGCCAGCCGCGAGCCCTTCGGCAAGGCCGGCGCCTATGCCATCCAGAGCCAGGCGGCCGCCTGGATCGTGAACATTGCCGGCAGCTACTCGGGCATCATGGGGTTGCCCCTCTTTGAGACCGCCGGCCTGTTGGAGAAATTCGGCTTCGAGTTCTGACGCCTGCGCGCCGCGGCGTGCAACCGTCAGCATTCAAGGACGAGAGATGGAAGACATCCTGATCAACTGGTCCCCGCAGGAGACGCGGGTGGCGGTGGTCGAGAACGGCGCGGTGCAGGAGCTGCACATCGAGCGCACGTTGGAGCGGGGCCTCGTCGGCAACGTCTATCTCGGCAAGGTCGTGCGCGTGCTGCCGGGCATGCAGAGCGCCTTCATCGACATCGGCCTGGAGCGCGCGGCCTTCCTGCACGTGGCCGACCTGCACAGCGCGTCGCAGTTCGGCCATGGCCGGCACCAAGGCGCGGACACGCCGCCCACGCCCATCGAGCGCCTGGTCTTCGAGGGCCAGCCGCTGACGGTGCAGGTCATCAAGGACCCGATCGGCACCAAGGGCGCGCGGCTGTCCAGCCAGATCAGCATAGCCGGCCGCATGCTGGTGTACCTGCCGCAGGACGAACACATCGGCATCAGCCAGAAGATCGGCTCGCCCGAGACGCGCGAGGCGCTGCGCGCCCGCATGGTGGCGCTGGTGGGCAGCAAGGACCAGGGCGGTGGCGGCGGTTTCATCCTGCGCACCAACGCGGAAGACGCGTCGGACGAGGAGCTGGCGGCCGACATCGCCTACCTGCGCAAGACGTGGCAGCAGATCCGCGAGAAGGCCCTCACGACGCCGCCCGCCAGCCTGCTGCACCAGGACCTCAGCCTCGTCGAGCGCGTGCTGCGCGATCTGGCCAGCGAACGCACGGGCCACATCCGCATCGACTCGCGCATGCAGTACGACGTGCTGCGCGCCTTCGGCGAGACCTTCATGCCGTCCGCCACGGCCAAGCTGGAGCATTACCGCGGCGAGCGGCCGATCTTCGACCTGTGCAACGTCGACGCCGAGATCGCGCGGGCGCTGGCGCGCAAGGTGGAGTTGAAGTCCGGCGGGTCGCTCGTGTTCGACCAGACCGAGGCGATGACCACCATCGACGTGAACACGGGCGGCTTCGTCGGCGCGAAGAACTTCGACGACACCATCTTCAAGACCAACCTCGAAGCGGCCGGCGCCATTGCCCGCCAGCTGCGCCTGCGCAACCTGGGCGGCATCATCATCGTCGACTTCATCGACATGACGCGCGAGGAGCACAAGGCCGCAGTGCTGGCCGAGTTCAGGAAGCAGCTGAGCCGCGACCGCACCAAGGTCACCGTCGGCGGCTTCACGCAGCTGGGCCTCGTGGAGATGACGCGCAAGCGCACGCGCGAGTCGTTGGCACGCATGCTGTGCGAACCCTGCCCGACCTGCGAGGGCCGCGGCCAGGTGAAGACGGCACGCTCCGTCTGCTACGACATCCTGCGCGAGATCCTGCGCGAGGCGCGCCAGTTCTCGCCGCGCGAGTTCCGCGTCGTCGCCGCCGCCAACGTCGTGGAGATGATGCTGGACGAGGAGAGCGCCCACCTGGCCGGCCTGTCCGACTTCATCGGCAAGCCCATCTCGCTGACGGCCGAGCCCACCAACCAGACCGAGCACTACGACATCGTGCTGCTGTAGCGCGGCGATCGCATCAAGGATTGCAAAGTCGGCGCCTCGTCTGACGTTACAACTGCGTCGGCTGCGGCAGAATCGTGCGCCATGTCTGCTCCCGTTTCCCGCCGCCGCGGCCTCGCGGCCCTTGCCGCGCTGGCCGCCAGCCCGGCGTTCGCCCAGCTGCGCATCGATATCGCCGGTGTCGGCGGCACGCGCATCCCGGTGGCCATCGTCGACTTCCGCGACGAGTCCAAGTCGCCCCAGCCCATCGCCGCCATCATCCGCGCCGACCTGGAGCGCAGCGGCCTGTTCCGCACCGTCGACGTGACCGGCGCCCTCAGCGAAACCAGCGCGCCGGCTTATGCCGACTGGAAGGCCCGCCAGGTGGACGATCTCGTCGCCGGCTCCGTCAACCGGCTGGCCGACGGCCGGCTGGACATCCGCTTCAAGCTCTGGGATGTCGTGCGGGGCGCCGAGGTCATCGGCCAGGCCCAGGCCGTGCATCCCGACGATGCGCGCCTGGCGGCCCACCGCATCGCCGACGTCATCTACGAGAAGCTCACTGGCGACAAGGGCGTGTTCGCCACGCGCATGGCCTATGTCACCAAGGCCGGCCGGCGCTACAGCCTCGTCATCGCCGATGCCGACGGCGAGGGCGCCAAGGTCGCGCTGACCAGCCCCGAGCCCATCATTTCGCCCGCGTGGGCGCCCAACGGTCGCGAGCTGGCCTACGTGTCGTTCGAGAGCGGCAAGGCGACCGTGCGCATCCAGGACGTGCAGACCGGCGCGCGCCGCGTGCTGGCCGACTTCAAGGGCACCAACAGCGCGCCTGCCTGGTCGCCCGACGGCAGCCAGCTCGCGCTGAGCCTGTCGCGCGAGGGCGGCACGCAGCTGTTCGTCATCAACCGTGACGGCTCGGGCCTGCGCCGCATCGCGCAGAGCAGCGCCATCGACACCGAGGCCTGCTACACGCCCGACGGCAGCAAGATCTACTTCGTCAGTGACCGGGGCGGCGGCCCGCAGATCTACCGCATGCCCGCCGGCGGCGGCGCGGCCGAGCGCGTCACGTTCAACGGCAACTACAACATCAGCCCGGCCATCAGCCCGGACGGCCGCACGATGGCCTACGTCACGCGCAACGGCGGCGCCTTCCGCCTGTGCGTGATGGACATCGCCACCGGCCAGTCCCAGCAGATCAGCGACGCCAACGACGACGAAAGCCCGTCCTTCGCGCCCAACAGCAAGCTCATCGTCTACGCGAGCCGCGCCGGCGGCAAGGAAGTGCTGATGACGACGACGCTGGACGGCAAGATCAAGACGCCGCTGCTGGTCACGCTGGCCGAGGTGCGCGAGCCGACCTGGGGCTCTTTTGGCGCCCAGTGATCGTATGACTCGCACCATGTTGGACAATATCGCGCCGGCAACGTTGTCGGCATTGACGTTTCACCCCGCCCCCCGTCTGTTGTGGAGAACACTCGAATGAAGCTGACCCGTTACGCGCTCACCCTGGTTGCCGCCGCCGTGCTGGCAGGTTGCCAATCCACCGTCAAGCTGGACGAGCCCGCGCCGGTCAAGGAAGCCGCGCCCGTCGCGCCGCCCGCTCCGGCCCAACCCAAGGTCGAACCGATCGCCCAGACCCAGGTCAAGACGCTGACGCTGGACGAGCAGCTGACCCAGCAAGTGCAGGGCAAGCGCGTCGTCTACTTCGACTTCGATAGCGACGTCGTCAAGGAAGAGTACCGCCCGCTGGTGGACCTGCACGCCAAGCGCCTGAACAACAACAAGAAGCTGGCGCTGACGCTGGAAGGCCACACCGACGAGCGCGGCGGCCGCGAGTACAACCTGGCCCTGGGCCAGCGCCGTGCCGAAGCCGTCGCCAAGTCGCTGACGCTGCTGGGCGTGGGCACCAACCAGGTCGAGGCCGTCAGCTTCGGCAAGGAACGCCCGGCCGTGCAAGGCAGCGGCGAAGAAGCCTGGAGCAAGAACCGTCGCGTCGAGCTCAAGGACAAGTGATGCGTGGACTGCGTCTGACGCTGGTGGCCCTGGCTGCGGGCGCAGCCTTCATGCAGCCGGCCTCGGCCGGTCTGTTCGAGGATGACGAAGCCCGCAAGGCCATCCTCGAACTGCGCGCCAAGATCCAGGCCAACGAGGACGCCGCCAAGCAGCGCGCCGAGCAGCTCAACTCGCTGGTGCAGGACCAGCTCCAGCCGCTGCGCCGCAGCATGCTGGAGCTCAACAGCCAGCTCGACGCGCTGCGCGCCGAGGTCGCCACGCTGCGCGGCGCCAACGAGCGCCTCGCGCGCGACCTGGCCGACACGCAGCGCAAGGTGACGGACCAGTCCCAGTCCATCGATGCCCGCCTGAAGCCGCTGGAGCCGCAGAAGGTCAGCCTCGACGGCCGCGAGTTCCAGGTCAGCCCCGACGAACGCAGCCAGTACGACGCCGCCATCGGCCTCGTGCGCCGCGGCGATTTCGCCGAGGCCGTGGCCGCGCTGAACGCCTTCCTGAAGCGCTACACCGCCAGCGGCTACACCGACTCGGTGCGCTTCTGGCTGGGCAACGCGCAGTACGGCAAGCGCGACTACAAGGACGCCATCGCGACCTTCAAGGCCTTCATCGCCGGCAACCCTGACCACCCGCGCGCGCCCGAGGCGCTGCTCGCGCTGGCCAACTGCCAGGCCGAACTGAAGGACAACAAGGCCGCGCGACGCAGCCTCGAAGACCTCATCAAGGCCTACCCCGGCACCGAAGCCGCGCAAGCGGGCAAGGAACGCCTGGCCACGCTGAAGTGATGCTCGCGGATCAGCTCGACGCTGATCTGGAGCGCCGCTTCGGCGGCCTGCGGCGGCTCCATGGCGACGGAGCCTATCAACGCCTGCGTGCCGCACGCTTCGCGGTCGTGGGCCTGGGCGGCGTCGGCTCCTGGGCCGTCGAGGCGCTGGCCCGCAGCGGCGTGGCCGCGCTGACGCTGATCGACCTGGACCAGGTCTCCGAATCCAACATCAACCGCCAGATCCAGGCCCTCGGCTCGACCGTGGGCATGGCCAAGGCCGAGGCGCTGCGGCTGCGCATCGCCGACATCCACCCCGGCTGCGCGGTGCGCGTCATCGAGGAGTTCGTGGAACCCGACAACTGGCCGGCGCTGATCGGCGACGCGGTGTTCGACGGCCTCATCGACTGCTGCGACCAGGTGCGCGCCAAGGCCACGCTGGCCGCGTGGGCGCGCGAGCGCGGGCTGCCCTTCGTCACCGTCGGCGCCGCCGGCGGCAAGCGAGAGCCGCACCGCGTGCAGCTCGACGACCTCAGGGCCACGACGCACGACCCGCTGCTGGCATCACTGCGCCAGCGGCTGCGCAAGCACCACGGTGCGCCGCGAAGCGGCAGGCTGGACGTCGCCTGCGTCTACTCTCGCGAGCCGGTGCACCTGCCGTCGTCCGGGGAGGGCGACGCGTGTGAGGTGGCGGAAGTGGACGGCAGCCTGAACTGCCACGGCTACGGCTCCAGCGTCGCGGTCACGGCGACCTTCGGCCTGTGCGCGGCGGCAGAACTGCAGCGGCTGTACCTTGCCGGACGCGCCCGCGTGCGTGTTGACGACGAAAAATGAAAATTCTTGCGGAGCCGCCGAAAACCTGCCTATAATGGCATGCTCTGCTTGACGCGGGATGTTAGCTCAGTCGGTAGAGCAGCGGACTTTTAATCCGTTGGTCGCAGGTTCGAATCCTGCACATCCCACCAGAATTTCTGGCGAGATCTAAAAAATCGCGCTATAATAATTGGCTCAGCAAGACGCAAGTCAAGTTGACTCAGGGCTCTTAGCTCAGTTGGTAGAGCAGCGGACTCTTAATCCGTTGGTCGTAG
>JAYSCT010000105.1:0-16321 GCA_041914785.1 Roseateles sp.
TCAGCTCGCTGGCTCACCAGATGAGCCATCCTCAATCAATGCGCAAAGAGCCTTCTTCAACGGCGTCGGTGATCGCTTCGTCCGCCACGGCGAGCGGCGCGCCGGGGCTGGAGCACAGTGCCTGGCGCGCTGACGATCGCGACGGCGCCGGCGCGGCTGGCATGCCGGGTCGCCCCCCCTTGCCGGCGCCCACCGGAGCCAGCTTCTCGACCGTGGTGAACAACAGCACGTAGCTGCTGGCCGTCAGGGCCTGCGCGGGGTCGCGAAACCACACCGTCTTGGCCACCGCGCCGTGACCGTCGTCCCACTGCATCACCTGTGCGGGCGCCGTGTCGCGCTGCGGCACGCCGCCGCGCCAGCGCACCGGCACGAACACCAGCGTGTTCGGCGCCGCTTCTCCCGCCCTGGGAGACACCAGCAGGCAGCTGGAGTACCAGCCTTTCGCCGAGCCACCCAGCCGCCCCTGCACCGGGCCCACCCCGGGCGAGAACGCCTTCGGAGTGGGCGGCGCTTCGGAGGGCTTGACATAGGCCGGCGCGGTGTCCAGAAAGCC
This sequence comes from Roseateles sp., assembly GCA_041914785.1. Classification (GTDB taxonomy): domain Bacteria; phylum Pseudomonadota; class Gammaproteobacteria; order Burkholderiales; family Burkholderiaceae_C; genus Pelomonas. The sequence continues at coordinate 554 of JAYSCT010000105.1, forward strand.
CTGCACCAGCGGAAACACGTCGCGCCCGGCCCAGCGGCCGATGACGGTGTCGAAATGCCCGTAGTGCTCCAGCATGATGAGCTGCGTGTCGGTGCCGCGCCCGTAGTGGCGGTACTGGCCGTTGGGGTCGGCAGGCGTGGGCTGCTCGAAGTCCAGCGCCATGGCCTGTTCACGCGCCGCGGGCTCCGCCCGCACGCGGCGCAGCGTCTGCCAGGTCTGCTCGGCGCCACGCCAGTCGAAAACGCGGTTGTGCCGCCCATGCAGCAGCAACACGGGAAACGGCAGCCGATCGCGCAGCATGGCCTCGTCCAGCCAGACGTTGCGGCCGTCGGCATCGGTCAGGCGCTTCTCGCGCGCGAAGTGGATGGCCTGCGACAGCATCGGCATCTTGACCCAGCCCAGCAGCGCGTCGAGCTGCCTGACCGTCTCGGGGTGCACCTGCGCCAGCTGGAACAGCTGGCCGAAGATCGCGTCGGCACGCTGGCGCACGCGCCAGTCCTGGCCCTGCCACTGCGGCCGGTCGCGCTCGGCCAGGTCGTCGTCCGCGTAGGGGAACTGGCCCAGCAGCGCGTCGATGGCGACTTGCAGGCCACCGGGCTTGCGCTGCTCCCAAACAATTGCCTGGTTGGACGCATCAGGCCGGGCGCAATGCAGGTCGGGCCGCGTGTCGACCTCCTGGATTTTCAGGTAGGCCAGCAGGTAGCTGGCGAGGTAGCCGCGCAACCGGTTGAAGCCGGTGGGCCGCAGCATGAAGCCGGTCTGCGACACCACCGCGGCATGCACCAGCGGCCCCAGTGACGCGTCTCCCAGCAACGCCATCCAGAACATCACGCCGCCCATGCAGTGCGCGAGCACGTCGACCTGCCCCGTGGGGCTGCGGGCGGCCAGCACCTGGAGCGCCCGCGCCACATCGCCGCGCGCGATCAGGTCGGCCGTCCAGTCAGCCGCGGCGTCGGGGCCGTCGCTGGCCTGCCGGCCGAACTCGTTGCCGATGCTGCTGCGCACATCCAGCACCCACACCGAGCGGCCGGCCTCGTGCAGCGCCTGCAGCAGGTGCGGGCTGTCCAGCGCCAGCGTGTCGTGCGTGAAGCTGTTGCCCGACGCGCCCATGCCGTGCAGCAGCAGCACGGGTGGCCGGGTGTCGCCCGCGACGAGATAAGGCGTCAGCCGCGCGCCGCTGGGCCAGCACAGCGGCACCGGGTCCGCCGCCATCCACGGCTGCCGGCCGGGGAAGCGCCGGTCGGCGAAATGAGGCGGCTGCTGCTGCAGGGCCAGCAGCGCCGCAGCGGCCAACTGCGGCAGCGCGCGGCGCATGACGTACAGGCCGCCCACCGCGGCGTCGCCGACGGCATCGGGCAGCGACGACTGGCGCAGCAGCCGCAGCAGCGGCTCCTGGCGCTGGGCGAGGTCGTCGGTGTTGAGCATCCAGCGGCCCACCGGCTGGCCGTCGTACAGCACCTGGGCCTCGCTGAGCTGGCGCAGCACGCTGCGCTTGTCGTGGCTGCCGGGCGGCACGCCGAAGGTCTTGCGGGCATCCAGCCGCCCGCCCACGCGCAACGGCCCGCCGGAAGACCCGCTCACGCTCTGCAGGCTGAGCCGGTAGTCCAGCGTCACGCAGCCGTCGTCCTCGGCGGGGCCGTCCAGCGGCAGCGGCAGCGTGTCGGCCAGCGGCGCGAACAGCTTCAGCGAGCCGCTGACCTGCGCCTGCCAGCGCGGCACCGCGCGCTCGTCGAGCAGCAGCAGGTCGTCGTACGCCGGGTCCGCCAGCGGCCACTGCGCCGGCCAGTCGTAGAGCCGCAGCGTGCCGCCGTGCACCACCAGCGTCCGCGACGGCAGCTGCAGCGCGCGGCTGATACCGGGGATGTCCTCGTAGGCCATGTCCAGCCGCGCCCAGTAGCGCCGGCCCGCCCACTCGAAGCGGCCCTGCAGTTGCTCGCGCAGCCGCCACTGGGCCCGCTCCGGGGGCAGCTCGCGGCGCCGCCTCGTGGCGTCGGGCACCCGCCCAGGGTGCGTGGCATCGCGCCCGCGCAGCACCAGGCCCCAGTGCCCCGCCAGCTCGGGCATGGCGCGTTCGGCCAGCGCGGTGATGGTGAGCGCCGGGTTGCGGCCAACGGCACCCGGCAGCACGGCGCCATCCAGCACGGCCAGGCCGTCATGCACGCCGCCAGCGGGGTCGTAGACGCGGCCGCAGCCGTCCACCACGCCGTCGGCCACGCTGCGCCCCATGGCGCAGCCGCCCAGCGGATGCACGGTCACGGAGACGCCCAGCGTCTGGTCCACCACCAGCGCCAGCAGCGCCGGCGGCGCTGCCACGTCGGCCAGGGTGTTGAAGACCACACGCCGGCCGGCGTCCAGCACCGGCTGCAGCGCCGCCTGCGCTCGCTGCCCCGCGGGGCTGTGCACGGCCGCATCCACCGCCGCCCGGCCGCCCTGCACCAGCCGGCGCGCACCGCCTTCCACCAGCGCGGTGGTGGTCGCCAGCGCGGCCTCGTACCAGGGCCGGTCGATGCCGCTGGCCAGCGGCGCCTGCGCAGGCCGCGTTCCCGGCGACGCGCCGGCACGCGCAGGCGCCAGGCGCGCCAGCGCGGCATCGCGGCCGTCCAGCCAGTCGGCCATGTGCGCGTACAGCGGCTGGCTGGCGGCGTCCTTCCACACCACCTGCACGCTGCCCTCGGGGGCCGCCGCACCACCGGTGAGCACCAGCTGTCCCGCGGCGTCGTCGCGGCCCAGCAGTCCGAACAGGCTCATGTGGTCGATGTGGCGCTCCGTGCACAGCACGGGGTCGGCCCCGCTCATGCGGCCGCCGCGCAGCAGGCCCAGCGTGGTGGCCACCTCGGCGAACACGCGTCGCAGCGCGCCCGGCACGGCGAACTCCTCGACGACGAAGCCCGGGCGGCCGGGTCCGTCGGCCGGCACTTCGGCCAGGCCGCAGATGGTGGGCCCGGCCCAGCGCTCGCCGGGCCGCGCCGGGTCGGTCTCGGGGTCGGCCACGGCGCCGATGCGCTCGGCATGGTCCAGCCCCGCGGCGACCGTGGTGCCGTTCATCGAGAAGCGCCGCCCGAGCTGGTCCGAGAACCGCAGCCCGTCACGCCGGCTGCGCAGCAGGATCTCCGTGGAGCCCAGGCTGCCGGCGGCCAGCAGCACGCGCCGCGCGCGGATGGGCGGCAGGGTTTCGTCGTCACGCCGCAGCTGACGGTCGGTGGGCAGCCAGGTGACCTGCCAGCCGTCCCCGTGGTCTGGCCGAGCCAGCGACAGCACCGACACGCCGTTGAACATCTGCACGCCGCGCTGCGCGCCCCAGGCGAGGTAGCTGGTGTCCAGCGATCCCTTGGCACCGACGTTGCAGCCGGTCAGGCAGTCACCGCACAACGTGCAGGCGGCCATGGGCACGCCGGCGGCGCTGGTGCCGGCCTGCCAGGCGACGGCCAGCGGCGGCAGCGAGCAGTCGCCGCCGGCCAGGCCGCGCAGCGCGCGCAGCTTGCCGAGGTCGTGCGTGCCGGGGAAGGGCTGCGGCTGCAGCATGGCCTCGGCATCGTCATATGGCTGCGTCATGGCCGCCCGGTCGATGCCTGCGGGCCAGGCATGGTCGGTCCAGAACGCGTCGGGGGCGCGCACCATCACGTTGGCATTGATCAGCGAGCCGCCGCCCAGCCCGTTGCCCAGCAGCACGTTGACGTCGCCGCCCAGGCGCAGGTCCAGCAGGCCCAGCTCGCGGCCGCGCGGGCCCTCGCCGTTCTGCATGGAGAAGCGCACGTCACCCGGCAGCTCGGCAAAGCGGGACGGGAAGTCGCCGCGCGCCCGCTCGGCGCCCCGCTCCAGCAGCCAGACGACGGCGTCCCGCGCGTCGGCCGCACGCTGTGCGCTGGCCAGCCGCGCGGCGGCCACGGCGCCGCCGTAACCGCTGCCGATGATCAACACGTCGCAATGAAAAGCGCTGTCGGGTTGCTCGCGCAACGCGGCGTCGAGCGCGCCCACCGGCCTGGAAAGTGCCATGTCGTTCTCCCTGGTGCCACGCCATCAGCGGGGGCGGTGGCCTGCCCCATGCAATGCCTCGTTGATCGCCTGCACCAGTATGGCTTCGCTGACCGGCTTGCGCAGAACCGGCACGTTCAGCGGCGCCAGTTCCCGCGCCAGCTCGGGGCTGGTGTCGGCCGACACCAGCACGGCTGCCAGCCCGGCCTGGTGTTCGCGCAACCGCTCGATGGCCTGGCGACCGTTGACGCCGCCGCCCAGCCGGTAGTCCACCAGGGCGACTTCGGGCCGGTGCTGCGGCAGCGCCTGCAGCGCAGCCTCCAGCGTGGCGCAGCATTCGACGTCACAGCCCAGGCTGGCAAGCGCATGCCGGTAGGCACTGCGCACGCCGGCATCGTCATCCAGCACCAGCACGCGCCGCGCAATCAGCGCAGGCTCGGCGCGCCGCGTCTCGCCCAGCACCGCGTCGTCGCCGCAATGCCCAGCCGGCAAACGCAGCAGGAAGCGGCTGCCGCGACCGAGCTCGGACTGGACCTGGCACTCCGCGCTCAACAGCCGCACCAGCCGCCGCACGATGCCCAGCCCCAACCCGTGGCCCCGGGAGCGATCACGCTCCGGATTGCCCAGTTGCACCAGATCCTCGAACACGCGGTCCTGGTCGGGGGCGGCAATCCCGATGCCGGTGTCTTCCACCACCACCTCCACCCACCCCGGCACGGACTGGGCACGCAGAGTGACGCTGCCGACGTCCGTGAACTTGATGGCGTTGTCCACCAGGTTGGCGAGCACGCGGCGCAGCATGGTCACGTCGCTGGTCACCACCAGCTCGCCCGCAGGCTGCACGTCCAGCCTCAGGCCCTTGGCCTCGGCAGCCCGGCGGAAGTCGGACTTCAGCGCGGCGAACAGCCGGGCCAGCGGCACCGGACGCAGGTCGGGCACCTCGCTGCCGGCATCGAACTTGGACACCTCGATCAAGCCTTCCAGCATCTGCCGCAGGGCCGCCAGGCTGGCCACCGTGTCGCGCATGATGGCCGGGCCATCGCCAGGCAGCGTCAGCCGCGACAGCGCGCCGATGCTCAGCTCCAGGCTCTGCAGCGGCTGGCGCAGGTCGTGGCTGGCAGACGCGAGGAACCGGCTCTTGGCCAGGTCGGCCTGCACGGCGGCATCGCGAGCTGCGGCCAGCTGCTCGCGCTCCTGGTCCAGCTCGCGCACGAGCGCGGCGTTCTCCAGCCGCATGCGGTAGCTTTCACCGAACATGCGCATGTTCTGCTGGGCGAAACGGATCTGCACGCCGCTGAACAACGCGACCAGCAGCGCGACACCCCAGCCCACGGCACCGCCTTGCCACACCCACAGGGCCGTCGTGGGCACGGAGATCGCCAGTGCGTACGCATTGAATGCCGGCACGACGGTGAAGGTGGTGGAGACGGCGCCGGCCGCCAGCGACATCAGCACCATGGACAGCAGCGCGTCGTAGGCCAGGTCGAGCCGCACCATGAACAGTGCGGCGCCGCCATGCACCAACCCGAGCGCCAGCGACCACCACATGACCTGCCGAAGCCGGGGCTCGGCCGGCGCATCGCGCGCCTCGGCCAGCTTCACGAGCGCGGCCGCCCGCGTCTCCCGCACGGCCACGAACAGCAGCAGCCACAGCGCTGCAGCAAGGTACCCCCCTCCGCCTGCTGCCACCAGCGCGGCGATGAAGGCGGCAATGATCCACATCTGCACGCGCAGCGACCGCGAATAGTCGACAAGGACCTCGATGCGACGCTGGTCGAACTGCGCACGGTCGTCGCGCCGCACCTGGACCTGGCGCGGGAATCGTGGGGCGGCGTCGGAGGTCCTCATGGTGGCGCTGGCCGCGGGTTTCACGCCCCTTCGAGCGCGCCTGCCGCATCGGCTTGCAGCACGCGACAGAGTGCGGCAACACGGGTGCGCACGCCGAGCGCCTTGTAGACCATGGACAGGTGGACCTTGACGGTGCCCTCGGCGATGTCCAGGTTGCGTGCGATGGTCTTGTTCGGCTGCCCCCGCAGCGCCAGCGCCAGCACCTGGCGCTGACGGTTCGACAGCTCGGTGCGCAGGAAGGTGGCGAGTTGTTCGCTCTCGATTTCGTCGCTGTCGCGGCCCCGCACCACGTCCTCGCTGAACACGAATTCCGCGGGAACGTACACCTTGTGCAGCAACACCAGTCGCAGCGCCATCGCCATCTCGGCGGCGCCGTAGCTCTTGGGGACGAAACCCGCCGCGCCGGCGTCCAGCACGGCGCGGATGTGTGCAGAGCCGCTCTCCGCCGACAGCATGCATACCGGCGTGTCCTCGAACAGGGTCTTGACCCGCAGCAGGGCCGGCAGCCCCTGCAGGCCAGGCAGGTGATAGTCCAGCAGCACCAGGTCGAACTCGCGGTCCGCCAGCCGCTCGACGCCGGCCACGTCGCGCACGGCCTCGAAATCCAGCACGGCATCGCGGCGCGACTCCTCCAGCACCTGCTTCAGCAGCCGGCGCGTGCCATCCCAGATCAGCTCATGGTCATCGACCAACAAAACTCGCATCGGCACGCCTCCCCAGCGGACGAGCCAGCTTAGCGCAGCACCACCGCGGCGGCGCCAGGACTCGCCTAAACCAACGGCCTAGTACGCGCCGCCGAGGCGGCATGGCCGTTGCGAGGATGGCGGCCCGGGCGGTCCATCACAAAAATTGGGGTGTGGCGTCGCGTGACGCCGCCAGGGAGAACACCATGCACCTGACCCACGCCTTCCAAGACGCCCCCGCCCGCCCCCCGGTCCAGGACGCGGGTCGCATCCGCGCCGAGCAGGTGCTGTCGGCGCTGCCCAACCCGCTGCTGGTGCTGCTGCGCGACCGCCGCCTGCTGTTCGCCAACACGAGCGCCGAACGCATGATTGCCGAACATCTGGGCCAGGCCCGGGCCGACCACCTGATGAGCCTGGGCCAGCTCGGCGCCGCGCAACTGGGCGACGTGCTCAGCCAGGCGGCGCAGGGCACGTCATCCCGCCATGGCCTGTGGTTCACGCCCAGCCTGGACACCGGCTGGCTGCACGCCGCGCCGCTGGCGCCGGCCATCGCGCTGGCCTGCGACTGGCCGCAGCACAGCGTGCTGCTGGCCGTGCACCTGGACCAGCCCGCGCTCACGCAGGCGGCCCGCATCGACGCGCTGACGCGCCAGTGCCGGCTCAGCCAGGCCGAGCGCCACGTGCTGCTGCTGCTGGCAGACGGCGAACCGGTGGAGGCGACATCGCGGCACCTGGGCCTGTGCGTCAGCACCGTGCGCAGCCACGTGCGCAGCCTGCTGGGCAAGACGCAGGCGCCCAACCTGATGCAGTTGCTGCGCTGGACGGGCAGCGCCCAGGCGCTGCCGCACTGAGCGCCGGGCAGGGCCGCACGCCCGGCCCGGACGACCGGCTAGAGGATGAAGCGGCTCAGGTCCTCGTTGGCCGCGAGCGCGCCCAGCTTGGCCTCGACGGCGGCCGCGTCGAGCTGCAGCGTCTGGCCCGAGCGGTTGGGCGCGTCGAAGCTGATCTCGTCCAGCAGCCGCTCCATCACCGTCGCGAGGCGCCGCGCGCCGATGTTCTCGGTGCGCTCGTTCACCTCGAACGCGATCTGCGCAATGCGGCGGATGGCGTCGTCCTGCAGGTCCAGCGCGACGCCTTCGGTGGCCAGCAATGCCTGGTACTGCTTGACCAGGCTGGCATGCGTGCTCTTCAGGATGGCCTCGAAATCGGCCACCGACAGCGAGTCCAGCTCCACCCGGATGGGCAGCCGGCCCTGCAGCTCCGGAATCAAGTCGCTGGGCTTGCTGAGGTGGAAGGCGCCGCTGGCGATGAAGAGGATGTGGTCGGTCTTGACGAGGCCGTACTTGGTCGAGACGGTCGTGCCCTCGACCAGCGGCAGCAGGTCGCGCTGCACGCCCTGGCGCGACACCTCGGCGCCGCCATGCTCCTGGCGCGACGCCACCTTGTCGATCTCGTCGATGAAGACGATGCCCATTTCCTGCGCGTTGGCGAGCGCGGTCGAGCGGATCTCCTCCTCGTTGACGAGCTTGGCGGCCTCCTCGTCCACCAGCAGCTTCATCGCCTCGCCGATCTTGAGCTTGCGCGTCTTCTTCTGGCCGGCGCCGAACTGGCTGAACATGCCCTTGAGCTGCTCGGCCATGTCCTCCATGCCCGGCTGGTTGCCGAACGGCGTCAACACCTCCAGGCTGGGCTTGGGCGCCAGCAGGTCCAGCTCGATGTCCTTGTCGTCGAGCTGGCCCTCGCGCAGCTTCTTGCGGAAGGCCTGGCGCGTCGCGTTGTCGGCGTCGGAGCCCGGCAGCAGCACGTCGAGAACGCGCTCCTCGGCAGCATCCTCGGCGCGCGTCTGGCAGCGGCGCATGGCCACCTCGCGCTCCTGCTTGACGGCCACTTCGACGAGGTCGCGGATGATGGAGTCCACGTCCTTGCCGACATAGCCCACCTCGGTGAACTTGGTCGCCTCGACCTTGATGAAGGGCGCGCCGGCCAGCCGCGCCAGGCGGCGCGCGATCTCGGTCTTGCCGACGCCGGTGGGCCCGATCATCAGGATGTTCTTGGGCGTGATCTCGGCACGCAGCTTGTCGTCCACCTGCTGGCGGCGCCAGCGGTTGCGCATCGCGATGGCGACGGCGCGCTTGGCGGCGTTCTGGCCGACGATGTGGCGGTCCAGCTCGGAGACGATTTCTTGAGGCGTCATGCTGCTCATTGGAGCCCCTCGTTCGATGAGACCATCGACCGATCCCCCGAGGGGATGGTCGCTTGCTTGGGGCGGCCCGGCACGGCGCGACTCATTCCAGCACCTCCAGCGTGTGGTTCTGGTTCGTGTAGATGCAGATCTCGCCGGCGATCTCCAGCGACTTCTTGACGATGTCGGCCGCGCTCAGCTCGGTGTTGGCCAGCAGCGCCTTGGCCGCGGCCTGGGCGTAGGCGCCGCCCGACCCGATGGCGACGATGCCCTGCTCGGGCTCCAACACGTCGCCGTTGCCGGTGATGATCAGCGAGGCGGTCTTGTCGGCCACGGCCAGCATGGCCTCCAGGCGGCGCAGCACGCGGTCGGTGCGCCAGTCGCGCGTCAGCTCGACGGCGGCCCGGACGAGATGGCCCTGGTGCTTCTCCAGCTTGGCCTCGAAGCGCTCGAACAGCGTGAAGGCGTCGGCCGTCGCGCCCGCAAACCCTGCGAGTACCTGATCGCGGTAAAGCTTGCGCACCTTGCGCGCGCTGGCCTTGACGACGGTGTTGCCCAGCGTCACCTGGCCGTCGCCGCCAATGGCGACCTGCCAGCCGGTGGGCGTCTGGCGGCGCACCGAGACGATGGTGGTGCCGTGATAGACGGCAGCAGAAGAGGAATCAGAAGACATAGGCCGTTCCAGATGAGGTTCGGCCCGAGTTTCGCAAGGCCGGTCAGTTGATTCTGACCTTCACCTTGGCGTGCTCGTTGATACCCATCGCACCGAAGAACAACGCGACCAGCCGGTGGGCGTCGTTGAAGACCACCGTGCGGTTCTCGCTGCGGCGCGACAGCACCCAGTTCAGCAGGTCGCCGGCGGCCATGAAGTCCAGGCGGATCAGCTTGGTGCAGGAGATGTTGATGAGCGTCGCGTCGCCCACCTCGCTGCCCATGACCTTCAGCGTGTCGGAGATGTCGCCGCTGAGCTGACCCATCAGCTCCAGCTGCGCCGCCACGTTGGCCGGCTCGTGCACGCTGGTGTCGAGGAAGGAAGACTGCGCCTCGCTCTGCATCGTGCTGGTCGCGGGGCTGTTCGTCGACGAGCCCTCGCCGCCGATGCGCACGCGGCACTTGGCCCGCTCCCATGAGGGCGGCGAGACCTCGTAGGTCACGCAGTAGTCGATGGCGGCCTCGTCGAACTGGTCCGGCCGGTTGGCCAGCCGCAGCGCCTCCAGGCGCAGCATCCACTGCGCGGGGTCGGTGTCGCGCTCGCCAACGGGGGCCAGTTCCTTGAGCTGGTTCAGGAAGTGGTCGCCGCCCATCCAGCGCTGGTCCACCTGCTGCTGCGCCCAGTGGCGGAACAGCTCGCGCAGCTGGATGGCGGCCTCGATCTCGATGTCGTCCAGCGGGCTCCAGTCGAACACCCACGGCATGGGCAGCGTCTCGCTGCGCTTTTGCAACAGCGTGACGTCCTCGGCCGTCAGCAGCGACGGCGCCGTCCAGCTGACCTGGCCGGCACGCCCCATCGGCGTGCGGCTGGCCTGGCGGGTCGACTCGGCCACCAGCTTGGGCATCGAGAACCACTGCGGCGCCGACAGGCCGAACTGCTGCGCGTACTCGACGGCCAGCACCTCGAACTTGCCCTGGGCGCCGGTCGCGCGGTAGTGGTCGAACAGCACCAGCCAGGTCTCGCCGTGCAGGTTGCGGCTGCCGCCCGGGCGCACCAGCTCGGTCAGCGCGTGTTCGCTGCTTTCGTAGTCGGCATTGGCGAAGGCGATGACGGCTTCGTCCAGCTCCGGGTCGTGCACGACCTCCTGCACTTCTATCGGCGCGCCGCCCGGGTCGGCCAGCGTGAACGACAGCGGCATGTCCAGCGGCGGCAGGTCGGGCAGGCGGCTGGCCGGCGAGTCGGACAGCGGCGGGATGGCCGCGCCCATCGTCACAGCCGCCGGCGGCGTGGGCGCGGACAGGCGCTGCACCTCCTGCGGCGTGGAGAACTCGCTGACGCGGCCGCCGGACGCGTCCATAGCCGGCGACGCCGCCACGGTGGACGCGAACGCCACGGGGCGCGTGCTGGTCTCGAAGAAGCCGGGCTCCTGCTTGGGCACGGCCTGCGTCGTCGCAAAGCTCTCGCCCACCATCTGCTGCTCGATCTCGTCGATCTTGGCCTTCACGCCCAGGTCGATCTTGGAGCTGGGTTCGCTGATGCGCTCGTCATCGCCCATGCGCGACGGCGACGACGCCAGCGCGGCCAGTTGCTCGGGCGTCAGCCCCTCGCGGCGGATGCGGCGCAGCATGTCGAGCTCGCGCTTGCGCACGAAATCGTTGCGGCGCTTGCGCTCCACCATGGCGCGCAACTCGGCCTTGGCGAGGTCGCCCTCGGGATCGTCCTGGCGGGAATTGATCTCGGACCAGTCCGTCGTCGGGTTGGCGACGAAGCGCGCCACCTTGCGGAAGAAGCTGTCACCTTCCTTCGGGTCTGCGGGCTTGGACTCGGTCATGGACTGAAATATGCCTTATGCAACGACGGTGCAGTATCCGGGCCGAGCGCCGGACCGTTCCAGGGCCAGCCCCTCGGGGGACCGGCTGGGCTCGCCCGCGTCCAGCGGGGCGTGACCGGGCGAGGGGCCGACCATGTCAGTCGCCAAACATCTTCTGCTTGAGCTCGCGGCGCTGCTGCGCTTCGAGTGACAGCGTGGCCGTCGGGCGGGCGATCAGGCGACCCAGGCCGATGGGCTCGCCGGTCTCGTCGCAGTAGCCGTAGTCGCCGCTGTCCAGGCGGGCGATGGACTGCACGATCTTCTTCAGCAGCTTGCGCTCGCGGTCGCGCGTGCGCAGTTCGAGGGCGTGCTCTTCCTCGATGGTCGCGCGGTCGGCCGGGTCCGGCACGATCGTCGTGTCTTCACGCAGGTGCTCGGTGGTCTCGCCGGCGTTGGACAGCACCTCGTTCTTCAGGCCTTCCAGCTTGGCGCGGAAGAACTCGACCTGCTTGGCATTCATGTACTCCGAGTCCGGCATGGCCATGACTTCGGCGTCGCTCAGCTCGGCACCCGGCTTGGTCTTCCAGGCATTGGCCAGCTTGGGGTCGCCCTTGGCGGCCACGCGCGGCGTCTCGTCGGCCTGGTTGGCGCCACGCACGGGCGGTTTCGGCGGGGCGAAGCGGTCCGCGAAGCGGTTGGCCGGCGCGGGTGCGTCCAGCGTGGCGACGTCGGCGCCTGCATCGGTCTTCTTCGCGCCCTTGGCGGGCGCGGCGGCGGTTTTGGGGGCCGGGGTCTTGCTCACTGTCTTCTCCTCGCTCTGGGGTTGCATCGGCGCGGTGTCAGACCTTGATCCCACTGCTTTTCAGCCGGCTGCCCGATTTTGAGCGCGGCGGATTGTAGCCATGTGGATTCCAGCGCCAACGCACCCCAGAAAAGTGGCCCGCGAGGGCCAATAAATCACGCCAAACAGCCTTCCAGGCCCTGCATCAGCACGTCCTTGGGCAGGTCGATGCCGATGAACACCATCTTGCTCTGTTTTTTCTCTCCCGGCATCCAGCGGGGGCCGAGATCGGAGCCCATCATCTGGTGCACGCCCTGGAAGATCACCTTCTTCTCGGTGCCTTTCATGTGTAGGACGCCCTTGTATCTCAGCATCTTCGGGCCGTAGACCTGCACGATGGCGCCCAGGAAGTCTTCCAGCTTGGCCGGGTTGAAGGGCTTGTCGGAGCGGAACACGAAGCTCTTCACGTCGTCATCGTGGTGATGGTGATGCGGGTGGTCGCAGTGCTCGCCATGCGCATGGTCGTGGTGATCATGGCCATGGTGGTGGTGATCATGGCTGTCCGCCTTCAGGAAGTCGGGGTCGATCTCCAGCTTGGCGTTCAGGTTGAAGCCGCGCAGGTCGAACACCTTGCTCAGCGCCACCTCGCCGAAATGCGCCGTCTGGATGGGCGCGCGCGGGTTCATGTGCTTGATGCGGTGGATCAGCGCCTCCACGGCGGCGGGCTTCACCAGGTCGCTCTTGCTGATGAAGATCTGGTCGGCGAAGCCCACCTGCATGCGCGCCTCCTGGCGGGTGTTGAGCTGCTCGTCGGCGTGCTTGGCGTCCACCAGCGTCAGCACCGAGTCCAGCAGGTAGGCCTCGGCGATCTCGTCGTCCATGAAGAAGGTCTGCGCGACGGGGCCGGGGTCAGCCAGGCCGGTGGTCTCGATGATGACGCGGTCGAACTGCAGTTCGCCCTTGCGGCGCTTGGCGGCCAGGTCGGAGAGCGTGGTGCGCAGGTCTTCGCGGATGGTGCAGCAGACGCAGCCGTTGCTCATCTGGATGATCTGCTCGTTGGTGTCCGACACGAGGATGTCGGTGTCGATGTTCTCCTCGCCGAACTCGTTCTCGATGACGGCGATCTTCTGGCCGTGGGCTTCGGTCAGCACGCGCTTGAGCAGCGTCGTCTTGCCGGCGCCGAGAAAGCCCGTGAGGATGGTTGCGGGGATGAGGCCGTTGTTGCTGGACATGGCGGGGACCGTTTCGAAGGAAGGCAACGCAGATAGGGGTTTGACGCCGGACTACAAGAGTTCGTCAAACCAATCGGCTATTCTGTCCCTTCCGCAATACCCTGACAGCTCCCCTTGAGCGAACCGCATTCAGGCCGGCCCCCAGTTCGCGGGGCCGCCAAACAACCGCCCGAGGCCCGCGGCCTGCTGGAGCGCATGCTGGAGTTTCTGCACCCCGGCCCCGACTCCAAGACCGAACTCATCGAGACCCTGGCCGATGCTGAGCAGCGCGAGCTGATCGAGCCCGAGTCGCGACAGATGCTGGAGGGCGTGCTGCGCATGGCCGAGCTGTCGGCCGGCGATGCGATGGTGGCCGCGCCGCGCATGGACCTGCTGGACATCGATGCGCCCTACGACGAACTGCTGGGCATCGTCATCGACACCGGCCACTCGCGCTTTCCGGTCTACGAAGGCACGCGCGACAACATCATCGGCATCCTGCTCGCCAAGGACCTGCTGAAGATGCAGCGCGCGCCCGAGCTGAACCTGCGTGCGCTGCTGCGCCCCACGGTCTTCGTGCCCGAGAGCAAGGGCCTGAACGAGCTGCTGCGCGACTTCCGCTCCAACCGCAACCACCTGGCCATCGTCATCGACGAGTTCGGCAACACGGCCGGCCTCATCACCATCGAGGACGTGCTGGAGGAGATCGTCGGCGAGATCGAGGACGAGTTCGACGAGCAGAGCTCCGACACCGGCCTCTACACGCTGGCCGACGGCACGCAGCGCGTGGCCGGCGACGCGACCATCGCCGCCGTCAACGGCGCCTTCGGCCTGAGCCTGCCGGACAACGACTTCGACACCATCGGCGGCCTGGTCGCGCACGAGCACGGCCGCGTGCCGCGCCGCGGCGAGTCCGTGCGCGTGGCGGGGCTGAACTTCTCCGTCATGCTGACGCGCGGCGGCGCGGTGCGCTGGTTCAAGGTCACGCGGGCGCCCGACGACGAGTCCGCCGCGTGAAGCCGGCTGCCGCCGCCGCGGTCGCGCTGGCCGCCGGCCTGCTGCAGACCGCGGCCTTCGCCCCCACCGACGCCTGGTGGGCCCAGATCGCCGCACTGGCGCTGCTGTTCGGCGTCGTCGTTCGCGCCACGCCCAGGACGGTAGCGCTATGCGGCGCACTGTTCGGCTGGAGCTGGCTGGCGTCGGGCCTGTGGTGGCTGCACATCAGCATGCACCAGTTCGGCGGCATTCCGTGGGTCGCCGCGGCGCTGGCCGTGGCCCTGCTGGCCGCCTTCCTCAGCAGCTACTACGCGCTGGCGCTGGGCCTGACGGCCCGGTTCATCGCGCCGGGGCGCTGGCGGCTGTTGGCGCTCGTGCCGGCCTGGTTGCTGGCGGAGCTGGCGCGGGCCACCTGGTTCAGCGGCTTCCCGTGGATCGCGTCGGGCTATGCGCACACGGTCGGCCCGCTGGCGGGCTGGGCGCCGTGGGTGGGCGTCTACGGCATCACCGCGCTGGCCGCGCTGGCGGCGGCCGGCCTGGTGCTGCTGAAGGCGCGCGACTGGGCCTGGGCCGCGCCGGCGCTGCTGCTGCCGCTGGCCGGCGTGCTGCTGCCGCAGGACTTCACGACGTCCAGCGGCCGCGTCGCGCTGTCGCTGGTGCAGCCCAGCATCCCGCAGGACCAGAAGTTCGACGCCGAGCGCTTCGGCACCAACCTGGGCATCCTGACCCGGCTCGTCGAGTCGTCGCAGGGCCAGGTCGTCATCACGCCCGAATCCGTCGTGCCGCTGCCGCTGGACGAGCTGGACCGCGCCACGCTGGCGCGCCTGTCCCGCCCCGAGCGGCCGGCGCTGCTGGGCACCTTCCTGGGCAATGCGGACGAGGGCTTCGTCAACTCCGTCGTGGGCCTGGGCACGGGCTACCAGTACGGCAAGCGCCACCTGCTGCCGTTCGGCGAGTTCATCCCGCCGGGCTTCGGCTGGTTCGTGCGCGCGATGAACATCCCGCTGGACGACCAGGCCCGCGGCCAGCACCAGCGCCCGTGGGCCGTCGCCGGCCAGAAGCTGCGGCCGCTGATCTGCTACGAGGACTTGTTCGGCGAGGACGTCGTGCAGAGCGCCGTCGGGCCCGAGGCCGCGACGATGTTCGTCAACGTCAGCAACCTGGCCTGGTTCGGCACCGTGATGATCCAGGACCAGCACCTGCAGTTCTCGCAGATGCGCGCGCTGGAATTCCAGCGCCCCGTCGCGCGCTCCACCAACACCGGCGCCACGGCCGTGGTGGACCATCGCGGCCGCATCACGGCCCGCCTGCCAGCGCTGCAGCGCGGCGTGCTGGAGGCCCAGGTGGAGGGCCGCAGCGGTGCCACGCCCTACGCGCGCTGGCTGGCGGCGCTGGGCCTGTGGCCGCTGTGGATCTTGTCCCTGTTGGCGCTGACGGCCGTGCGCAGAGCCGCCCAATAGAATCGGCCACCCCCTGTTCTCCCCTGCCCCATGCTGACCTTCCAGCAAATCATCCTGACGCTTCAGGACTATTGGTCCAAACAGGGCTGTGCCCTGCTCCAACCCTACGACATGGAAGTCGGCGCCGGCACCAGCCACACCGCCACCTTCCTGCGCGCCATCGGCCCCGAGCC
>JAYSCT010000106.1:0-5773 GCA_041914785.1 Roseateles sp.
CCGCCGGCCTTCAACCGCTTCCAGCACAGCTTCTCGCACATCTTCGCGGGCGGCTATGCGGCCGGCTACTACAGCTACAAGTGGGCCGAGCTGCTGAGCGCCGACGCGTGGAGCGCGTTCGAGGAGGAAGGCGTGTTCAATGCCGCCACCGGCAAGCGCTTCCTGACCGAGGTGCTGGAACAGGGCGGCGCGCGCGACGCCATCGACAACTTCAAGGCCTTCCGTGGCCGCGAGCCGCGCATCGATGCGCTGCTGCGCCATCAGGGCATGAGCTGATCCTCAGCCGGCATCGTCCAGCGCGTGCACGCGCATGCCCAGGTCATCGTGCCAGGGCTTGCGCCAGGCGGCCCGGGCCAGCACACGCTGGCCATCCTTCAGGCCCGCGGCCCAGCGGGCGGCGAGCCGGCTGTCGCTGAAGTCGATGTCGCGCCAGGAGTCCTCGCCCGGCAGCGCCTGCATGACGAGGTGCACCACGTCGATGCGTGAATCGCAGCCCAGCGCCAGCAGCGCCTTCACGGCAGGGTCCGCCGCCGTTTTCGCGTCCAGCCGGCGGCCGATGACGCGCAGCGCGCGGCGCAGGTTCTGCATGCGCTCATGGTCGTCCAGGTGCTCGCAGATGCGGCTGGCGTACTGGATGTCCTTGTAGCGCGTCAGCGCGCCCGCCATGGTGCCGGGCGCGGCCTCGCTGGCGTCCCACAGGTCCACCATGAAACACAGCGTGTCGCGGCGCTCGGCGTCGTCCAGCACCACGTCCAGCGGCGTGTTGCTGTAGATGCCGCCGTCCCAGTAGGCCTCGCCATCGATGACCACCGGCGCGAAGCCGGGCGGCAGCGCGCCGCTGGCCAGCACATGCTCGGGGCCGATGCGCGTCTTGCCGTCGCGGTTGTCGAACAAGGCCAGCGCCCCCGAGCGCACGTTGACGGCGCACAGCGTCAGCCGCGTCTCGGCGGCGGCGATGCGGTCGAAGTCCACCAGCTCACGCAGCGTCGCGGCCAGCGGCGAGGTGTCGTAGAAGCCCAGCTCCCCGAGCGGCGCGCGGCGGTTCATGTCCCAGGCCTGCGGGCCGCGCGGCTTGAAGAAGCCGGGCACGCCGCTGGTCAGCGTCTGCCAGGTCTGCAGGCCCTGCTGCCACAGCGCCGTCCACGGGCTGGCGGGCAGCTGGAACGACGGCGCCGGTCGCGTCACGCGGTCCCAGAAGCTGCGCAGCGCGGCCAGCCGGTCGGCCGGCGCATTACCGGCGATCAGCGTGGCATTGATGGCGCCGATGGACGTGCCCACCAGCCAGTCCGGCGGCAGCTGCGCGTCCTTCAAGGCCTCGACGAAACCCGCCTGGTAGGCGCCCAGCGCGCCACCGCCCTGGAAGACGTAGACGGTCTGGGGCGGGCGGCGGCTGGCCATCAGCGCAGCGTCGTGCTGTCGTCGCAGGGCACGGCGCGGAACACGGGCAGCCGCTCGACGGCGTCGGCATGCGCGGCCAGGTGCGGGAAGGCCTCGGCCGGCGCGTGCTCGGGCAGCACAAAACGCGTGAAGCCCCAGGCCACGCCCACCGTGATGCCGGCCTGCGTGAGCCCGGCCTCGGTGGCCGTGTGCAGCGGCCGCGCGGCCAGCTCGGCGTCCAGCGCGCGGTGGGCGGCGGCCAGCTGACCCGCCACGCGATCCACCCAGGGCTGGTGGTGCTTCTCGGCCGGGCGCAGGCCGCGTTCGTAGACGATCTGCGCGGTCTTCTCGCAGGCCGCAAGCGCCAGGCCGATGAGCCGCAGCTCGTGTTGCAGCCCGGCCGGCGTGGTGGGCAGCAGGCTGCGGCCGGCCAGCGCCTCGGCGTACTGCAGCAGCAGCGTGGAGTCCATCAGCACCGTGCCGTCGTCGCAGACCAGCGTGGGCGCCTTGACGACCGGGTTGATCTGCCGGAACGCGTCGAAGCCGCGGAACACCGACACGGCCGCGTGCTCGAACGGCAGGCCCAGCAGTCGCATCGAGATGGCGACGCGGCGCACGAACGGCGAGTCCAGCATGCCGATGAGCTTCATGGCTTGTCCTTCTCGTCCTTGCCGCCATCGGGCGGGCTGGGCAGCGGCAGCAGTTCGTCCGCGACCTCGCGACCGTGGCGGCGCTCGATCTCGGCGCGCATCACGCGGTTGTAGGCGTCGGCATGGGCCTGGGTCAGCAGCGTCGGCGACTTGCCCTTGTTGACCCACGTGAGCCCGTAGCGCTGCTTCGCGAGCCGGGCCTGGGCCGGCGTGACCGCGTCGCCAAAGGTCTCCAGCTGCAGCAGGCCGGCCTCGACGTCCGCACGGGCCCGGGCCTCGCCGCGCGCGGCCGCACCGGCCGGGTTGCCCACGCGCAGGTCCACCGCCGCGACGAGTTGCCGGTCCACCTGGCCGGGGCGGTTCGATTCGATGATGCCGAATTCGTTGAACAGCCCGTAGACGATGCCCGCCGCCAGCAGCGCGCTGAGCACGGCCACGACGTGGATCTTGCGCACGCCACGGCGCTGCTGCCACTTGGGCTCCACCCAGTCAGGAAACATCGCGGGCCACCGGTCGGGTTTCGCGGTGCTCGCCGAACGCGGCGATCAGCGGCATGGCCTGCGCGATGACGGCCTTCACGGCCGGCAGCTGCAGCGACGCCTTGTGCGCGGCGGCGTCCGTCCAGACCTCGGTGACCCACACGGTCACGTCGTCGGCGGGGTCCTCGGCCACCACGTAGCTCAGGCAGCCCGGCATGTCGCCCGTCTCCGCCAGAAGCAGGCGGATGAGCTCGGCCCGCCGGCCCTCGGCCGCCTTGAAGCTGCCAATCAATCCATACATCGCATCAACTCCTTGCCCGGCCATTTTCCGCCAGCGGCGCGAGCGCGGCCCGCACCCGCTCCTGCCAGGCCGCGCGCTCGTCCGCCGTCCAGTCGGGCCAGCGGCCGGCGTCGGCCTCCAGCTCGGCCGCCAGTGCCTGCGGCGGCGCCTGCCCGGACACGGTTGCCGCCAGGCTCAGCCGGGCCAGCCACTCCTGCGCCTCGCGCACCTTGGGGTAGGCCGCGAACAGCCAGCGCGCCACATCGGGCCGCGCGCGCCAGTCGTCGACGGTGCCGAAGCGCGCTGCCGCCAGGGCGGTCAGGCGCTGCCCGGCGCCCAGGCAGTCGAAGGCCACGCAGCCGCTGAAGCCGCGCTCGATGAGGTCGCCGTGGATGCCGCAGCGGTGGTCCGCGCACAGGTGCCGGCAGGCTGTCTCGGCCGGCTTGTCGAAGCCGAAGCCCTGCACGGCGTCGAACGGCGGGATCACGCAGCACAGCGCCGCGCAGGACGAGCAGTCGGCCAGCAGGTGCGCCGGCAGCCGGGCAGCCCGCATCAGGGCGTTGCGTCGTCCGACACACCCACCATCCAGCTGACGCCGAAGCGGTCGGTCACCATGCCGAACAGCGGTGCCCAGAAGGTCTTGCGCAACGGCATGCTCACCTGGCCGCCCTCGGCCAGCGCCGCGAAGGCCTCGCGGGCGGCGTCGGCGTCGGGGCAGTCCAGCGACAGCGAGAAGCCCTTGAAGCTGGCCTCGCCGCCGCACAGGCCGTCGGACATCATGACCAGCGCGCCGCCGATGTGCACCGACGCATGCATGATCTTGTCCTCCGACCCGGGCGGCAGCATGCCCGGCGGTGGCGGCTCCGGGCTCTCGGAGTTGCGCATCAGGAACTCCACCTTGGCGCCCAGCGCCTGCTGGTAGAACTCGATGGCTTCCTCGCAGCGGCCGTCAAAGAACAGGTAGGGCTCGATCTTCATGGCGGTCTCCTGAACCAAGGAAGCTGAAAGGGCACTCTAGCGCCGCAGCGTACTTTTCGGGCCGAGCGCCGGGCCGCCCCAAGCCGGCCCGCCTGGGCGTGGGCGTGGCGGGTGTGGCGGCCCGCCCCCCCCCCCCCCATGCGCCCCCCCGGCTCCTTGGGGGGGCCGGCGGGGGGCCCCCCACGGGGGGGGGCGGGGGGGGGGGCCCCCCGGGGCCCCCCCCCCCCCCCCGCCGCCCCCTCGGGGGGCCGTTCAAGGTACGCCTTGAACGAGGGGCTCCATGTCAAGGATTCTTGAAGTCGCCGGCGGTCGAGATGATGAAACTGTCGGCATGGATGTGCCGGCGCCAAGCGGCGTTGGCCTGCTCCACCGTCACATTCGCCAACGCCTCGTCACGCTTTTGCGCGGCGGCCCAGGTCTCGCCGCGCTCGGCCAGGCTGGTGAGACCGCCGGCCAGCGCGCCGGGGTCGGCGCGGCCCTGCTTGCGGCCTTCCAGGATGTCCTTCTTCGCACGCGCCAGCTCGGCGGCGGTGAGGCCGTCGCGGGTCATGCGCTCGACCTCCTCCTGCACAACGGCGATGACGCGCTCGCGCTTGTCCGGCGCGTAGCTGGCCTGGATGGCGAAGCTGCCGGCATTGCCCCAATAGCCAGCGCCCAGCGAGGCGCCGATGCCGTAGGTCAGGCCCTCCTTCTGGCGCACGCGCTCGGACAGCCGGCTCTCCAGCCCGCCGCCGCCGAACACGTGCACGGCCAGCTCCAGCGCGGGGTAGTCGGCGTCCTCGGTGTTCAGCGGCAGCGTCTGGTGCAGGCGCACGATGGCATTGGCCTTGTCGCGCGCGATGGCGTCGAAGCGCGCCGGAGGCACCGTCACATGCTGCGGCACATGGCGCACGAACTTCGGCGCGGCCGGCTTCTTCCAGTCGCCGAACAGCTGCTCCAGCTCGGCGGCCAGGCCGTCCGGCAGCGCGCCGACGACGCTGACCTGCGCCTCGTTGGCGCTCCAGTAGTCGGCATAGAAGCGCTTCACGTCGTCCAGCGTCGTCGCCTTCAGGTTGGCGATGCGCTCGTCCACGCTCATCACGTAGTCCGGGTGACCCAGCGTGACGCCACGCGCGGCGTTGTAGTGCTTGCGCGTGGCCTCCTGGCGCAGCACGCCGGGCTCCTGGCGCGAGGCCTCGATGCTGGCCAGGCTGGCCTTCATGTCGCGGTCGAAGCCGTCCTGCGGCAGGCTGGGGCGGCGCAGCGCATCGGCCACCACGCGCAACGCCGGCAGCAGCGTGTCGCGCTCGGCGCTCAGGTAGACGGTGGCGCCCTGGTCGTAGCTGGTCACGTTGAAGCTGGCGCGCAGCTTGATGAGCGCGTCCTGCAGCTGCTGCTTGGCGTAGCCGGCACTGCCCTCGTCCATCAGCTGGCCCACGGCGCCGGTGCCGTTGCGGGCGAAGGTCGCGTCGCGCTCGCCCCAGCGCAGCTGCATCTGCAGCACCACGGTATTGCCGCGCGTCTGCTTCTGCAGCGTGTGCAGCGCGATGCCGCTGGGCAGCGTGGTGCGCTTGGTGCGCGATTCCAGCACCGCCGGCACCGGCTCCAGCTGCTCGCCGGCCTCCACCTTGGGCGGGCTCTTCAGTTCGGCCAGCCGCCGGTCCAGCGCCGGCGCAACGGGGATCTCCACGCGCTCCACCGCCGCGGCCGGCAGGTAGCGGCCCAGCGTGCGGTTGGCAGGCTTGAAGTAGGCGGCGCGCACGCGCTCCACGTCGGCCAGCGTGACCTTGGGAATGTCCTCCATCAGCTGGAACAGCAGCCGCCAGTCGCCCGCGGCGATGAGGCCGGAGATCTGCTGGATCAGCGCCTCGGGGTTCTTCATCTGCTGGCGGTAGCTGTTGACGGCAATGTCGCGCACGCGCGCCAGCTCGCTCTCGTCGAAGGGCTTGGCGTCGCGGGGGGGGGCCCCGGGCACCCCCCCCCCCACCCCCAAGTGAACAAACCCCCCCCGCCGCCCCGCCCCCCCCCCC
>JAYSCT010000106.1:5783-16280 GCA_041914785.1 Roseateles sp.
CGTCGAAGGGCTTGGCGTCGCGGCCTTCGGCCAGGTCCAGCAGCAGCCTCTCGACCTTGTCAACATCCGCGCCCGGCGGCAGCGCCGCGAACGCGTTGGCCACACCCGGCTCCGCGCCGCCCGAGCCGCCGATGCCGGCCGCGACGGCCAGCTTGGTGTCGACCAGCTGCTTGTAGAGCTGCCCGCTGGGCTGCAGGCTCATCAGCAGGCCGTACACGATGAGCGCCGGCGTGTCCGGGTGCGTGATGGCGGGCACGTGGTAGGCCGCCAGAAGAATCGGCTGGCCGCCCACGCGGCGCACGACGACGCTGCGTTCGCCGTCCTGCGGCGGCTCCACGGTGTAGGGCTGCGGGATGGGCGCGGCGGGCCGGGCCAGCGGGCCGAAGTGTTTGCCGATCAGCGCCAGCGTGGCCGCCTTGTCGAAGCTGCCGGCGATCAGCAGCGTCGCGTTGTCGGGGCGGTAGTAGCGCTTGTAGAAGCCCTGCAGCTTCTCGATGGGCACGTTCTCGATGTCGCTCTTGGGGCCGATCGTCGCGTGGCCGTAGGGGTGCCAGGCAAAGGCCGCGGCGTTGACGCGCTGCGCCAGCACGGCGAAGGGCTGGTTCTCGCCGCGCTCGAACTCGTTGCGCACCACCGTCATCTCGGTGTCCAGGTCGGACTTGGCGACGCGGCTGTTCACCATGCGGTCGGCTTCCAGGTCCAGCAGGAAGGCCAGCGTGTCGGCATTCGCGTTGAAGCTGGCGAAGTAGTTCGTGCGGTCCGCAGTGGTAGTACCGTTGAACTGGGCCCCGTGGTCCTTCATCGCGACGGGAATGTCCTTGTGGCGCTCGGTGCCCTTGAACAGCATGTGCTCCAGCAGGTGGGCCATGCCGTACTCGCCCGGCGCCTCGTGGCGGCTGCCGACGCGGTAGGTGATGTTGACGGTGGTCGTCGTCTGCGTCGCGTCGGGGAACAGCAGCACCTGCAGGCCGTTGGGCAGGCGGTACTCTTCGATGCCGCCCAGCTCCCGCACCGGCTCGGGCTGTGCCGCCGCGGCCACGGCCACAGGGCGCGGCGTGCCGGGCTTGATTCGCGCCGCCGCCGGCTGCGCCTGCGCGCTCCCAAGCGCCAGCCCCAACAGGGCAGCGCCCAGGCTCCGCGCCACCCACCCATTCACCGTGATCCGCATCTGTCTCGCTCCAGCGGCCGCATGTTCGGCCTGGCGCGGATTCTGCGTGCTTTTGCGACAGAGGCCGTTCGTCAGATCCCAATCGCCGCTTGGGGCGCGGCGGCGGTGCGTCAGCGGAACACGCCCACCGCGTCCACGAGGCTGGCCGCCTGCTGGCGCAGGCTGTAGGACGCGGCCGTGCTCTGCTCCACCAGCGCCGCGTTCTGCTGCGTCACCTGGTCGAGATGGCTGACGGCCTGGCCCACCTGGGCGATGCCGGTGCTCTGCTCGCGCACCGAGCCGCTGATCTCGCCGATCAGGTCGGACACGCGCTGCACCTTGGCCTGGATCTCGGCCATCGTCTTGCCGGCGTCGTCCACCATGCGCGAACCGGCCTCCACCTGCTCCACGCTGGCGCCGATCAGCGACTTGATCTCCTTGGCCGCCTCGGCCGAGCGCTGCGCCAGGCTGCGCACCTCGCCGGCCACGACGGCAAAGCCGCGGCCCTGCTCGCCGGCACGCGCGGCCTCCACGGCCGCGTTCAGCGCGAGGATGTTGGTCTGGAACGCGATGCCGTCGATGGTGCCGATGATGTCGGCGATGCGGCGCGAGCTGGCCGAGATGTCGCCCATGCGCGCGATGACCTGGGACACCGCCTCGCCGCCCTGCGCCGCGGCGGAGCGCGCCTGGCCCGACAAGTCGTTGGCCTGCGCAGCCGTGTCGGCGTTGTTCTTCACGGTGGCGGTCATCTGCTCCATCGACGACGCCGTCTGCTCCAGGCTGGAGGCGGCCTGCTCGGTGCGCGAGCTGAGGTCCTCGTTGCCGCGGGCGATCTCTTCCACCGCCGTCTGCAGGTGCACGACCTGCTGGCCCACGTCGGCCACCAGCCAGCGGAACATCAGCCCCAACTGGCTGATGCAGCGCATGCTCATGCCGATCTCGTCGACGCGGTCCATGCTGGCCACGTCCTGCTGTGCGCCGGTGGCGACGGCCAGCGCCTGGCGCTGCAGCTCCTCCAGCGGCCGCGCGAACATCTGCTCGAAGATGACGGCCGTGACCGCCATGCCGATGCCCACCACCACGGCCAGCCGCGCCAGCGCCGCCCAGTCCGACGCGATGGGGATGCCCACCAGCAGCATGGCCAGCCACACCAGCAGCAGCGTGAGCCGGATGCGGCCGCGCGCGCCCATCGTCTTGCGCCAGTTGAACAGCGCGCCCAGCGCACCGCCGCCCAGCAGCAGCCCCTTGTGCATGCGCACGCCGGCGCGGCCCGCGCGCATGTCGGCATACAGCTGCTCGGCCGTGGCCGACTCGTCGCGCGTGGCGCGCGTGCGCACCGACATGTAGCCCTGCGTGCGCCCGCTGCGCACGATGGGCACGGCATTGGCGCGCACCCAGTAGTGGTCGCCGTCCTTGCGGCGGTTCTTCACCAGCCCGGTCCACGGCTCGCCGCCCTTCAGCGTGGCCCACATGTCGGCGAAGGCGGCCTCCGGCATGTCCGGATGGCGCACGAAGTTGTGCGGCTGGCCGATGATTTCTTCTCGCGTGAAGCCGCTGACCGCGATGAAGGCATCGTTGGCGTACTTCACGTGGCTCTGCGGGTCGGTGGTCGACATCAGCGTGGCATCCGCTGCAAAGTCGAACTCACGCTGGGTCACGGGCTGGTTGACGCGCATATCACCTCTCTGAGTGTGTTGGTCTTGGGCGCCGCAGCCTGCGCCGGCGAGCGGGCCGCGTCAGCCCATGATCTCGCAAAAGGCCACCGCAAGCGAGCTGCGGATCGCCCGCGGTCGTGGCGTCAGCGCACCGTCCCCGCCAGCCGCGCCATCAACAGCAGCAACTGCTGGGGCCGCAGCGGTTTGCCCAGGTGGCCGTCGAAGCCGACGTCCAGCGCATAGCTGCGATCGGCCTCGCGGGAGAACGCCGTCAGCGCAATCGCGGGCAGCCGCTCGCGCCCGTCCTCGCGGCGCCTCAGCTCCCGGATCAGCTCATAGCCGTCGCGCCCGGGCATGCCCACGTCGCTGATCAGCAGGTCGAACGCCGCCGGCTGCAGCAGCGCCAGCGCCTCGTCTACCGACGCCGCATGGCGCACCTGGACGCCGTACTCGGCCAGGATCATGCTGAGCATCGAGGCCGCCTCCAGGTCGTCCTCCACCAGCAGCACCCGCAGCCCCAGCAGCGCCGCATGCGGCGGGCCAGCGAGCGCGCCCGGCGCGGTGTCGCCCGCGAGGTCGGCCGGCATCTCCTGGGCCGGCCCGGCCGGCAGCCAGACGCTGAACTCCGCGCCCTGCCCCGGCCCGGCGCTGGCCACCTGCACCCGGCCGCCGTGGGCCTCGACGAGGTTCTTCACGATGGCCAGCCCCAGGCCCAGGCCGCCGTGCTGGCGGTTGCTGGCCGCATCGCTCTGCGCGAAGCGGTCGAACACGAAGGGCAGGAAGTCCGACGCGATGCCCTCGCCCTGGTCGGCCACGCTGATGCACACGCCCTCCCCCTCGGGCCGCAGCGCCAGCGTGATCTGGCTGCCGGGGGGCGAGAACTTCACCGCGTTGCCAATCAAGTTCCACAGCACCTGCTGGATGCGGGAGTCGTCGGCATACAGCTGCACGTCGGCCTGCTGCAGGTCCAGCATCAGCTGATGGCCGCTGCGCTGCAGCAGCGGCTGCACGGCGGCCGCCGCGCCAGCGATCAGGCTGCCGGCATCGACCCACACCGGGTTCAGCGGCAGCTTGCCGAGGTTCAGCCGCGACATGTCGAGGATGTCCGAGATCATGCGCGCCTGGATCTCGGCATTGCGCTCGATGGCCGCCAGCCCGCGCTCCAGCAGCTCGGGGGCGCTGCGCTTGCGCAGCATGTGGGCCCAGTTCAGGATCACGTTCAGCGGCGTGCGCAGCTCGTGCGACAGCACCGCGATCAGGTCGTCCTTCAGGCGGCTGTGGCGCTCGGCGGTGCCGCGCGCGCTGCGCTCGCGCTCCAGCAGCTCCTGGCGCTGCTGGGCCAGCAGCAGCCGCTCGGAAATGTCCGTCGCCACCAGCATCGCGACGCCCGGCTCGATGTAGCTCGCCCCGGTCCACTCCACCGGCGTCAGCCGGCCGTCGGGCCGGACCAGCGGGAACTCGGCCTTCACGCTGTCGGAGGACAGCGCCTGCAGGAAGGCCTGCGCCATCGCCACGTCGGCGGGCGCGACGAAATCGAGCAGCGAGCGCCCCGTCACCTCCGCCTGCGTGCGGCCCAGCAGCGCCAGCAGCGCGGGGTTCACGTCCAGCAGCCGGCTCTGCGCCACGCTGAGCAGCGCGATCCCGCCCGGCGCCCGCTCGAACGCGGCGCGGAACTTGGCCTCGCTGTGGCGCATGCCGTCCTCGGCCTCGCGCGTGCGCACCAGCGCCTGGATGGTGGAGACCAGCACCGCGGGCTCGACCGGGTGGGTCAGGTAGGCGTCGGCGCCGGAGTCCAGCCCGCGCACCTTGTCCTCGTCGGTCAGGTAGGCGGCCGTCAGGTGGATGACCGGCAGCTTGAAGGTGGAGGGCTGGCGGCGCAGGCGGCGGCACACCTCCAGGCCGTCGATGTCGGGCAGGTGGATGTCCAGCACGACGACCGACAGGCTCTCGTCCGCCAGCGCCAGCGCCTCGGCGCCCGAGCCCGCCTCGATGACCGGGAAGCCCGCGGCCTGCAGCTGCCGCACGGTGGCATAGCGGCCCACCGGGTCGTCGTTGACGACCAGCAGCCGGTGGCGCGACCGATCCAGCTTGCGCCCGCCCGCCGCGGGGTGAAGCTGCGGGCTGCTCATGCCGGCGCAGCCGTCGGCGGCGCCAGCCGCAACGGCACGGTGACCGAGAACGTCGACCCCACGCCCGGCTCGCTGTCCAGCGCGATGCGGCCGCCCAGCAGCTCGGCCAGCCGCTTGCTCAGCGACAGACCCAGCCCGGTGCCGCGCAGCCGCTTCTGGATGGGGGAGTCGATCTGCGTGAAGTCCTGGAAGATGGCCGCATGGAACTCCGGCGCGATGCCGATGCCGGTGTCGGCGACGGAGAACACGACGGTCTCGCCGTCCTGCACGGCCGATACGCGCACCTCGCCGCGCGTCGTGAACTTCAGCGCGTTGGAGATGAAGTTGCGCAGGATCTGCGACAGCTTGGCGTCGTCCGTGAACAGCTGCGTCGTGCCCTGCGGCTCCTCGAAGACCAGCTGCACCTCGGGGTTCACCAGCACCGGCTTGAACATGCCGCGCAGCGCCGAGAACAGGTCCACCAGCTCGAACCACGCCGGCGACACGTCGATGCGCCCCGCCTCGACCTTGGCCAGGTCCAGCAGGTCGTTGACCATCTCGGCGAACTCCTCCGACGTCGAGCGGATGAAGCCGATCTGCTTCTCCTGCTCCGGCGTCAGCGGCCCGTCGACACGGTCCAGCAGCAGCCGCGTGAGGCTGCGGATGGACGCGATGGGCGTGCGGAACTCATGGCTCATGTAGGCCAGGAAGCGGCTCTTGAGCTCGGTGGCCTGGCGCAGCTGCTGGGCCTGCGTGTCCAGCTCGGCGTACAGCGCCAGCACGCCGCCGTTGGTCTCGTCGAGCTCCTGCTGCAGCAGCCGCACCTGCTCGCGCGCGGCGGCCAGTTCGGCTTGCAGGGTGGCGACGTCGGGCGTGTCGGAAGAAGGCATGGGGCACTCGGGTTCAGTGGCGCCGGGCGACGACCACCGTCGCGTCGTCGCGGCCACGGCAATGGTCGCGCAGGATCCAGCCGGCCACGACGATGGGCGCGCATTGCAGCAGGCCGGTCGCGTCGCCCAGGCTCCAGCGCGACACGATGCCGTCGGAGTGCATGACCAGCACGGCATGCGCCGGCCAGTCGTGGGTGGTGTCCTGCAGGCGGCGGATCTGGACGCCCAGCGTGCCGGGCTGGCAGATCAGGCTGCGGTCGTCGACGCCGGAAATCAGCCGCCCGAGGATGTTGCCGGCGCCCGCCAGCACGAGGGGCTGCGCCGGCGACGGCAGCGCCGCCACGGCCACGGCCGCGCCGCGGGTGCTGCGCAGCCGGTCGTGCGAGCCCTCCAGCACGGCCGCCGGGCCACTGCTCGTGGCGCGCTGGAACAGCGCGATGGCCAGGTCTGCCGCCTCGGCCGCGTTGGGGCCGTGCCCCAGGCCGTCGGCCAGCATCAACCAGGGCGGCTGGCCCGGCTGCAGCCGCAGCCCCCAGGCATCGCCGCAGACCCGCTCACCGGGCGCCGCCAGCGCGATGCCCGCCAGCTGGTAGCCGGGCACGCGCGCCGCGTCGGCACCGAAGCGCGCCGCGATGACGCAGCCGCGGCCCGGCAGCGAGAACGCATCGAACCGGTCTGCCAGCCGCCTGACGGCGCCCAGCCCGGTGCCGGCGCTGCCGCCGGTGGAGAAGCCGTCGGCGAGGCAGCGGGCCACGTCCATGCCCGGCCCGCGGTCCAGCGACAGCAGCTCGATGCCCGGGCCGTCCACGCCCAGCAGCAGCGCGCCGCCGCCGGCGTGCCGCACGAGGTTGGTCCCGAGCTCGGTGACGCCCAGCGCCAGCCGGCCGGCCTGGGTGTCGTCCCAGCCCAGCTCTTCAGCCAGGCGCTGCGCGGCACGCCGCACCTCGCCGACCTGGCTGGCGTCGTCCACGGCGAAGCGCTGGAACGGCCGCATCGCGTCACTTCCAGCGCGTGATCGTCACGCGCGTGCCCTGGCCGACCGCGGACTCCAGCTCGAACTCGTTGACGAGCCGCTTGCTGCCCGACAGCCCCTTGCCCAGGCCGCCGCCGGAGGTCCAGCCGTCCTTCATGGCCAGCTCCAGGTCGGGGATGCCGGGCCCCTGGTCGACGAACGACAGCGTGAGCCCCGGGCGCGGGCCGTCGGTGCGCACGCGCCAGGCCATGTCGCCGCCACCGCCGTAGATCAGCGTGTTGCGCGACAGCTCGCTGGCCGCCGTGATCATCTTGGTCTGGTCGACCAGCGAGAAGCCGAGCTGCTGCGTCAGGCGCCGCACCAGCTGCCGGCTGCCGACGACATCGGTCTCGCTGCGGATGGGCAGGCTCCCCTCACTGGGGGTCGTGTTCGTCATCATCGGACGGCTCCTCGTTGGCCGCACGAAGCAGTTGCAGGCCGCGCTCGACGTTGAGCGCGGTGCGCACCCCGTCCAGCGACAGCCCGAGTTCGACCAGCGTGATCGCCACCGCCGGCTGCATCCCCACCACCACGGTGGTCGCGCCGAGCACGCGCGCGATGCCGGAGATGTTGGCCAGCATGCGGCCGATGAAGGAATCCACGATCTCCAGCGCCGAGATGTCGATGAGCACGCCGGTGGCGCCGCTGCGCTCGATCTTGGACGCCAGGTCGTCCTGCAGCGCCAGCGCCGTCTGGTCCATCAGGTCCACCTGGATGGTGACCAGCAGCCGGCGGCCGATCTGGAGGATGGGAATGCGCTGCATGTCAGTCCGCCGCCACGGCGGGCTTGGCGCGGCTGACGGCGAAGCCGGCGCGGCGCAGGGCCAGCGCCAGCGCATCGGCCAGCGTGGCCTTGGTGATGATGCCCTGCAGGTCGATGCCCAGGTGCACGATGGTCTGCGCGATCTGCGGCCGGATGCCGCTGATGATGCATTCGGCCCCCATCAGGCGGATCGCGGTCACGGTCTTCATCAGGTGCTGGGCCACCAGCGTGTCCACGGTCGGCACGCCGGTGATGTCGATGATCGCGATCTCGGACCCGGTGTCCACGATGCGCTGCAGCAGCGTTTCCATGACGATCTGCGTGCGCCCGCTGTCGAGCGTGCCGATCATGGGCGCGGCCAGCACGCCGTCCCACAGCTTGATGACCGGCGTGGAAAGCTCCAGCAGCTCCTCCTGCTGGCGCGCGATGATGTCCTCGCGGCTGCGCTGGTAGGTGGTCACGGTGAACTGGGCCATGTGGTCCAGCAGCGTCGACACCTGCCACACGGCGCCCAGCAGCGCCTCGGGGTCGCCGCCCAGCAGGCGCTGCAGCCCGGCGAACAGCGGCTTCTTCAGCGCCAGCACGAAGCGGCTGGTGTCCGCGGCGGTGGAACCCTGGGCCGCGCGGGAGCGCGACAGGCCGGCCAGGAACTCGCGGCTCGCTTCCCAGGCCTGGCCCTGGAAATCATCCATGTCGCCCTGCGCGCGCAGCGCGGCAAGAACGGCGTCGAGCAACTGCGCGCTGCATTCGGCCTCACCGGCGAGGGCCCGCCCACCACCGCCGACGGCGAGCTCCGTCCGCCATTCGCCCAACACCTGGTCGCGGTGTTGCGACAGCAAGGTCTCAACGGCTGCGCTATTTTTCTGCATGGATACCTCGCATGAATGACGGTCCTCTCCCTGGAGCGCCAGGGTCGGCGCCGGTGCCGGCATCGTAGCCCGGGGAGTGCGGCGTTATCTGTCAGACAGCTGCCCGTCCCCCAAGACGCAGCCCCGGTCTGCAAAACCCCTGCGGGCTCCTAGAGCTTGCGCGCGGGCAACTGGGCCAGCAGCAGCGCGCCGGCCATCACCCACATCGGGGCGGCCAGCGCCGTCGCGGCGGCCAGCATGCCGAAGCCCATGGGCATGCTCACGGTCGCGCCGTTCACCGTCAGCATGCGCAGCCCCAGCGCCTGGCCGTGGCGCTCGGGCGGCGTGGCACGGTGCATCATGGCCAGGATCATGGGCTGCACCGAGCCCAGCGCCGTGCCCAGCAGCGCAGAGCCCAACATCAGGCCCAGCGTGCCGGGCAGCCAGGCGTAGGCGAGGAAAGTCAGCGTCGCCAGCGCCATCGCGGCGCGCAGCGCGCGGGCCTCGTCGATGTCGTCGGCGAAGCGCACGATGGCCAGCCGCACGGCGGTGGCCGCCGCCGCGAAGCTGCCCAGCACCAGCCCGATGCTGGCGGCCGACAGCCCGCGCGCATGGCCCACGACGGGCACGACGAAGCTGTGCGCGTCCCAGCCCGCCGACAGCGCCAGGTTGACCAGCAGCAGGCGGCGGTAGGCCGGCAGGCGGAACAGGTCCCACGCGGCCGGCTGGCGGAAGCTCTTGGTGACGACCTTGGGCGGGTTGCGCGGCACCTTGCGCGCCAGCGCCCAGGCCAGCAGCGGCAGCAGCGCCGCGAAGCCGAAGGCGGCCGTCATGCCGATGTGGTCGATCAGCAGGCCCGCGATGATGGGCGACAGCGCGTTGGACAGCGCCGGCCCCAGCGCCATCCAGCTGAAGATCTTCTTCAGCTCGCCGGGCTGCTCGGCCATCAGCCCGGCCTCGCGCTGCAGCGCCACGGCCGCCACGGCGACGGCGCCGCCGCACAGCAGGCAGCCGGTGGCGATGGCCCACAGCTTGGGGATCAGCAGCGCCAGCAGCGCGCCGGCGAACGCCAGCGCCACGCCCACGCCCACCGGGCGGTGGAAGCCGTGCCGGTCGGCCAGCCGACCGGCCCACAACGACAGCGCGATGGGCGCCACGGCGAACAGGCTCAGCAGCATGCCCACCGACGCCTCGCCATAGCCCTGGTTCAGCACCCACAGGCTGGCCGTGACGCGCGTGGTGGCCATGCAGGCATGCACGCAGATGATGGTGGCGATGAGCCACCAGAAGGCGTCTCGCATCGGGCGGGGCGGTGACGCCGGCCCGCTCACTCGGCGTCCTCGCCCAGGCCCAGCTGCAGCAGCTGCTGGGTCGCGTCATCGGGCAGTGCCTCCACCGTCTTGAGCTTGCGCGTCATCGCCCGCGTGCGCACCTCGGCGGCGTCCAGCGTGTTGCCAGCCTCCTCCAGCTTCTTCTTGGCCTTGGCCAGCACGTCGCCGAACTTGCCGAATTCGGTCTTCACGGCGCCCAGCACCTCCCAGACCTCGGCCGAGCGCTTCTCCAGCGCCAGCGTGCGGAAGCCCATCTGCAGGCTGGTCAGCGTGGCCAGCAGCGTCGTCGGGCCGCACAGCATCACCTTGTGCTCGCGCTGCAGGCCTTCCACCAGGCCGGGGCGGCGCAGCGCCTCGGCGTACAGGCCCTCGGTGGGCACGAACAGGATGCCGAAATCGGTGGTGTGCGGCGGGCCGATGTACTTCTCGCGGATGGTCTTGGCCTCCAGCCGCAGCCGGTTCTCGATGGCCTTGCCCGCAGCCTCGGCGGCGGGCGCGTCGGCGCGCTCCTGCGCGTCCAGCAGGCGCTCGTAGTCCTCGCGCGGGAACTTGGCGTCGATCGGCAGCCACACCACCGCGTCGGCACCCGAACCCGGGAAGCGCACCGCGAATTCCACCCGCTCACTGCTGCCGGGGATGGTGGCGACGTTGGCGGCGTACTGCTCGGGCGTGAACACCTGGTCCAGCAGCCCGGCCAGCTGCACCTCGCCGAACACGCCGCGCGTCTTCACGTTGGTCAGCAC
>JAYSCT010000107.1:0-16170 GCA_041914785.1 Roseateles sp.
GGGCGCCTGGGGCCCGTCCATCCTGCAGGTGCTGATCTTCGCGCTCTACACCTTCATCCTGAGCCGCGTGAAGCCCGAGCACGTGCCGGGCGTGCCGAAGGAAGCGCGCACGCTGCAGGGCTGGACGCTGTGGAAGAAATGCCTGCGCGGCATCATCCCGTCGGCCGTGCTGATCTTCGCCGTGCTGGGCTCCATGGGCGGCCTGCCAGGCATCAACACCGCCATCTGCACGCCGACCGAGGCCGGCGCGATGGGCGCCGTCGGCGCCTTCATCCTGGCCGGCATGCACGGCCGGCTGAACTGGCCGCTGATCAAGGACACCATGCTGGGCACCATGCGCATCACGGCCATGGTGGTGTTCATCCTGATCGGCTCGCGCACGTTCTCGCTGGTGTTCCAGGGTGTCGAGGGCGGGCGCTGGATCGAGCACCTGCTGAGCGACCTGCCGGGCGGCCAGATCGGCTTCCTCATCGTCGTCAACCTGTTCATCTTCTTCCTGGCGTTCTTCCTCGACTTCTTCGAGATCGCCTTCATCATCCTGCCGCTGCTGGGGCCGGTGGCCGACAAGATGGGCATCGACCTCGTCTGGTTCGGCGTCATGCTGTGCGTGAACATGCAGACCAGCTTCATGCACCCGCCGTTCGGCTTCGCGCTGTTCTACCTGCGCGGCATCGCCGACACGCTGTTCAAGAACGGCGCGCTGCCGAAGAAGGTGCAGTCCAGCGACATCTACCTGGGCTCCATCCCCTGGGTGGGCATGCAGCTCATCCTCGTGGCCATCGTCATCTTCTTCCCGCAGACGGTGACGGCCTTCCTCGACAAGGAGAAGGCGGTGGACATGAACCAGGCGTCCGAGCTGCTGCAGCAGATGGGCGGTCACGACGAGAAGCCGTCCGCCGACATGAGCGCCGACGACGCCAGCAAGCTGTTTGCGCCCGAGCCGGCGGCGTCCGGCGCCAGCAGCGCGTCGGCGGACGATGGCGACGCGGTGCGGCGCGCGCTGGAAGAGGCGGCGAAGCGGTAGCCCTCGCGGGCCCCACAAAAAAGCCCCGCATCGCGGGGCTTTGCTTCGTGGCGCGGCGCGCTCAGAACTTCTGCTGCTGCATGAAGTCGTCGAAGCCGGCTTCGGCGAAGCGGAACCACAGGTTCTGGTCGCGCCGGAAGGTCGCGTAGTCCTCGTAGACCTTCTTCCAGTTCGGGTTCTTCGCGGACAGCT
Organism: Roseateles sp.; assembly: GCA_041914785.1. Lineage (GTDB taxonomy): Bacteria > Pseudomonadota > Gammaproteobacteria > Burkholderiales > Burkholderiaceae_C > Pelomonas. Next base: position 1,217 of record JAYSCT010000107.1, read on the forward strand.
CGGCGTAGATCGCCATGGACTCCTTGAACGCGGCATCCATGACGTCCTTGGGGAAGCGGAACAGCTTGGTGCCGGAGCCCACCAGCTGCTTCAGCGCGGCCGGGTTCTTCGCGTCGTACTTGGCCTGCATCTCGACGTGGGCCAGCGCCGAGGCCGCCTCGACGACCGCCTTGTACTCGGCGGACAGCGCGTCGTAGGCCTTGGTGTTGATGAAGAAATCCAGCTGCGGGCCGCCTTCCCACCAGCCGGGGTAGTAGTAGTTGGGCGCCACCTTGTTGAAGCCCAGCTTCTGGTCGTCATAGGGGCCGACCCACTCGGCGGCGTCGATGGTGCCCTTCTCCAGCGCCGAATAGATCTCGCCGCCGGCGATCTGCTGCGGCACCGCGCCCAGGCGCTCGACGACACGGCCCGCGAAGCCGCCGATGCGGATCTTCAGGCCCTTCATGTCGGCGATGCTCTTGATCTCCTTGCGGTACCAGCCGCCCATCTGCGCGCCGGTGTTGCCGCCGGGGAAGTTGACGATGTTGTAGTTGCGATAGAACTCGCGCATCAGCTTCAGGCCGTTGCCCTCGAACATCCAGGCCGACATCTGGCGGCTGTTCAGGCCGAACGGAATGGCGCAGCCGATGGCGAAGGTCTCGTCCTTGCCGAAGAAGTAGTACGGCGCCGTGTGCGCGATCTCGACGGTGCCGCCCTGCACCGCATCCACGACCTGCAACGCCGGCACGATCTCGCCGCCCGCATGCACGGACACCTGGAACTTGCCGCCGGTCATCTCCGAGACCTTCTTCGCGAACACATCCGCGGCGCCGAAGATGGTGTCCAGCGACTTCGGGAAGCTCGACGCCAAGCGCCAGCGCACCTGAGCCTGGGCGTGCACGACGGCCGGGGCGGCGCCGGCGGCCAGCACGCCGGCCAGGCCGGCATGGCGAACGAAGGAACGGCGTTCCATGGACATGGAGGTCTCCTGTTTTCGGTTTGAGAAATGACGCGCGATTCTCAAACGCCGCCCCACGCCGCGCGGCCCGGATTTACCCCGGCGCCACCGGTTCTCGGGACGAGCGCAGGGCCGCTACCAAGCCGGCCCGCCCAGGCGGCCTGCGTTCAGCAAGGCAAGCCTGAGCGAGGGGCCTCAATTCCCCGCCAGCTTCATCCCCGTGACGAGCACGGAGCCCACCGTCTTGGTGCCCATCGTGTACTCGTCCGCACCGATGCCGACGATGTTGCGCAGCATGTCCTTCAGGTTGCCGGCGATGGTCACCTCGTGCACCGGGTAGGCGATCTCGCCGTTCTCGACCCAGTAACCGCTGGCGCCGCGCGAGTAGTCGCCGGTCACGTAGTTGACGCCCTGCCCCATCAGCTCCGTGACGAGCAGGCCGCGGCCCAGCCGGCGGATCATCGTGGAGAGGTCGTCGCCGGGCGCCGTGGCGCGGCTGGTCATGCGCAGGTTGTGCGAGCCGCCGGCGTGGCCGGTGGTCTTCATGCCCAGCTTGCGCGCCGAGTAGCTGGACAGGAAGTAGCCCTGCAGCACGCCGCCCTGCACGACCGAGCGGGCCCGCGTGACGACGCCCTCGTCGTCGAACGGCGAACTGCCCTTGCCCTTCTTCACGTGCGGGTCCTCGGCGATGTCGATGTGCGGCGCCATGACCGGCTGGCCCAGGCTGTCCAGCAGGAAGCTGGTGCGGCGGTACAGCGCGCCGCCGCTGGTGGCCTGCACCAGCGCGCCCAGCAGGCCGATGGCCATCGTGCTCTCGAACAGCACCGGCACCTCGGCCGTGGCCACCTTGCGGGCCTTCAGGCGCGACAGCGCGCGCTCGGCGGCGTAGCGGCCCACGGACTCGGGCGACGACAGGTCGGCCGCGTCGCGCATGGAGCTGTACCAGGCGTCGCGCTGCATGCCGTTGCCGCGGCCGGCGATGGGCGCGACCGACAGCGAATGCCGCGAACTCGCATAGCCGCCGCGAAAGCCGCGCGTGTTGCCCATCCAGAAATGCGACTGCTGCGCCGACACTGCCGCGCCCTCGCTGTTCGTGATGCGCTTGTCCACGGCCAGCGCCGCGGCCTCGCAGCGCAGCGCGATGTCGGCCGCCTGCGCCGCGTCGATGGCCCAGGGGTGGAACAGGTCCAGCTCGGGCCGGGCGGCGGCGTCCAGCGCCAAATCGGCCTCGTCCGGCAGCCCGGCGAACTCGTCCTCGGCCGTGAAGCGGGCGATGTCGTAGGCCGCGCGCACCGTGTCGCGGATGGCCTGCGGCGAGAAGTCGGACGTGCTGGCGTTGCCACGGCGCTGGCCCAGGTAGACCGAGATGCCCAGCGACTTGTCGCGGTTGCGCTCCACGTTCTCCAGCTGGCCCAGCCGCGCCGACACCGACAGCCCGCAGCCCTCCGACACCTCGGCGCCGGCATCGCTGGCACCCAGCTTCTTCGCCTCGGCGAGGGCATCTTCGATCCACTGCTGGAACTGCTCGGGGCTGTAGGCGAAACCGTCTTGGGCTTGGGACATGAAAGGCGCTGAATTCGAGTGGGCGACAATGATAGGCCCGCGCCCATGCTGCCCCCGATGCAAGAGAACACCCAAGATTTCGAAGACGACGACGGCTTCGACCGCCCCAGCAAGTCCCAGATGAAGCGCGACATGACCGCGCTGCAGAAGCTGGGCGAAGACCTGCTGGCCCTGCCCGAGAGCCGCTGGGAGCCGCTGGCGCTGCCCGAGATCCTGTACGACGCGCTGAAGGCCTGCAAGAAGATCACCAACTTCGAAGGCCGCCGCCGCCAGATGCAGTACATCGGCAAGCTGATGCGCAAGATCGACCCCGAGCCGGTGCGCGAGGCCGTGGCCGCCTTCAAGCTGGGCCATGCGCAGGACAGCCTGCGGCTGCACCAGTCCGAGCGCTGGCGCGAGCGCCTGCTGGCCAGCGACGACGCGCTGCAGGAATTCATCGGCGAGCACGTGGACGTCGACATCCAGCAACTGCGCAACCTCGTGCGCGCGGCCCGCAAGGACGCGGCCAACGAGCCCGAGAAGCGCAGCGGCCGCGCATTCCGCGAGCTGTTCCAGTTCATCAAGGCGTCCGAGGCGCAGGCCCCGACGGACGATGACGCCGATGAGTGACGCGGTCCCTGACACCGTCCGGATCGGCATCGTCTCCATCAGCGACCGGGCGTCCGCCGGCGTCTACGAGGACAAGGGCCTGCCGGCGCTGAAGGACTGGCTGGGCCGCGCGCTGCTGAACCCCATCGAGTTCGTGCCGCGCCTGATCCCCGACGAGCAGGCCGGCATCTCGGCCGTGCTCATCGACCTCGTCGACACCGAGCGCTGCAGCCTCGTGCTGACCACCGGCGGCACCGGCCCCGCGCCGCGCGACGTGACGCCGGAAGCCACGCTGGCCGTGGCCGACCGCGTGATGCCGGGCTTCGGCGAGCAGATGCGCCAGATCTCGCTGCACTTCGTGCCGACGGCCATCCTGTCGCGCCAGGTGGCGGTCATCCGGGGCCAGGCGCTCATCATCAACCTGCCGGGCCAGCCCAAGGCCATCGCCGAGACGCTGGCGGGCCATGACAAGGCCAGCGGCATCTTCGCCGCGGTGCCCTACTGCATCGACCTCATCGGCGGGCCCTACCTGCAGACGCGCGACGAGGTCTGCCAGGCCTTCCGACCCAAAAGCGCGCAGCGGCCCGCCGCCACCTAACCGTCGACGACGGCGCCCGGCTCCGCGGGCGTCTCCAGCGCGGCGGCCACGTCGTCCAGCGGCCGGTTGCTGCTGAGCCCGAAACCGCCCACCAGGCGCTGGCCCAGCGCGCCGCGGCCCGCGGCGGTGTGCACGCCCACCCAGGCATTGCGGCCGGCACGTTTGGCGGCGTACAGGCCCAGGTCGGCCAGGTTGACGACCTGCTGCCAGCTGCGCGCCAGCGGCCGCTCCGGCTCGAACGGCACGCAGGCAAAGCCCACCGAGCAGGTCACGTCGATGCGGCCGCCGTCTTCCAGCTCGAAATGCGCCTCGGCGATGACGGCCCGCATGCGCTCGGCCAGCTCCGCGGCCTGTGCGCGGTCGGTGTCGCGCGCCACGGCCAGGAACTCCTCGCCGCCCCAGCGCACCAGGTAGTCGGACTCGCGCAGCGTCGCGCGCAGCCGGGTGCCGAACTGCACCAGCACCGCATCGCCCGCCGCATGGCCGTAGCGGTCGTTGATGCGCTTGAACGCGTCCACGTCCACCAGCAGGAAGACGTTGTCGGCATCCAGCGGCTGGCCACCAGCAGCGAGCGTCTCCTGCGCGCGGCGCAGGCAGGCGGCGATGTCCTGCTCGATGTGGTCGGCCAGGAAGCGGCGGTTGTGCAGGCCCGTCAGCGGGTCGGTCACGCTGCTCATCTGCAGCTGCGCCGACTTCTCCTGCAGCGCCAGGTGCAGGGCCTCCAGCTCGGCGGTGCGCTGGCGCACCTTGTGCTCCAGCTCGCGCTGGCGCTCGCGCAGCAGCCGCGTGCGCATGCGCACGGCGCCCAGTACCGCCAGCGCCAGCGCCGCGGCGAAGCCGACGCGGAACCACCAGGTCTGGTGCCAGGCGGGCAGCACGCGCACCGGCAGCGTCAGCGCATGCTCGCCCCAGCGGCCATCGCGGTTGGAGGCACGCAGGTGCAGCCGGTAGTCGCCCGGCGGCAGGTTGGCATAGGCGGCGAGACGGCGCGTCGCGTCGGTGGCCACCCAGTCGGCGTCGTAGCCCTCCAGCTTGTAGGCGTAGCGGTTGCGCTCCGGTGCCGAGAAATCGGTGGACGAGAACTCGACGGCCAGGCTGTTGGCATCGGGCTGCACCGTCAGGCCTGCCGCGGCCGCGCCGGCCAGCACGGGCCGCCCGCCCAGCTTGATGTCGCTGACCAGCACGCTCGGCCGGTAGTTCCACGGCTGCAGCTTGTGCGGCTGCACCACCGTCACGCCGCCGGCACCGCCAAACAGCAGTTCGCCGCGTTCGCTGCGCGCGGCCGAGCCGGTCCAGTAGGTCGGGAACACGACGCCCTCGGCGCGGCGCAGCGACAGCACGACGTGCGTGTGCGGGTCGATTCGCGCGAGGCCGTTGTCGGTGCTGGCCCAGACGCGCCCCTGCACGTCGCGCAGCATCGCGTTGACGGTGGAGTCCGGCAGGCCCTGTGCCAGCCCCAGCCGCTGCGGCGGCTCGTTGCCGTGGCCCAGGATGTCGATGCCGCCACCGTAGCTGCCCACCCATAGCCGGCCGCGCTCGTCGGCCAGCAGCGCGGAGACGAAGCCGGCGGACAGCTGCCGCGGCCCCGCGGCGCCGGGCAGCCAGCGCGCCACCGTGCGGCCGGCCAGCTCGACGCGGTTCAGCCCGTGGCGCGTGCCCACCCACAGCACGCCGGGCTCGCGCTCGTCCATCACCAGGACGGTGATGCGCTGGTCGCTGAGGCCCGGCGCGGCCAGCGTGACGGCCTCGGCCCGACCGTCGCGCAGGCCCAGCCGCCACAGGCCGTCGGTCTGGCCGCCGACCCACAGGTCGTCTCCCTCGGCGAGCAGCGCCCAGACGGAGGCGGCTGGGTCGCGCCCGGCCAGGGCCACGCGCTGCACCTGGCGGCCGGCCGCGTCGGCGCGGTACAGGCCGCGCTTGGTGCCGATGAACAGCCCGCCATCGGGCGCCGGCGCCATCGCCAGCACGATGTCCGGCGGCAGTGCCGACTCGGGCCGGGCGGCATCGGGCCGCAGCGCGCCGATGCGCCGGCCGTCGGCGTCGAGGATGTCGATGCCGTTCTTGTGCGTGCCCAGCCACAGCCGGCCGTCGGGCATGGGCTGTATCCAGCTGACCTCGGTGCTGACGAAGCGCGCATCCAGCGCGTCGGCGCCGTCGGGCGTCATGCCGAAGCGGTTCAGCACGGCGGTCTGGCGCGGGTCGCAGCGGCTCAGGCCGCGGTTGGTGGCCACCCAGATCTGCCCCGCCCGGTCGCGGTACAGCGCCCGCAGCGCGTTGTCGCCCAGGCTCATGGGCCAGGCGGGCACGTGGCGGATGCGGCGGGTCTGGCCGCGCTCGACGTCGACGGCCACCAGCCCCTGCCCCTGCGTCGCCAGCCACACCTCGCCGGGCCGCACCTCGGCGATGCCGGCGATCTGGCTGCTGCTGAGCAGGTCCAGCCCGTCGGGCGTGCCCTGCTCGCGCACGGGCGACGCGGGCCCGCGGCCGTCGTCGGGCAGCATGAAGACGCCGTGCTGCAGCGTGCCCACCCAGATGCGCCCGGCGCTGTCCTGGCGCAGCACCTCGGGCTGCACGGTCGTGCCGCCGCGCAGCGGCACGGGCGTCAGCGGCGCGGCACCGGCCTCGCGCCGGAACAGGCCCGCCGCGCTGCCCAGCCACAACGTGCCGCGCCGGTCGCGCAGCAGCACGCGCACCTGCGGGCCGGCCGGCGACGCCCAGCCCCGGCTGGCATGTTCGACACGGCCGCTGGCCGGGTCCAGCCGGTCCAGCCCGCCGTCGGTGGCCACCCACAGATTGCCGTCGCCGTCATCCAGCACCTGGCGCACGCTGACATGGCTCAGGCCCTGCTCGCCGCCCACGGGATACGCGACGAAGCGGTCCGTCGCCGGATCGTGGCGCAGCAGGCCGGCCGACGTGGTGCCCACCCACAGCCGGCCGCGGGTGTCACCGTGCAGCGCCTGCACATAGTTGTCGGGCAGCGCGCCGTCGCGCGCAGAGTCGGCCTGGTAGACGCGGAAGCGGTAGCCGTCCCAGCGCGACAGCCCGCCCGGGCTGCCTATCCACAGGAAGCCCCGGCCGTCCTCGGCCATGGACGTCGCGATCGCGTTGGGCAACCCCTGGTCCTGCCCGATGTGCTGGAAGGCGATGTCGGCCAGCCGCTCATGGCGGGACTCGGCCGCGACGGCGGGCAGCGCCAGCGCGAACAGCAGCGCCAGCGTCAGGCGCCGGACATCGGCAAACGGCAGTCGGAATGCGCGCAGCAGCAAGGCAGGCCGTCTCGGATCGGGCCGGGGCCCGGGGGAGCCCGATTCTCACGCACGCGACGGCCGGCGGTCCGGCCCGGACCGGCACTACTTGACGAGCCGGCTCATCTCCGCCGCGTCGAAGGCCTCGTCGCGCTGCGCGTCGCAGGGCACGCAGTCGCTGACCGGCTTGCCCAGTTCGGCGGACAGCTTGCACACGGCGCTCCACAGCAGTGCGATCTGGTGCTCATGGCCCGACGCGCTGTCGATGAGGCCGCGCATGGCCTGCGCCACCGGGTCGTCGCCATGGGCCACGCCGTAGGCCGAGAAGCCCATGCGGGCGGCGGCTTCCTCGCGGGCCTGGTCGCTGGCGGCCTCGATGATGCGGGCCGGGTTGCCCACGGCCGTGGCGCCCGCCGGCACCGGCTTGGTGACGACGGCGCCCGAGCCGATGCGCGCACCGGCGCCCACTGTGAAGCCGCCCAGCACGCAGGCATTGGCGCCGACGATGACGCCCGGGCCCAGCGTCGGATGGCGCTTGGCGCCCTTGACGAGCGACGTGCCGCCCAGCGTCACGCCCTGGTAGATCGTGCAGCCCTCGCCGATCTCGGCCATCTCGCCGATGACGATGCCCATGCCGTGGTCGATGAACACCTTGCGGCCGATCTTGGCGCCGGGGTGGATCTCGATGCCGGTCAGCCAGCGGCTCCAGTGCGACACCCAGCGAGCCAGCCACTTGAAGCCGCGCGTCCACAACCAGTGCGCGCGCCGGTGCAGCATCAACGCATGCAGGCCCGGGTAACAGGTCAGCACCTCCCACGTCGACCGGGCCGCCGGGTCGCGTTGCAGGATGAGGGCGATGTCTTCGCGCAGGCGCTGGAACATGGGGTGCTGCCGGAAGGAATGGCGCGCCAGTCTAGGCGCGGGGTCAATGGCCTGACGGAGCCGAGGTCTTGCTCATCTGCCGGGCGATGCCGCGCAGGATGTGCACTTCCTCGTTCGTCAGCCCGGCACGGTTGAACAGCTGGTTCAGCCGCGGCATCAGCTTCTTCGGCGCGGCGGGGTCCAGGTAGCCGATGTGGACCAGCGCCGTCTGCAGGTGCTCCAGCAGCCCCTGCACGGCGCGGGCGTCGGCGCGCTCGGGGTCCGGCGTGCGCGGCTGCACGTCGAAGCCGCCCAGCGCCTGGCGCAGGTCGTAGGCCAGCAGCTGCACGGCCTGCGACAGGTTCAGCGAGCCGTAGTCGGGGTGCGTCGGGATGCTCAGCACCGCATGGCAGCGGTAGACGTCCTCGTTGGCCATGCCGTAGCGCTCGGAGCCGAACACCAGCGCCAGCCGCGGCGGCGCCTCGCGGGCGACCAGCTCGGTGAAGAGCTGGCGCGGCTCGTGCGTCGGCGGGCCGAAGTCGCGCGGCGTCATCGCCGTGGCGCAGGCGTAGTCCACGCCGTCCAGCGCATCGGCCAGCGTGGGCACGACGCGCGCCCGCGCCAGGATGTCCGCCGCGCCGCTGGCCATGGCCACGGCTTCCTCATGGCAGGCCACGTCGGGAAAACGCGGCGCCACCAGCACGAGGTCCGAGAACCCCATCACCTTCATCGCCCGCGCCGTCGCGCCGACGTTGCCGGCGTGGCTGGTGTTGATGAGGACGAAGCGTGTGGATTGCACGGGTTTGTACGGGGGCTGCGGCTAGAATCCGGCGATTATCCGGGCTGGCTGATGCTGTCCCGACGCTCTTTCCCCCTGTCAGCCCCTTCTACCCAGCGAGTGCCCCGCATGCAGCAGACGTCCCTCCATCCCATGCTCAATGTCGCCATCAAGGCGGCGCGCGCGGCCGGCGCCATCATGAACCGCGCCTCGCTGGACCTGGAGGCTCTGCGCATCAACACCAAGAGCCCCAACGACTTCGTCACCGAGGTCGACCACGCCTGTGAAGGGGTGATCATCGAGACGCTGCTGGGCGCCTACCCCGACCACGGCATCCTCGCCGAAGAGTCCGGCCGCACCCACGGCGCCAAGCATTCCGAGTACGTCTGGATCATCGATCCGCTGGACGGCACCACCAACTTCATCCACGGCTTCCCCGTGTACTGCACGTCCATCGCGCTGTCGTTCCGCGGCAAGGTCGAGCAGGCCGTCGTCTACGACCCGACCCGCAACGACCTGTTCTACGCCACCAAGGGCCGCGGCGCGTTCCTGAACGACAAGCGCCTGCGCGTGTCCAAGCGCACCCGCATGAGCGACGCGCTGATCGGCACCGGCTTCCCGTTCCGCCGCGGCGACAACTTCAAGCGCTACGTGAAGATGTTCGAGGAGGTCATGCAGCAATGCGCCGGCCTGCGCCGCCCGGGCGCCGCCGCACTGGACCTCTGCTACGTCGCGGCCGGCTACTACGACGCCTTCTTCGAGACCGGCCTGCAGCCCTGGGACGTGGCGGCCGGCTCGCTGATCGTCACCGAGGCCGGCGGTCTGGTGGGCAACTTCACCGGCGAAGCCGACTTCCTGCACCAGCGCGAAGTCCTCGCCGGCACGCCGCGTATCTACGCGCCGCTGGTGCAGACGCTGGCGCCCTACAGCCGCGTCATCAAGGAAGAAGACCTGACGACCCCGGCGCCGGCGAGCGCGCCGGCCACGGCCGCTCCCGCCGCCCCGGCAGCCCCCAAGAAGCGCGCTGCCGTGCGCATCAAGAAGACCGACGGCGACGAAGCACCGGTCTGACCCGCCCGGTCCGCAGAACAAGCCCTCCTCGCGAGGGCTTTTCTTTTTTTCGCGTGACGAAGTTGGCAACCGTTGGAACTACGGGTGAACCCGAGCATTGCGGTGTGACATGTGCACGCCCTCCCCCCTTACCCGTGGGGGGAGGCTTGGCCAGAATGCGGGTCAACGCGGCGCCGAGCCGCCATCAACGACCTCCACCTCAACTCCACGAAAGACTCCAATGCTCGTTCGCTCCGCCCTCGCCCTCGCCCTCGCCGCCGCTGCCACGCTGGCCCACGCCGACGCCAAGGTCCTGAAGAAGGTGGCTCCGGAGTATCCGAACGAGGCCGTCAAGAAGAACATCAGCGCCGGCAGCGTGCGCGCCAAGATGACCATCGCCGGCGACGGCAAGGTCTCCAACGTCGAAGTCGTCGAAGCCGAGCCGAAGCGCATCTTCGACCGCGCCGCCGTCGACGCGCTGAGCCAGTGGAAGTTCGAAGGCACGGGCGCCGCGCAGACGCACGAAGTCAAGCTGGTGTTCAAGTCTGAGGACTGAAGCCCCTCGCCCAGTCTTGCGCCGCTGAACGCGGGCAAGCCTGGTCGGTCCCCCGCGGGGACGGCGATGCAAGCGGCATTGAGCCGCTCGCACATCGCCCGCGGGCCGGCTTGGGACGGCCCAGCGCCAGCCCTCGGTTTCATAGGCCCGCAATCGCGGGCCTTGCTCGTTGTGGTCGCCAGATAATGCGCGGCCCCATGAAAGCCGACACCGCACCCGACCTCGCCCCTCACACGCCGATGATGGCCCAGTACCTGGGGCTGAAGGCGGGCTTCCCGGACACGCTGCTGCTGTACCGGATGGGCGACTTCTACGAAGTCTTCTACGACGACGCGCGCAAATGCCATGCGCTGCTGGACATCACGATCACCACGCGCGGCCAGAGCGCCGGCCAGCCGGTGGTCATGGCCGGCGTGCCGGTGCATGCGCTGGAGAGCTACCTCGCCAAGCTCATCAAGCTGGGCGAGGCCGTGGCGATTGCCGAGCAGGTGGGCGAGGTCGGCGCCGGCAAGGGGCCGGTGGAGCGCAAGGTGGTGCGCGTCGTCACGCCGGGCACCATCACCGACACCGAGCTGCTGGCCGACAAGCAGGACGCCGTGCTGCTGGCCGTCTCGGGCCACGGCCGCCGGCACGGCCTGGCCTGGCTGTCGCTGACGCAGGGCGAGATCGTGCTGGCCGAGTGCAGCGACACGGAGCTGCCGGCCTGGCTGGCGCGGCTGTCGCCGGCCGAGGTGCTGGTGAACCGCGAGGCGCAACCGGCCGGCGTCATGAAGGCGCGCTTCCCGGTGACGAACCGGCCCAGCTGGCAGTTCGACGCGGCCCTGGGCCAACGCAAGCTGTGCGAGCAGCTGGGCGTGGCCGGCCTGCAGGGCTACAACGCCCATGAGCTGACGCTGGCCCATGCGGCGGCCAGCGCGCTGCTGGCGTTCGCCGAGCACACGCAGGGCCGCGCGCTGGCGCATGTGCGCTCGCTGCGCGTGCAGCGCAGCGGCGAGCTGCTGGACCTGCCGCCCGCGACGCAACGCAACCTGGAGCTGGTGCAGACGCTGCGTGGCGAGTCCAGCCCCACCCTGTTCTCGCTGCTGGACAGCTGCAAGAGCGGCATGGGCAGCCGCATGCTGCGCCAGTGGCTGCTGCACCCCAGACGCGACCGCAGCGAGGCCATCGCGCGGCACGACGCCATCGCGGCGCTGCACGCCGAGGGCTACGAGCCGCTGCGCGACACGCTGAAGTCGGTCAGCGACGTGGAGCGCATCTCGGCCCGCATCGCGCTGCGCCAGGTGCGCCCGCGCGAGCTGACCGGGCTGCGCGCGACGCTGCAGGTACTGCCACAGCTGCGCGCCGTGACGCCGGCCGCGCTGCGCGAGGCGCACGCAGCCGCGCTGAACCCGCCGGCCGACATCCTCGACCTGCTGGAGCGCGCCATCGCCCCGGAGCCGGCGCTGCTGCCGCGCGACGGCGGCGTCATCGCCGACGGCTTCGACGCCGACCTGGACGAGCTGCGCGGCATCCAGAACAACTGCGACGCGTTCCTGCTGGACCTGGAAACGCGCGAGCGCGCCCGCACCGGCATCGCGAACCTGCGCGTGCAGTTCAACCGCGTGCATGGCTTCTACATTGAGGTCACGCAGGGCCAGGTCGACAAGGTGCCGATGGACTACCAGCGCCGCCAGACGCTGAAGAACGCCGAGCGCTACATCACGCCGGAGCTGAAGGCCTTCGAGGACAAGGCGCTGTCCGCCAACGAGCGCGCGCTGGCGCGCGAGAAGCTGCTGTACGAGCAGATCATCGACGCGCTGATCACGCGGCTCGCGCCGCTGACGGCGCTGGGCCGCACGCTGGCCGGGCTGGACGCGCTGGCCGCTCTGGCCGAGCGCGCCGCGACGCTGAACTGGTGCCGGCCGGAGTTCGTGTCGCAGCCCTGCCTGGAGATCGAGGCCGGCCGCCACCCCGTCGTGCAGGCCCGCCTGGCCGAGACGGGCGGCGCGGAGTTCATGCCGAATGACTGTCGGCTGGATGCGCGCACCCGCATGCTGCTCATCACCGGCCCCAACATGGGCGGCAAGAGCACGTTCATGCGCCAGGTCGCGCTGATCGCGCTGCTGGCCGCCATCGGCTCCTACGTGCCCGCCACGAGCTGCCGCCTGGGGCCGATGGACGCCATCCACACGCGCATCGGCGCGGCGGACGACCTCGCCAACGCGCAGTCCACCTTCATGCTCGAGATGACGGAGGGCGCGGCCATCCTGCATTCGGCGACCGACCAGTCGCTGGTGCTGATGGACGAGATCGGCCGCGGCACGTCGACCTTCGACGGCCTGGCACTGGCGAGCGCGATCGCGACCCACCTGCACGACAAGACCCGCGCCTTCACGCTGTTCGCGACCCACTACTTCGAGCTGACCGAGTTCCCGGCCAAGCACACACTGGCGCAGAACTGGCACGTCGGCGCGGTGGAGAGCGGCGAGGACATCGTCTTCCTGCACGAGCTGCAGGCCGGCCCGGCCAGCCGCAGCTACGGCGTGCAGGTCGCCAAGCTGGCCGGTATGCCCGCCAGCCTGGTGCGCCAGGCGCGCGCGACGCTGGAGGCGCTGGAGGCGCGGCAGAACGCGGCCGACGACCAGTTCGACCTCTTCGCCGCCCCGCCCGCGCCGCCGCCCTTGCCGGAACCCAGCGAGCTGCTGCAGGCCCTGGCCAAGGTCGACCCCGACGCCCTGTCGCCGCGCGAGGCGCTGGAAGCGCTCTACCAGCTCAAACGCCTGGCGAACGGCTGATCCCATGACGCAGCGCCGCGCAGTACTGGCCGCGCTGGCCACGGCACCCCTGCCCCCTGCCCGCGCGGCGGAGCCGCTGCGCATCACCATCCCGCAGCTGCCGCCCAGCGCCCAGCAGCACGCCAGCTACTTCCCGCAACTGCTGCACCTGGCGCTGGAGAAGACGCGCGCCAGCGAGGGCCCCTTCGAGATCCGGCACTACGAGCAGCCCATGAGCGGGCCGCGGCAGTTCACCGAGCTGAAGAACAACGGCGCCCTCAACCTGATCTGGGACGGCAGCGACGCCCGGCGCGAGGCAGAGCTGCTGCCGGTGCGCATCTCGCTGCTGCGCGAACTCAACGACTACCGCGTCTTCCTGATCCGCAAGGGCGACCAAGTGCGCTTCCGGTCCGTGCGCACGCTGGCCGACCTGCGCCGCTTCACGGCCGGTGCCGGCGAGACCTGGCCCTCGACGGCCGTGCTGCGTGCCAACGGCCTGCCGGTGGCCACGTCCATCGGCTTCGAGCAGCTGTTCGCGATGCTGGAGGCCAAACGCTTCGACTACATGCCCCGCGGCGTCTACGAGGCCTGGTACGAGCAGACCCAGCACGGCGGCCTGGCCATCGAGGAGGGGCTGTTCCTGCACTACCGCGTGCCCTTTTACTTCTTCACCAGCCGCAAGAACCCGGCGCTGGCGGCCCGCGTCGAGCGTGGCCTGCGCATGGCCCTGGCCGACGGCAGCTTCGACCGCCTGTTCCGCAGCATTCCCAGCTTCAGGCGCAGCCTGGACGAGATCCACTCCGGCAGGCGCCGCGTGCTGGAGCTGCAGCTGCCACCCGGCTTAGGCCGGCGTCTGGACGCGGCACTCCAGAAAGCCGATGCGCCGCGCAGGCACACTGCGACGCCATGACGACAACGCCCACGCTGGTCTTCTCCCACGCCAACAGCTATCCCGCCGGCTGCTATCGCGTGCTGTTCGAGCGCTGGCGCGCGGCCGGCTGGCGCGTCGAGGCGCTGGACCGCTTCGGCCATGACGCGCGCTTCCCCGTCACCGGCGACTGGCGCCGCCTGCGCGACCAGCTGCTGCACTTCATCGAGCACGACGTGCGCCCCGAGGGCCAGGTGGCGCTGGTCGGCCATTCGCTGGGCGGCATGCTGAGCCTGATGGCCGCCTGCCGCCGGCCCGACCTCGTCAGCAACCTCGTGATGCTGGACTCGCCCGTGGTGGCCGGCTTCAAGGCCGCCGCCGTGGCCGTGGCCAAGACGACGGGGCTGATCCACCGCTACGGCCCCTCCAAGATCGCCCGCGAGCGCCGCCATGTCTGGCCCGACCGCGACGCCGTGCGGGCGCATTTCGGGGCCAAGAAGATGTTCGCCCGCTGGGACCCGCGCGTGCTGGCCGACTATGTCGATGCCGGCTTCGAGGAGGCCGAAGACGGCCAGGTGCGCCTGCGCTTCACCCGCGAGGTCGAGGCCCACATCTACCGCACCCTGCCCCACCACCTGCCCCTGCTGCTGCGCCTGCGCGCGCCGCAATGCCCCGTGGCCTTCGTCGGCGGCACGCGCTCCGCCGAGCTGCGCCAGGCCGGCGCCGCGCCGTCCAAGAAGCTGGCCGGCGAGGGCTGGCGCTGGATGGAGGGCAGCCATCTCTACCCGTTCGAGAAGCCCGAGCAAACGGCCGACCTGGTGCTGGAGTTGCTGAGAGCCCGCTGACGGGTCTCGTACAATCGCAATTTCCCACCACAGCATGCTGTTCTGGCGTGCTGCAAGACATGACCAAATACGTCTTCGTCACCGGCGGTGTGGTGTCCTCCTTGGGCAAGGGCATCGCGTCGGCCTCCCTGGCTGCCATCCTCGAATCGCGCGGCCTCAAAGTCACCCTGATCAAGCTGGACCCGTACATCAACGTCGACCCCGGCACGATGTCGCCGTTCCAGCACGGTGAGGTCTTCGTCACCGACGACGGCGCAGAAACCGACCTCGACCTGGGCCACTACGAGCGCTTCATCAACACCCGGATGAAGA
>JAYSCT010000108.1:0-11052 GCA_041914785.1 Roseateles sp.
TGGCCACGTCGCCATGCTTGCCGCTGGTGATGAACTGCTTGACGCCGTTGAGCACGTAGTCGTCGCCATCGCGAACGGCGGTGGTCTTCAGGCCGCCGGCCTCGGAGCCGACGTGCGGTTCGGTCAGGCAGAACGCGCCCAGCATGTCTCCGCGCGCCAGCGGCTTGAGGAAGCGCTCTTTCTGGTCGGCGTTGCCGAAGCTCATCAGGATGGAGCAGACCGGGCAGTTGTTGACGCTCACGACCGTGCTGGTGCCGCCGTCGCCGGCGGCGATTTCTTCCAGGATGACGGCCAGCGCCAGGTAGTCCAGCCCGGCGCCGTCCCACTCGGTGGGCACCGCCACGCCGTAGCAGCCCAGCGCGGCGAGGCCTTTCAGCTGCTCGGCGGGGAAATGGTGTTGCTTGTCCCAGGCCGCGGCATGGGGGGCGATCTCGGCCTGCACATAGGCGCGGATGGCGTCCTGCACGGCGAGGTGGTCTTCGGAGAGAAGCATGGGTGTTGCTTTCCGTGTTGCGGGGGTGCGGTATTGTCCGGCGCCGCCCCGGCTGGTCTGAACGGAAGGTCCATGACGCATTCCCTGATGCTTCGCTCGCTGACACTGCTGCTCGCGCTCGCCGGCCCGGCGGCGCACGCCCTGAGCCCGGCGCCGCCGCCGGCCAGGCTGCCGGAGCCGCGCTTCTTCGTGCCCGACGCCAGCCAGCCGCTGACGCTGCAGCGCGTGGACGTGC
The DNA here is from genome assembly GCA_041914785.1 of Roseateles sp. Classification (GTDB taxonomy): domain Bacteria; phylum Pseudomonadota; class Gammaproteobacteria; order Burkholderiales; family Burkholderiaceae_C; genus Pelomonas. The sequence goes on from JAYSCT010000108.1 coordinate 729, forward strand.
ACGCGCTGCTGGCGGGCTCGCAGGCGCAGACGCGCATCGAGCTGGTCGTGCGCAACCCCAACCCGCGGCAGCTGGAGGCCACGCTGGAGTTCCCGCTGGCCGACGGCCAGAGCGTCACCGGCTTCGCGCTGGACGTGCGCGGCGAGATGGTCAGTGCGGTCCCCGTTCCCAAGGACAAGGGCCGCCAGGTGTTCGACGACATCTCGCGCCGCCGCGTCGACCCGGCGCTGCTGGAGCGCACCGCCGGCAACAACTTCAAGCTGCGCATCTACCCCGTGCCGGCCGGCGGCGAGCGCCGCGTGCAACTGCAGATTGCCGAGACGCTGCAGCCCGGCACGCAGGGCCGCGTGCAGTACCGGCTGCCGCTGGACTTCGGCCAGCCGGTGGCGCAGTTCGACGCCCGGCTGGACCTGCGCGGCGCCACCCGCCCGCAGCCCGCCGGCGCGCTGGCCGGTGCCGAGACCTTCACGCGCGGCGACGAGGCCTCGCTGCGCGTGCAGCGCCGCGACTGGCGGCCCCGTGAACCGCTGGCGCTGAGCTGGGCGGCGACGGACGGCGAGCCGGTCGTCGTGCAGACGCACGAGGACCGCGCCTACGCCTATGCCGAGATCGCCGCGGCCGACACGCGGGCCGCGCCGCGGCTGCCGCGCGAGGTGCAGATCGCGTGGGACGCCTCCGGCTCCGGCGCCGGCCGCGACCACGCGCGCGAGTTCGCGCTGCTGGACGCCCTCTTCGCCGCGGCGCGCGACGTGCGCGTGCGGCTGGTCGTCGCGCGCGACGCGGCCGAGCCCGCGCAGGCCTTCGACGTGCGCGGTGGCGACTGGGCCGCGCTGCGCCGCACGCTGGAAACGCTGGCCTACGACGGCGCCAGCAGCCCGGCCGCCTGGGCCGCCGGCCTGGCGGACGTGCGCAGCGGCGGCCAATCGCTGAGCCTGCTGTTCAGCGACGGCCTGGCCAACTGGCCGGGCGACGGCGCCACGCCTCCGGCAGGGCCGGTGCTCGCCATCAACGCCGCACAGCGCGCCGACCTGCCGCGGCTGCGCCGGCTGGCCGAGGCCGGCGGCGGCCGGCTGGTGGACCTGAACACGCTGGACACCACCGCGGCGCTGGCCGCGCTGACGCGGCCCGGGCTGCGCCTCGCGGACCTCAGCGCCGTGGGCGCCGACGAACTGGTGGCCCAGTCCATCCACCCCGAGAACGGCCGCCTCGTCATCGCCGCGCGGCTGACGGCGCCCGAGGCCCGCGTCACGCTGACGCTCGTGGACGCACAGGGCCGGCGCAGCCAGCGCCAGCTGCTGCTGAAAGCCCCCGCGCCGGCCGCGGCCACGGCCGACGACGCCACGCTGCCGCTGGCCGCCCGCCGCTGGGCGGAGCTGCGCGTGGCCGAACTGGAGGCCGACCGCCAGCGCCACCGCGCACAGATCCGCCGGCTGGGCGAGCAGTTCCGGCTGCTCAGCGCCGAGACCTCGCTGATCGTGCTGGACGAACTGGCCGACTACGTGCGCTACGAGATCGTGCCGCCCACCGCCGCGATGCGCGCGGCCTACCAGCAGCAGCTGGCCCAGCTCGGCACGCGCCGCCAGGCCGGGCTCGACCAGCAGCTGGAGTCGCTGGTGCGCCGCTTCGCCGACCGCGAGGCCTGGTGGGCGCGCGACTTCCCCAAGACCGCTCCTGCACCCAAGCCGCCCACGCCTGCGGTGGCCGCCGTGGCCGAGGCCCGCGTCGCCGCACCGCCACCCACGCGGCCGGTCAGCATCGTGCCCCCGGCGACCGTGGCAGCGCCCCCGGCGGCTGACGCCAGGCCGGCCCCGCCGCCCCCGGCGCCGGCCATCGCCGCCGCGTTCGCCCCGCCGCCGATGCTGGAGTCGGTGGCCGTGACCAGCTCGCGCGCCAGCCGCAACGACACCGCCCCCGGTGCGGGCACCGCCAGCATCGCGCTGCGCGCCTGGGAGCCCGACGCGCCTTACGTGCGCCGGCTGCGCGAGGCCAGCGACGCCGACCGCTACGCCATCTACCTGGACGAGCGCCCCGGCTACGTCGCCAGCACCGCCTTCTTCATCGACGCGGCCGAGATCTTCTTCGCCCGGGGCCAGCGCGAGCTGGCCGTGCGCGTGCTGTCCAACCTGGCCGAGATGGAACTGGAGAACCGCCACATCCTGCGCATCCTGGCCTACCGGCTGCAGCAGGCCGAGCTGCCGGCGCTGGCCGTGCCGCTGCTGGAGCGGGTGCGCGAGCTGGCGCCCGACGAGCCGCAGTCGCACCGCGACCTCGCGCTGGCGGTCGCGCCGACGCAGCCCCAGCGCGCCGTGGACCTGCTGTGGGACGTGGCCAGCGGCCGCTGGGACGGCCGCTTCGCCGACATCGACCTGATCGCACTGGCCGAGCTGAACGCGCTGGCCGCCCGCACGCCGGGGCTGGACCTGTCGCGCGTGGACCCGCGGCTGCGCCGCAACCTGCCGCTGGACCTGCGCGCCGTGCTGAGCTGGGACGCCGACAACACCGACATCGACCTGTGGGTGACCGACCCCGACGGCGAGAAGGCTTTCTACGGCCACCGGCTGACGCGCCAGGGCGGCGCCATGACGCGCGACTTCACCGGCGGCTACGGCCCCGAGGAGTTCTCGCTGCGCCAGGCCAAGCCGGGCCGCTACGAGGTGCGCGCGCAGTTCTTCGGCCACCGCCAGCAGCTGGTGTCGCCGTACACCACGCTGATGCTGTGGCTGGCCACCGGCTTCGGCACCGACGCGCAGAAGGACCAGCGCGTCGTGCTGCGCCTGTCGGGCCGCGGCGAGCAGGTGCTGGTCGGCACGTTCGACGTGGCGCCGCCGGCGGGCGATGCAGTGAAGTAGCGCCGCCACACCGCGGGTTCCCCGGGGAGGCGCCGCTGGGCATACTCGGCCGTGGTGAGCTCGCCCTTTGCCTCCGCCCCGCCCCCCGTGCCGCTGCGCGGGGCGCGGCGCGTGGCGTGGCTGCTGATGGGCATGGCCGTGCTGTTGGGGGCGCTGGCGCTGCTGGCCGTGGCGGCGCTGTCGGCCGCGCGGGCCTACGTGGCCGGCGAGGGGCAGTGGTCGCGCGCGCAGAAGAACGCCACGCTGGCGCTGGTGCAATACCTGCAAACGGGCGACGAAGCGCAGTACCGGGCCTTCGAGCGCGAGCTGGCCGTGCCGCTGGCCGACCGGCGCGCCCGCGAGGCCATGGACCGCGGCAGCGCGCACGACGCCGACGCGCTGCAGGGCTTCATCGACGGGCGCAACCACCCCGATGACGTGGCCGGCATGGTGTGGCTGTACCGCTGCTGCCGCGCGCTGCCCCACATGGCCGAGGCGGTCGCCATCTGGCGCGAGGCGGATGCGCTCATCGCCGAGCTGGCCGCGCTGGCGCGGCAGGCCCGCACGCTGCCCGCTGCAGAACGTGCGGCGCTGCAGGCCCGCGTGCTCGCGCTGGACGCGCGCCTCACGCCGTTGGAGCAGCGCTTCTCGGGCGGGCTGGGGCAGGCGTCGCGGCTGACGGCCACGGCGCTGGTGGCGGTGCTGGTCGTCAGCGCGCTGCTGTTCGGGCTGGCCGCGGCGCGGCTGGTGATGCGCCGCGCCCGCGAGGACCAGGCCGCCCACCAGGCCGTGCGGCGCAGCGAGGCGCTGTTCCGCTCCGTCTGGGAGACCAGCATCGACGGCGCCGTCATCATCGACGCCGGCAGCACCATCCGCTTTGCCAACCCGGCGCTGCACACGCTGCTGGGCCATGCGCCGGGCAGCCTCGTGGGGCAGCCGGTGGCGGTGATGCAGCCGCAGGCACTGCAGGGGCCCGCACGCGACCGGCCTGGCGCGCCACGTGGCCACCGGCGAGAAGCGGCAGGACTGGCGCGGCGTGCAGACGCTGGCCCGCCACGCCGACGGCCGCGAGCTGTCGGTGGAAATCCGGTTCTCGCGCTTCGAACTGGACGGCGAGACGCTGTTCGTCGGCTTCATGCACGACCTCACCGAGCGCCGCGCGGCCGAGCGCGTGGCTGCCGAGCACCGCCGGCTGCAGGAGGCGGACCGCGCGCGGTCCGAATTCCTGGCGCGCATGAGCCACGAGCTGCGCACGCCGCTGAACGCGGTGCTGGGCTTCACGGACCTGGTGCGCAGCGGCCACAGCGGCCCGGTCACCCCGGAGCAGGTGCGCCAGCTGGGCTTCGTGTCCGGCGCGGGCCGTCAGCTGCTGGCGCTGATCGACGACCTGCTGACGCTGTCACGCATCGACGCCGGCCGCCTGGCGCTGCGCATCCAGCCGCTGGACCTGGCCCGGCTCATCACCGAGGTGGCCGACGGGCTGCGCCCCCAGGCCACCGCGTGCGGCATGACGCTGACGCTGGCCGTGCCGGCGACGCTGCCCTGGCGCGGCGACCACGACAAGCTGGCCCAGGTGCTGCAGCACCTCGTCGGCCACGCGCTGCGGTCCGCCGCGCGCGGCGACGTGCAGATCAGCGCCCAGCTCGCCGGCCACAGCCTGGTGCTGGCCGTGCGCGACCACGGCCCCGGCGTGCCCGAGGCGCAGCGCGCGCTGCTGTTCCAGCCCTTCCAGCCGCTGGAGGGCGGTGTCGCCCCCGCGCAGGAGGGCACGGGCCTGGGCCTGTACCTCAGCGCCCAGCTGCTGGGCCTGATGAACGGCAGCGTGCATCACGAGGCGCCCGAGGACGGCGGCTCGCGCTTCGTCGTCGAGCTGGAACCGCTGTGACGGTGCGGCTCAGGCCTGCCCGGTCTTGACGAGCAGCGTGCCGCGCCCGATGACGCAGGGGTGGGCGTGGCGCACGGTGGCCCGGCCGTCGGCATGGAACAGCCAGCCGCCCAGCGAGGTGTTCCATTCCACGCTGGACACGCGCCAGTGCAGCACCAGCTCCTGCTCGGCGAACACCGGCGCCTTGAACGCGAAGTTGAAGTTCAGGCACAGCAGTTCGCGGGCCTGGCCGTCGTCGCTGCGCGAGAAGTGGCTGGCGACGAGGCCGATCAGCTGCGCCGTCGTCTGCTGGCCGCTGGCGATGATCTCGCCGTGGCGGGCGCGCTGCGCGGCCTGCACGTCGTGGTGCAGCGGGTTGGTGTCGCCGGTGAGGCGCGCGAAGGTGGCGATGTCTTCCCGCGAGAAGCGCACGATGCGCTCGCAGGTTTCACCCACGCTGACCAGCGGGGTGGATTCGACGTCGGCGGCGAGGGTATCCATTGAAATCTCCCAGGAGCGCCCCGCCATGGGGCGGGGCAGCGGCATGACGGGCCGGCCCGCACCGGGCCAAGCAATCACAGTGCCAAGACCGTGACGTTAGCGCATGCCGCGTGACGGCCGCGCCGCCGCCCTTCACCAGGGCAGGCGTTGGCCGTCGTGATTGAAGAAGCCGCCGGAGTCCGCCGGCGTCAGCCCGGCCAGCAGCGCGCGCAGCCCGGCGATGCTGGCATCCACCGCCAGGTCGGCGCCGTCACCGCCCATGTCGGTGCGCACCCAGCCCGGGTGCAGGCTGACGACGATGCCCTGGCCGGCCAGCGCCAGCGCGGCGTCCTTCATGACCGAGTTGGCCGCCGCCTTGGACGCCCGGTACAACCAGGCCGACGCGTTGCTGCGCTGCGCGATGGAGCCCATCAGCGACGACAGCACCGCCACGCGCGCGCCCGGCGCCAGCGCCTCGACCACCTGCGGCAGCAGCCGCATGGGGCCCAGCACGTTGGTGCGCATGACGAGGTCGAAGTCGGCCTCGGTGGGTGGCTGCAGGCCCTGCGTGCGCGGACCGAACACGCCGGCGTTGATGACGACGACGTCGAAGCGCTCGCCGTCGACGAGCCAGGCCAGGCCCGACACGCTGGCGGCCTGCGCCACGTCCAGCCTCAGCGCGCGGGCGCCCAGCTGCTGCAGCCGGGCCAGGCCTGCGTCGTCGCGCGCGGTGGCCGTCACGCGGGCGCCGTCGGCGCGGTACTGGCGCACGAACTCCAGGCCCAGGCCGCGGGAGGCGCCGATGATGAGGACGTTCATGGCTTGGTCACCGCCAGCTTGGCGGCCAGCAACGTGAAGAGGCCGGCGCCGCCCAGGTTCAGCGTGCGCCCCACCCAGGGCCGCGGCGCCGTGCGGCGCAGCGGCGCAACGGCCGCCACCAGCACCAGCATGAACAGCAGCCCCTGCACGATGAACCAGGCGCCGAGGAACAGGAAGGCCAGCGTCTTGTCCGGCGCGCCGGCGTCGATGAACTGCGGCAGCAGCGCGAGGAAGAACAGCGCCACCTTGGGGTTCAGCGCGTTCGTGAAGAAGCCCTGCCGCACCGTGCGCCACAGCGACTGCGGCGCGGCCACTTGCGCCGCCGCCGCGGGCCGCAGCCCGGCCTTCGCCATGCCCCAGGCGACGTACAGCAGGTAGGCTGCCCCCACGTACTTGACGACGGCGAACGCCTCGGCCGACGTGGCCAGCAGCGCGGCGAGGCCGAAGGCCGCGGCCAGCGTGTGCACCACGCAGCCGGCCATGATGCCCACCGCCGCCGCGACGCCCTGGCGCCAGCCGCCGCGCAACGTGCTGGCGATGGCCAGCGCCATGTCGACGCCGGGCGTCGCGTTCAGCACCAGCACGGTGGCGGCAAACAGCGCAAGGTCGTGGGTACCCAGCATGGCGATCTCTACTTTCCGACGTTGATGAGCGGCTGCGCGCCACCGCCCAGCAGCACGGTGTTGCCGGCCTTGTTGGCGATGGCCAGTGCCGCGTCGCGCTGCAGCTCGGCGAGCTTGATCTCCTTGAGTGCAGGCGTCAGCGACGCGCTGAGGATCTGGTTGGCACGCGCCTGGCCCTCGGCCTCGACGACGAGGCGCTCTGCCTCGGCCTTGGCCAGCTCGACCTCCTTGCGCTTGCGCTCGATGGCCTGATCGGTCTCGGCGCGCTGGCGGATGGCGGCCTCGATGGCCGGGTCGGTCAGCAGGTTGCGCACGTTGACGGCCGTCACGACGAAGGCGCCCTTGTCGGTCGCGTCCAGCTCGGCCTGCAGCCCGGCGCGCACGCGCTCGGACAGCTCGGCGCGCTTGGTGTGCATGGTCGTCGCGTCCATCTCGGCGATGGCCTTGTAGACCGCCTCGCGGGCCTCGCGCGACACGCGGCTGTAGGCGATGACGAGGTCCTTGCTGCCGTCGCGCACGACGTCGGCATGGCGCACGACGTCGCCCTGGTACTTGGTGAACAGCGTCGGGATGGCCGCCGGCATGACCTTGAAGTAGACGTCGATGTCGACGTCCTTCATCGTCAGGTTGTCGCGGCTCTTGGGCGTCATGTCGGCCAGCTGGAAGCTGATCTCCTTGGCCGTGAACTCGTCCACCGACTTGAACAGCGTCAGGTAGATGCCGGGCGGCAGCGCCTCGGTGCTGACCTTGCCCAGCGTGCGCTCCACGCCGACGTTGCCGGTGTCGATCTGGGTGCAGCCGGCAAGCAGCGAGGCGAGGGTCAGCAGCAGCGGTTTGAAGGTCATAGCAGCTTGAGGGCGGTGGAGTGATAGGCGACGACCAGCGCCGCCAGCAGCACGGCCGCGATGGCCGCCAGGCGCACGCCGTGGCGCGCCCAGCGGTGCAGGCTGCGGCGGCCGCCCAGCTGCCACAGGCCGTAGGCCGCCAGCGCGGCGACGAAGAGGAGGATCAGGTGTCGCACGGGGCGTGAGTATCTATCTAGCGAGGTGCGGGCGCACGTCCGAGCGCGGCCTCGAGTTGCGGGATCAGCAGCTCCTCCTGCTCGCGCGGGTCTCGCGACCCGGGCACCAGCCTCGACACCGGCCATTCGTAGCAGTTCCGCAATTCGATCGCGCCGAGCGCGGGAAAGTCGAAGTCCGGCCGCGGCAGACCCTCGGAGCAGCTGCCTTCGCGCTGCACGTGGCACGCAACGTGTTGGTAGTGCTGCTGATCCAGCCGCCTCGTCACCAGCCGGATGCGCTCGCCGTCCGACAACGGATGCGCGAACACCAGCAGGCGCTGGCCGGGCTCGGCGCTGGCAGGCAGCACCAGCCGCACCTGCCCGGCCAGCTCACCACGGAAGCACCGCTCGACCATCACGCGGCCGATGGTGAACGCCAGCCGGTCCGGCGGCTCGTCTTCGACGTCCACCACCCAGCCGAGCAAGATGGCCGAGGCGTCCGCCAGCAACTCCTGCGGCCACGGCGGCCGTGCAAGGCAGACCAGCGACCGGGCCTCGACGGCAACGCCGGCCAGCGCCAGTCCCGCGAGGAATCGGCGCCGGCCGCGCGTCATCGGGTCAGAGCATCTCGACGGCCAGCGCCGTCGCTTCGCCGCCGCCGATGCACAGCGCCGCCAGGCCCTTCTTCAAGCCGCGGGCCTTCAGCGCGCCCAGCAGCGTGACGACGATGCGCGCGCCGCTGGCGCCGATGGGGTGGCCCAGCGCCACCGCGCCGCCGTTCACGTTGACGATGTCGTGCGGCAGCTTGAACTCGGCCATCGCGGCCATCGTGACGGCGGCGAAGGCCTCGTTGACCTCCCACAGGTCCACGTCGCCGGCCTGCCAGCCGGCCTTCGCCAGCGCCTTCTGGATGGCGCCGACCGGGGCGGTCGTGAACCAGTCCGGCGCCTGCGCGTGCACCGCGTGGCTGACGATGCGGGCGATGGGCTTGAGGCCGCGTGCCTGCGCGGTGCTCTCGCGCATCAGCACCAGCGCGGCGGCGCCGTCGGAGATGCTGGACGACGTGGCGGCCGTGATCGCGCCGTCCTTCTTGAACGCGGGCTTGAGCGTGGGGATCTTGTCGAGCTTGGCCTTGAAGGGCTGCTCGTCGAACTTGACGACGGTGTCACCCTTGGGCGAGCTGAGCGTGACGGGCGCCATCTCCCAGTCGAACGCGCCGCTCTCGTTGGCGGCCTTGGCGCGCTGCGTGGACGCGATGGCGTACTGGTCCATCGCCTCGCGGCTGAAGCTGTACTTGGCGACGCACTGCTCGGCGAACACGCCCATGGCCTTGCCGCGCTCGTAGGCGTCTTCCAGGCCGTCCAGCGCCATGTGGTCGTACACGGCGGAGGCGCCGTACTTGATGCCCTTGCGCGCGAACATCAGGTGCGGCGCGTTGGTCATGCTCTCCATGCCGCCGGCCACCATGACCTCGGCGGAGCCGGCCTTGAGCATGTCGTGGGCCAGCATCATCGTGCGCATGCCGGAGCCGCACATCTTGCTCAGCGTGACGGCGCCGGCGGAGTCGGGCAGGCCCGCCTTGCGCACGGCCTGGCGGGCGGGCGCCTGGCCCTGGCCTGCCATCAGGCAGCAGCCCATCAGCACCTCGTCGACGGCGTCGCCCGGCACGCCGGCGCGCTCCACCGCGGCCTTGATGGCCACGGCACCCAGTTCCCAGCCGGCGAGGCCGGCGAAATCACCCAGCAGGCCGCCGATGGGGGTGCGGGCGGCGGACACGATGACGATGGCATCGGACATTTCTAGTCTCCGTTGATGAACGAAACCGCCATTGTGGCGCGCGGTTTCAGCGGATTACGGCAGGCGGCACGATGCCGCACTCCGCCGGGCGGACATCCGGCTGCTGCCGGCGCACGGCGCGGCAGAACTCGTTCCAGAAGCTGCGCGCCCAGCCCGGGTGGCGCCGCACGAAGTCCGGCGAGGCGGGCATGAAATAGGCGAGCCGAGCGACCGGCGGCGTCCACTCGACGAGGCCCGCGCGCTGCTGCGGCGCCAGCGACTCGCGCGTCGTCAGCAGCAGGTCGAAGCGCCGCGCCTGCAGCATGGCCAGACCGGCATCGGCAGCACCCACGGGCTCCAGCGCCCAGCCGCGCTCACGGGCCACCATCTCCTGCACGGAGCCCGCGATGACGCCCACGCGCCAGCGCGGCGCCAGGCGCTGGCCGTCCCAGCCCGGGTCGGGCCGAGAACCGGCCGGGCCGAACAGCGCCAGGTGGCCGAACACCGGCGCCCAGGCGACGTCGGGCCGACCGCCGGCGTCCAGCGGAAAGCGCAGCGCCTGCTGCCGCTCGGGCGTCACGCCGAACAGCAGCGCGAAGTCGACGTCGCCGCGCGCCAGCGACGCGCTGAGCCGGCGGCTGGGCAGCCGCACCAGCGCCGCCTCGCAGCCCAGCCGCGCGAGTGCCTCGCGCAGGGTCGTGACTTCCCAGCCCGGCGGGTCGGCGAAGTGCGGGCCCTGGTCCAGCAGGCCGGGCGGCGCCGCGGTGTCGTTGAAGCCGATGCGCAGCGGCTGCGGGCAGTCGGGCGCGGCCATCGCGCCGACCCAGCCACACAGCAGACCCGCCACGAGATGGCACGACAACTTTGCGGGCCGAGCGCCGGGCCGCTCCCAAGCCGGCCCGTCGGGCGATGTGCGAGCGGGGCACGCCCCGCG
>JAYSCT010000108.1:11062-16033 GCA_041914785.1 Roseateles sp.
ATTTTCGGGCCACCGCGCGGGCCCGCGCAGGGCGGGGTGGCTTTTGGGGGGGCCGGGCCCGGGGCGGCCCCCACCCGGGCCGGCGTGGCGATGTGCGAGCGGGGCAGCCCCCGCGAGCATCGCCGTCCCCTCGGGGGACCGACCGGACACGTTCGCGTTCAGCGGGGCGGGTCTGGGCGAGGGGCGTCCTCACGCCACCCACAGCCGGTAGGCCCAGAAGGCCTCCTCCGTCTGCATGCGGCGGCGCAGGTCCTCGGGGCTGAAGCCGGTGAGGCGGCGCGTCTCGCGGCACAGGTGGGACTGGTCGGCGTAGTCGGTCTCGGCGGCGATGTCGGCCCAGTTGAAGCCGGGCTGGCCGTCGGCGGCGGCCACCGCGTAGAAGGCCCGCTCGGCGCGTGACACGGCGCGCAGCTCGCGCAGCGGCAGGCCGGCCCAGGCCTTGATGCGCCGCTCCAGCTGCCGCAGGCTGCGGCCGGCGGCGCTGGTGGCCGCGCGCACGGCCAGCGCCTCGCTCCACGCCGCGTAGCGATGGCCCGGCTGCTGCGCGCCCAGCGCCTGCCAGCGTGGCACGAGGAAGGCTTCCAGCAGCTGCAGCCGCGCGGCGTCGTCCGGCGCGGCGGACATCGCGTCCAGCCACTCGCGCCAGTCGGCGGGCAGCAGCCCGCGCGGGTCGACGATGCGGTTCACGTGCCGGTCCAGCGCGATGCCCGTCAGCGCCGTGAACGCGTCGGGCAGCATCAGCAGCTTGAAGGCCCACATCTCGCCGGGGTTGCGCGTGTGCGAGGGCAACGTGAACGGGCCGCCGAACAGCACCGGCGCGTCCGCGTAGTCCGGCGTCGGCGCCGAGAAGCCCGGCGTGGCCAGCCAGTCGCTGCGGCCCTGGGCCCACCAGAACAGGCAGACCAGCGGCGTCGCGGGGAAGTAGTTTTCGCGCTGCGCGCCATCCAGTGCGCGGCCGCGCGTGTCGCGCAGCATCACGGCCCGCACGCAGCCCGCGAGCGACAGCGGGGGGAGCCAGAGCCGGGTGCCGACGTCGTCCATGCGGCCAGTGTCGCATTCGTTCAAGACCCCGCAGGCGCTGCCGGCGCACGATGCGGCCATGACTTCACTGACCTGGAACGACCTGCCCCGCCACCCCAGCCGCTGGTGGGGCTTCCCCGTGCTGATGGCCATGCGCCGCGACTACCTGGCCGTCATCGCGCGGCAGCAGGCGCTGGGTGACCTGGCCGCGCAGAGCATCCTCGGCGAGCGCGGCGTGGACGTGTTCGACCCCGAGCTGCTGCGCGCCATCATGGTGGACCACGCCGATGCGCTGGTGCGCTGGGAGCGCGGCCCCGAGGTGTTCTCCGACCTGATGGGGCAGTCCGTGCTCGTCACCGAGGGCGCCACCTGGCAGCACCAGCGCCGCATGCTGATGCCGGCCTTCACCCCGAAGCGCGTGGCCGGCTACGCGGCGCTGATGAGCGAGGCCGCCACCGCGGGGCTGGACGCGGTGCGCCCCGGCGACGTGGGCATGGACGCGCTGTTCAGCCACTTGACGATGGACGTCATCTCGCGCACGCTGTTCAGCACGCCCATCAGCAGCGACACGGCGGCCGCGGCCCACGCGGTGCAGGTGCTCAGCGAGACGGCGCTGCAGGAGATGTTCTGGCCCGTCACGCTGCCCGACTGGCTGCCGCTGCCCGGCAAGGCCGCCAAGCGCCGCGCCAGCCGGCTGCTGCACGGGCTGCTGGCAGGCCACATCGCCGCGCGCCGCGCCAGCGGCGAGGCCGGCGACAGCGGCCAGACCGACCTGCTGGGCCGGCTGATGGCGCTGCGCGACGACGAGACCGGCCAGGCGCTGTCGCCGCGCGAGGTGTACGACCAGTGCATGGTGAGCTTCCAGGCCGGCCACGAGACCAGCGCGACGGCGCTGGTGTGGTGGAGCTGGCTGATGGCCGCCCACCCCGACGCGCAGGCCCGTGCCCGCGACGAGGTGGACGCGCTGCTGGCCGGCCGCGCGCCCACGGCGGACGACGCCGGCGCGCTGCCCTTCCTGTCGGCCACGCTGAAGGAGGCGATGCGGCTGTACCCGCCGGTGGCCGCGATGATGACGCGGCGGCTGACGCGCGCCATCACCGTGGGCGGCGTGACGCTGCCGGCCCGCGCGCTGGTGCGCGTGACGCCGTGGCTGCTGCACCGCGACCCGCGCTGGTGGCCCGACGCGCCGCTGGCGTTCAAGCCGGAGCGCTTCCTGCCCGGAGCCCCGCACGAGATCCCGCGCGGCGCCTACATCCCGTTCGGCCTGGGGCCGCGCGTGTGCCTGGGCCAGCACTTCGCCGTGCTGGAGATGACGCTGATCGCGGCGCTGGTGCTGCAGCGCTTCACGCTGACGCCGCTGGGCACCGCGCCCCCGAAGCCGCGCATGGGCGTCACGCTGCGGCCCGAAGGCGGGTTGACGCTGCGGCTGGCCGCGCGACAGCCTCGACCGTAGCAAGTGCTCCCAACGCCGCGGCCGTCGTGCATCCGCACGGGCCGAGCGCCGGGCCGCTCCCAAGCCGGCCCGTCTGGCGATGTGCGAGCGGGGCACGCCCCGCGAGCATCGCCGCCCCCTCGGGGGCTGAGGCCGGACACAGGGCGTCCAGTGGACGGCCTGTGCCTGCCGAAGCGTTGCGGTGAGAGCCGCAACGCGGTCCCAGGCCGGGCACGCCCGCGTTCAGCGGGGCGGGACCGGACGAGGGGTCAACGGTAAAAAGCTTCAACCGCACCTTTGAGCTTGATGCACAGCGGCCGGCCCTTGCGGTCCAGCGTTTTGCCGGCGGGCACCTTGACCCAGCCTTCGCTGATGCAGTACTCCTCGACGTCGTGGCGCTCCTTGCCGTTGAAGCGGATGCCGATGTCGTGCTCGAACACGGCGGCGACGTGGTGGGGGCTGCGCGGGTCGACGCTGAGGTGGTCGGGCAGTTCGGGGCGGGTGGCTTCGGACATGGCGGAAGAAACGGGTCGGGACAAAGACCGTGATTGTCGGGCTCAACAGCCGCAGCCGTAGGAGAACGCGTCCACGCCGAGCACCTGCCAGCGGCCCGCCACGTTGGCCAGCAGCAGCCGGTACCAGGCATCGTCATGCGTCGGCACCTCGCCCAGGTGGCCGGGGCCGCGGCCGGTGAGCTGCAGCCAGGCCAGGTCGGCCGTGCCGTCGGCGTCCAGGTCCACGGTGCGCCACTCGCCGGCGACGAAGCCGGTGGCGGCGCGGTCCAGCGCGAAGGCCTGGCGCGTCCAGCGCGCCGGGCCTGGCGGCAGCGGGCGGGCGCTCCAGAACGAGAACAGCCGCTGCGGCCCCAGCGCCGGGGTACGCGACAACCCGTTGCGGCGGTAGGTGGCTGCATCCGCGTCGCCGCTGCCGAAACCGCCCACCCAGCCCTCGCACATGACGTCGTGGGTGGGGTCCCAGTAATGGTCGACTCGCTCGGGCCGCGCGGTCTCGTCGCGCAGCGCCTGGCTGGACAGCAGGCCGATGCGGTGCAGCGGCAGGGTCAGCCGCTCGATGCGCGCGCCGGGCTCGACGTGGCCGCGGCGCGGCGAGCCCGGCTGCAGCGACTCGGCCCACCACTGCACCCGGGCGCCAAAGCGCGCGGCAAGCGCCGGCATGGACTCGTGCGTGCCGGCAAGCTCGCCATCGGCGCGCCACCAGGACGGCGCCGCCGCCGGCAACGCGGGCAGCGCGCGCACCAGCGCCGCGGCGCGGGCCGGGCCGCCCTCGCCGTCGAACGGCGGGCCGTAGAGGTTCAGCGCCGTTGCCAGGTCGGCCGGTGGGCTGCGGCGCAGCGCCTCCCAGTCGAGCCGCACCGGCGGCGGCTCGGCCTCGCTGGCGAACTGCCCCGACAGCCGCGCCTTCATGCGCTCCAGCTGCTCGTCGGGCCCGGTGGGCGCGGCGTCGCCCAGCGCCTCGCGCTGGCGGGCGACGCGGCGGGCGTAGTAGGCCATCTGGTCCCAGCTGGGCGCGATCCAGAACGCGCGGGCGGGATCGTGGTCGGGGTTCTCGCTGCCGTCGGGGCGCTGCGGCTGCGCCAGCCGGTCCAGATCCACCGGCGTGCGCTGCAGGTAGCGGCAGGCGGTGTAGCCGGCCTGCGCTTCCAACTGCACGGCGCAGTAGCCGTTGCCGGCGTCCTCGCCGGTCTGGCGCAGCGGGGTGTTCAGCGCCAGCCGCGCGAGCACGGCCGCATCGGGCCGCGGTTCGGCGCGCAGCAGCAGGTTGCTGCCGCCCACCCAGCGCCGGTCGGCCGGCACGCCGCCCTCGCCGGCGCGAGGCGGCGCCACGGGCTGCTCGCCGAGGTAGCGGCAGGCCGCGAAGGACAGGCCCGCACGCGTCTCCACCAGGCACCAGTCGCCGCCGCCCACGTGCGGCGTCACCAGCCGCACGCGGCTGCCCTGCTCCAGCTGGCCCACCACGGCCGCGGTGGGCGAGGCCTCGGCACGCAGCAGCAGCCGGGTGGCCAGCACCCAGCGGTCGGACGCATCGGCCTGCGCCAGCGGCGCCAGCAGGACCAGGCCCAGCAACAGCAGTCGTTTCATGCCGCCATCTTCACGCATCCGCGCGGTGCAGGGTCGGCCCTGCGGGATGCGCTGCGGCGCCTTCAGGGCTAACCCCATGTGCCATGCGGCACACCGGAGAAAACGGCGGACACTGCGCGCCGTTCCTCACAGGAGATCCCATGTTGACCACCACCCGCCGCGCGGTGCTGGGCGCCCTCAGCGCCGCCACGCTCGCGCTTGCCCTCAGCCCCGCCGCCGCCGCGCCGGCCGCCGACCGCTGGCAGATCCCCGTCCACACCAAGAAGCTGGCCAACGGCCTGACCGTCGTCATCTCGCCCGATGCGAGCAGCCCCACCGTGGGCGTCAGCGTCGTCTACAAGGTCGGCATGCGGCTGGAGCCGAGGAACCGCACCGGCTTCGCGCACCTGTTCGAGCACCTGATGTTCCAGGGCACGCCCA
>JAYSCT010000109.1:0-15748 GCA_041914785.1 Roseateles sp.
TCAGCTCGCTGGCTCACCAGATGAGCCATCCTCAATCAATGCGCAAAGAGCCTTCGGCATGCACCACCGAGAGGTCATAGTCCCAGTTGATCTTGGCGAACGAACCGCGCAGGCCGGCGGTGAGACGCTTGAAGTCCACTTCCTGGCTGCTGTAGCTGTTGCCCGCGCCGATGAAGCCGCGCACGCCCAGGGCCGCGCCGTTGGTGATGGCGGTGGGGGCGGCCTGGATCTGGCTGAACTGCAGGTTGGCCGGGATCAGCGGGCTGCCCTTGGCGTAGTCCAGCGACAGCTGGCGGAAGCCGACTTGCGACGATTCACGGCGGTTGAACAGCAGTTCCGCGTACAGCTCGGCGTCGCCCAGGGCCGGCAGGTCCATGGCGCCTTCGGCGTAGAAGTTGTGATTGCGGATCGGCGACAGCAGCGTGTTGTCCAGCACGCGCTTGTCGAACGTGTCACGCACGTACAGGCTGGTGGTCTGGCCACCGCCCACGCCTTCGTAGCCGACCAGGCCGGTCGTCACGTTGGCGTTCGGGCGCCAGCGGTTGAACGTGGTGCCGATGGCGTTGGTGGCGGGAACGCCCGTGAAGTTGCTGGTGCCCAGCGTGTTGATCGTCACGCCGTTTTCACCGGTCAGGCCGGTGGGGTAGCACTTGGGCTTGCCGGTGGCGGGATCGATGTAGTCGGCGCTGCCCCACTCACCGACGACGCCGTTGGCCACGGTGCGCTGGTAGGTGGTGTTGCAGCTGGTCCAGTCGCGCTGGCCCAGGGTCTGCGCGCGGTTGTCGTTGAAGTTGTACGACGCCAGCACGCGGAAGTTGTCCTTGATCAGGCCGCCGGCGATGGAGAAGTTGTAGGCATTGCCGCCGCCGTGCTCGGTCGCGGTCATGCCGCCGTCCACGCGGATGGAGTCCAGGTCCTTGCGGGTGATGATGTTGATCACACCGGCCACGGCGTCGGAGCCATAGATGGACGAGGCGCCGTCCTTCAGCACTTCGATGCGGTCGACGATGGAGTTCGGCAGCACGTTCAGGTCGACGGCGCCGACGGAACCGCGTGTGCCGGACGGCGACAGGCGGCGGCCGTTCAGCAGCACCAGCGAACGGGTCGGGGCGAAGCCGCGCAGGCCGATGGTGTTGGCGCCGGGGCCGCCGTCGGTGACGTAGCCGCCGTAGGCGGAGTTGATCTGGCCTTGGCCGCCGGTCACGGACGTGCTCTGCAGCACCTGGGCCGTCGATGTGAAGCCGGCCAGTGCGGCGTCTTCGTTCTTGATGACCAGGATGGGCGCCGGGGAGCTGAACGCGTCGCGCTTGATGCGCGAGCCGGACGTCACGACGACGGTATCCAGCTTGGTGGGTTCGCTCTTTGCCGGGGCTTCGACGGTGGTGGCCGGCTTGTTATTGTCGGCCGGGGTTTGTTGCGCCGCAGCATTCTGGGCCAGGATCAGGCCGAGAACCGCCAGGGCGATGGGTTTGTGGACAGGTTTGAAACCGGAGGATTGGGTGGGCATAAACGGGTCCGTCTGAGGGGTACGTCTACGAACCATCCGCCACCCGGATAAGGCGGCGCAGCCTGCGGCTCGTCAACGAAGTTCGATGCTAGGGGGTCGCCTCTGTTACATGCGGCGATCAGCGTCGACCTAGGGTCATTCCCGACCGCCCGGATGAGCCATCATGACAGCTTTGTTGCAAATGACCAACAAACGTGGCCGACCGCTCGGTCGGCTGATTCCAATCTGCGCGATCGGCGCCGAACGGTGATTACTTGCTGGTGAAAATAAACACAAACCTTCGCATACTGGAAATGCTGCAAATAAGCGCGGCGAACGCGTGCACTTTGGCGGTGCTGGGTGCCAATCCCGACCGCGGTATTTCTTACCAAGGCGACAAATACCTTTCAGCAGGTTCCAAAGAATTTTTACTGGTTTGGAAAAATTCACCGGGCCGCCGAAAATAGCGTCATGAATACGCCCGACGACGCTCCCGACCTGCTGTTTGCGCTGCTGCCCGACAGCGGCATCGCCCCCGACGGGCCCGACACGATGGCGCCGCTGGCGGCCGCGCTGCAGGCGCAGTACCCGCGGGCGGTGACGTTGAACCTGCACCCGCCGCTGCGCGACGCCGAGGGGCGCTGCCGTTGGTGGGTGGACGACGCGCCCAGCCCCGACGGCGTGGCCGCGGCGCTGCCGCACCTGATGGACCGCCTGCGGCTGGAGGCCGGCAAGCTGGCGCTGCCCTGGCAGCGCGTCGCGCTGGCCGGCGTGGGCGATGGTGCGCTGCTGGCGCTGGAGGCCGTGCAGGCCCAGCCGGCGCTGGTGGGCCGCGTGCTGGCCTTTGCGGGAGGCTACCTGGCGCGGCCCGAGTCGGCGCCTCAGGATGTCTGCGTGCATCTGCTGCACGGGCTGGAGGACCGGCGCTTCCCGTACCGCCACGTCGTGGATGCCGCGCAGGCGCTGGTGGACCTGGGCGCCGACGTGACGGCCGACCTGCTGCCGCACCTGGATCATGGCCTGCACCCGGCGCTGATCGCCAAGGCCATGGAGCAGCTGCGCACCTTCATCCCCGCACGGCTGTGGCGCGAGGCGGTGATCGCGGCCCAGGAGAGCGAGCGGCCCGCGGGCTGATCAGTCCAGCACGATCTCGGTCCGGACGACGCCGGCCCGCTCCGCGCTGGCGCTGAGCGCCAGCCGCGTGCCGACCGGCGCGCGCACCACCCACTCGGCCACGGCGCGGTCGCCGGTGGCCTGGCGGTTGGCCAGGAAGGCCAGCTGGCTCTGCTTGGGGCCGTGGCCTTCCAGCTGCGGGCCTTCCATGCGCTCCTTGCCGCTGACGAGGCTGATGCTCGGGTCGCCCGACGGCATGTGGATCTCGAACATGACGCCGCGCACGGTCTTGCGCTCCAGCGCGCGCTGCGTCACGTAGGCCGGCAGGTAGCCGGCGTTGGCCACGGCCAGGCGCACGCGCCACATGTCCGGGCCCAGCGCCCGCACCTCGGTGCGGATCAGCTCCAGCTTGGGCAGGCTCATCGCGATCTGCGTCATCCACGCCGGGAAGCGCGCGGCCTCGCGCTCGCGCAGCGCGGGCGGCGGGTTGCGCCAGTAGTTCATCTTGTCCCAGCCGCCGATCTCGACGGCGCCCAGCTGCGGGTGCTGGAACGGCGTCCAGTCCACATGCGCCTGGCCGCCGCACTGCTCGTCGCTCCACTTCAGCAGCCGGAGGTCGTCCTCCACCGGGTGGCTGCGGTACCAGTCGATCCAGCCGGTGCTGTCGTCCACGCCGGCCTCCTTCTTGGGCGACCACAGCTCCACGACCCAGAACAGCGCGCCCAGGTGCTCGTAGACCCAGTCCTGCGTGCCGGTGATGACGTCCTTGGGGTGGTAGCGGAAGTCCTCGTAGATGCTGATGGCGGGGTAGCCGGTGTGCTTCTCGCCGAGCGCCGAGAACTGCTGGAACAGCCACAGGTCCTCGGGCGTCATGTCCTTGTCGCTGCGCGTGCCGCAGGGGCGCAGGATGACGCCGCTGTGCGTGTGGAAGCTCAGTGCCGCGCCGATGTTGGGATGGCCCGTGATGAACTCCACCATCGCCCGCACCTCGGGCTCGCTGGTGGGGTAGGGGCCGGCGCCCAGCTGCTGGAACTCCTGGCGCCATTCGCCGGGGAAGTTGCGGTTCAGGTCCAGCCCCTCGCGGTCCGCGTTGACCTTCACGGTCAGGCCGTCGTGGTGCTTGATGAAGCCCTCGGGGATCAGGCGGTAGTACTCGCCGCCGTGTTCACCGGGTTCGCGCGGCACCATCAGGCGCGGGTCGCCGGCGTGCTTCTTGTAGCCGCCGTGCGGGTCGGGCACGCGCATGGTCAGGATGCGGCCGTCGCCGTCCACGTCTTCCACTGTCAGGCCGTCGACCGGCTCCTCGGTGTAGGGATAGGCGCGCGTGGAGCTGCGGATGTGGCGCGGCCGGTCCGCCAGCGCCAGCTCGGCGCCGTCGGGGTTCAGGCGCGGCACGAGGTACAGCGTGCGCGTGTCCAGCAGGCGGTTGACCTGCTGGGCCTCGGGCGATGTGCCGCCATGCTGCGTCAGCAGGTGATGCAGGTAGTACAGGCAGGTCGTGGACGCGGTCAGCTCGGCCGCGTGGATGTTCCCGTCCACCCACAGCGCGGGCTTGTCGATGTCCATGCCGCTGGCCAGGTTGGTGACAACGACGACCCAGATGTCGCGGCCCTCGTAGCTCTTGCCGATGGAGCGCACCGACACGAGGTTGGGCCGCGCCTCCGCGTAGGCGAACAGCAGCGAGGTGAGTTCGTCGTGGCGGTAGAAGTGGTCGAAGCGGGGGTTGGGCAGGGCGCTGGGCATGGAGGCCTTCTCGGGTGGCGGCCCCTCCCTACGGTTTGGGGGGACCTTGTCGGTGGCGCGGATTCTCCGAACTGCACCCCGCGCACACGCCAGGGTTTGCCCCAGGGCTGGAAGATCTACTGGCCCTTGAAGAGCGCCTGGAACTGCCGCGACACCGGCAGCCGGTCGTCGCGGCCGCGCAGCGTGACGACCATGGTGCCCTCGTCCACGCGGATGGCGCGCGCGATGCAGCGGCTGTTGACGAGCACGCTGCGGTGGATCTGCCAGAACTGGTCGGGGTCCAGCTGCGTGAGCAGCTCGCGCAGCGGCGTGCGGATCAGCGCCTCGCCGCCCTGGTGCACGACGCGGGTGTAGCGCGCATCGGCCTCGAAGTAGAGGATCTCGTCGGGCGGGATCAACTGCACCTCGCGGCCGATGCTGGCCTGGATGGGGCGCGGCGCGGGCCGGGATGGGGGCAGGCTGGCCAGCAGCCGCTGCAGCGCGCCGACATCGGCCGCCGGCTGGGCCAGCCGCGTGCGCAGCCGGGCCAGCGTCTGCGCCAGCCGGTCGTCGTCCACCGGCTTGAGCACGTAGTCGACCGCGCCGGCGTCGAAGGCGGCCAGCGCGTGGTCGTCGAAGGCGGTCACGAAGACGATCAGCGGCGGCGCGGCCAGCGCCGACAGCCGGCGCGCCACGTCCAGGCCGGTCAGCCCGGGCATGCGGATGTCCAGGAAGGCGATGGCCGGCTCGTGGGCCAGGCAGTCGTCCCAGGCCTCCACGCCGTTGGCGCTGGCGGCCACCAGGCTCAGCGCGGGCCACAGCCGCGCGAGCGCGGCGTGCAGCTGCTCGCGGGGGGCTTCCTCGTCGTCGGCGATCAGGGCGGTGATGGGGGTCATAGCGTCAGCGTGGCGAGGCAGCCGGGGTGGGTGTCGGTCAGCGTGAGCGTGGCGGCCGGGTGGGCCTGCTGCAGGCGGCGGCGGGTGTTGGCCAGCCCCACGCCGTCGGACCAGCCGGGGGCCAGGCCGGGGCCGTCGTCCTGCACGGTGAGCTGCAGCCGCTCGCCATCGCGCCGCGCGGCAATGCGCAGATGGCCGCCGCGCAGCTGCGGCTCGATGCCGTGGGCGATGGCGTTCTCCACCAGCGTCAGCACGATGCCGGGCGGCAGCTCGGCCACCGCGTCGTCGGGCACGTCGATGTCGACCGTGAGGCGCGGGCCCAGGCGGGCCTGCATGATGGCCAGGTAGCGCCGCACCATCGCGATCTCGTGGGCAAAAGGCTGCAGCTCGCGTTCGAACATCGGCAGCGTGGCGCGCAGATAGGCGGTGAAGTCGCGCAGCAGCGGCGCGGCACGGGCGTCGCCGGTGTCCACCCAGTGCTGCAGCGAGGCCAGCGTGTTGAACAGGAAGTGCGGCTGGATCTGCGCCGCCGCCAGCCGCGTGGACAGGCGCAGCGCCGCGTCGCGGTCGGCCAGCTCGCGCAGCCGCGCCTCGATCTGCTGGACGCGGTACAGCGTCAGGATCCACCAGCCGGACAGCACCGCGGTCATCACGGCCAGCATCAGCGGCAGGCGGTCCTCCAGCTGCTCGCGCATGCCGTGGTGCACGGCCAGCATGGCGATGACGAAGATGACGACGCAGGCGCCATAGGAGGCGATGTTGAGCCGGCGGCGCGTCGGTGCTCGCCACAGCCAGCGCGCCACGGCCAGCGTGGCCCAGCCCCCGCCCAGCACCAGCGGCCACAGCCAGCCCGAGCGGTGGTTGGCGTACACGGCCAGCACGAGGATGAGGTTGACGTAGGCGTACTGGTCGATGCCGTTGGGCCAGGGCTGGCCGCCGGCGCGGGCCATCTCGTCGGCCGTGAAGACACGGCGCGGGCCGGGGTACAGCCACTGCGACCAGTCGGTGCAGATCCAGCGGCGCAGGGCGGAGGGCTCGGGCATGGCGCGCAGTCTAGGAGGGGGGCGCGCGCCGGTGGACCGGTGCGGCGGCGAATGGCGGAACGGGGCGGTTGGATGGTTAATCGACCGATCGGTCGGGAAAGATGCAGAATGCCGCACCATGGCTTCCTGGACTGCGCTTGATCTTGATCGCCGTGCCCGCAGCGTGGCTGTGCTGACGATGAACCGGCCGGCCGTGTTCAACGCCTTCGACGAGGTGCTGATCGCCGAGCTGGATGCCGCCTTCGCCGAGTTGGGTCATGACCCCGCCGTGCGCGTCATCGTGCTGGCCGGTGCCGGCAAGCACTTCAGCGCCGGGGCCGACCTGCAGTGGATGCAGCGCGCCGCGGCGGCCTCGCAGGACGACAACCTCGCTGACGCGCGCCGCTTCTCGGCCATGCTGGCGCGCATCGCCGACTGCCCCAAACCGACGCTGGCTCGCGTGCAGGGCGCGGCACTGGGCGGCGGCGTGGGCCTGGTGGCGGCGTGCGACCTGGCCGTTGCGTCCGAGGCCGCGAGCTTCTCGGTCAGCGAGGCCCGCATGGGCATCCTGCCCGCCGTCATCGGGCCGCACCTCGTCAACGCGGTGGGGCTGCGCGAGGCGCGGCGGCTGGCCCTCACCGCCAGCCGCATCGACGCCGCCGAGGCGCTGCGCGTGGGCCTGGTGCAGCGCGTGGTGCCGGCCGACGGGCTGGACGCCGCCGTCGACGCCTGCGTGACTGAGCTGCTGGCCTGCGGGCCTCAAGCTCAAGCAGAAATCAAGCAGCTCTACGCGCGCCTTGCGCCCGGCCCCGTGACCGCCGACGTGCGCGAGCTGACGGCGCAGACCATTGCCCGCGTGCGCACCACGCCCGAGGCCCGCGAGGGCTTCGCCGCCTTCCTGGGCAAACGCCCCCCGAACTGGAACGCCCCCGAATGAACCTCGACAACGCCCGCCTCCTCGTCGTCGGCGCCGGCCTGATGGGCGCCGGCATTGCGCAGGTCGCTGCCCAGGCCGGTCACGACGTGCGGCTGTTCGATACCTGCGACGGTGCAGCCGACGCGGCCAAGGCCAAGCTCGCCACCACGCTCGAAGGCCTGGCCGCCAAGGGCAAGCTGACCGCCGAGGCCGTGCAGGCCACGCTGGCCCGCATCACGCCGGTGGCCGCGCTGCAGCCGGCCGACCTTGTCATCGAGGCCATCGTCGAGAACCTGGACGTCAAGCGCGCGCTGTTCGCCGAGCTGGAAGCGCTGCTGGCCGACGACGCGGTCATCGCCACCAACACCTCGTCCATCTCCGTGACGGCGCTGGCGCGTGGCATGAAACGGCCCGAGCGGCTGGTGGGCATGCACTTCTTCAACCCGGTGCCGTTGATGAAGCTGGTGGAGGTGGTGTCCGGCCTGGGCACGGCGCCCGAGGTCGCGCAGGCCATCCATGCGCTGGCGGGCCGCTGGGGCAAGACGGCGGTGCACACGCGCTCCACGCCGGGCTTCATCGTCAACCGCATCGCCCGGCCGTACTACGCCGAGGCGCTGATGCTGCTGCAGGAGCGCGCCGCGGCGCCCGAGGTCATCGACGCGGTCCTCCGTGCCGCGGGCTTCCGCATGGGCCCGTGCGAGCTGATGGACCTGATCGGCCACGACACCAATTTCGCGGTGACGAACTCGGTGTTCGCGGCCAACTTCTTCGACCGCCGCTTCACGCCGTCGCTGGTGCAGCAGGAGCTGGTGGACGCCGGCTTCCTCGGGCGCAAGAGCGGGCGAGGTTTTTACCGCTATCCCGAGGGTGCGCCAGCCTTGCCCCCGCTCAGCTTCGAGCCGCCCCATGCACAGCGCCTCGTGATTCACGGTTCGGGCCTGGCCGCTGAGCGATTGGCGGCGCGCTGGCCCGAGGCCGAGCGCCAACCCTTCTCGCACTGGACCGGCCTGCAGGCCGACCAGCTGTTCCTCCGCCTGACCGACGGCATGCCGGCTCGCACCTACGGCCCGGGTACGGCCGTGTTCGACCTGCCCCTGGCCGCGACGGGTGACCTGGCCTATGCCGGCGACGAAGCCGCCGCGCCGTGGTTGGCGGCGCTGGGCTACACGCCGCGCCGCATCGCGGATGTGGCCGGCTTGATCGTGGCGCGCACCATCGCCATGCTCATCAACGAGGCCGCCGATGCCGTGCAGCAGGGCGTCTGCGACGAGGCGGGTGCCGACGCGGCGATGAAGCTGGGCGTCAACTACCCGGCCGGCCCGTTCGAGTGGCTGGCACGCTGGAATCGCAAAGCGATCTGCGACCTGCTTCGCGGGCTCGATCTTCACTACGGCGGCGAGCGCTACCGCGCCAGCCCTTACCTGCTATGACCCACGCCTTCATCTGCGACGCCATCCGCACCCCCTTCGGCCGCTACGGCGGCGCGCTGTCCAGCATCCGCACCGATGACCTCGCCGCGCTGCCGATCCAGGCGCTGATGAAGCGCAACGCCGGCGTCGACTGGGCGGCGGTGGACGACGTCCTCTACGGCTGCGCCAACCAGGCCGGCGAGGACAACCGCAACGTCGCCCGCATGGCGGCGCTGCTGGCCGGGCTGCCCATCGCGGTGCCGGGCGCCACCATCAACCGCCTGTGCGGCTCGGGCCTGGACGCCGTGGGCAGCGCCGCGCGTGCCATCCGCGCCGGCGAGGCCGGGCTGCTGATCGCCGGCGGCGTGGAGAGCATGAGTCGCGCGCCCTTCGTCATGCCCAAGGCCGAGTCGGCGTTCAGCCGCAGCAACGCGATCTACGACACCACCATCGGCTGGCGTTTCATCAACAAGGCGATGAAGGCGGCCTACGGCGTCGACGCCATGCCCGAGACCGCCGAGAACGTGGCGCGCGACTTCGGCATCGAGCGCGAGGCGCAGGACCGCATGGCCCTGGCCTCGCAGACCAAGGCGCTGGCCGCCCAGCAGCGCGGCTTCTTCGAGCGCGAGATCGTGCCGGTGGACGTGCCGCAGAAGAAGGGCGACCCAGTGCGCGTGACGCTGGACGAACATCCGCGCGAGACCAGCCTGGCGGCGCTGGCCAGGCTCAAGGGCGTCGTGACGCCCGACGGCAGCGTGACCGCCGGCAATGCCAGCGGCGTCAACGACGGCGCCTGCGCGCTGCTGCTCGCGAGTGAGGCTTCAGCCGCACGCCATGGCCTCACGCCGCGCGCCCGCGTGGTGGGCATGGCCACGGCCGGCGTGGCGCCGCGCATCATGGGCATCGGCCCCGCGCCGGCCACGCGCAAGGTGCTGGCGCTGACCGGCCTGACGCTGGCGCAGATGGACGTCATCGAGCTGAACGAGGCCTTCGCCGCTCAAGGCCTGGCCGTGCTGCGCGACCTGGGCCTGGCCGACGACGACGCCCGCGTGAACCCCAACGGCGGCGCCATCGCGCTGGGCCATCCGCTGGGCGCCAGCGGCGCGCGGCTGGTGACGACGGCCGTCAACCAGCTGGAAGTGAGCGGCGGCCGCTATGCGCTGTGCACGATGTGCATCGGCGTCGGGCAAGGCATCGCGCTCGTGATTGAACGCGTCTAGCCTGGGTGACGTTTTGCGGGCCGAGCGCCGGGCCGCGCCCAAGCCGGCCCAGACTGGGCGAGGGGCGTTGTTCACTCGAAGAACAAGCGGCTGATGCCCTTGAGGCTGACCAGGTTGCCTGGGTTGCTGGTCTCGTTGAGCACGCCCATCAGGCGCTGGCGCACGCGGGCGCTCTTCTTCGCGCGCCAGATCACCAGGTCGGCCAGCCAGGGATGGTCGTTGACGCGGTTGGCGGCCTCGTACAGCTTGAACTTGGGCTTGAGCGCCGTCAGCCCCGCCTCGTAGAGCTGCCGTGCGGCGGTGTCGTCCGCACCGTGCGCCAGCAGCGCGTCGGCCGCGAGCATGCCGGTCTCCATCGCCTTGCCGATGCCCTCGCCGGTGAAGGAGTAGGTGGACCCGGCCGCCTCGCCGGTCACGAGCAGGCCGGGCCGCGTCCAGCGCGCGCCGGCCAGCGTGAACCGCAGCGGCGCGCCCTTCAGGTCGCCCACCAGCTCGCCCACGCGCATCAGCTCGGCGGCGGGGGCGTACTTCTCGACGAAGGCGTCGAAGATGGCACGCAGGTTGACGTCCCGCTTTCGGCCCTTGCCGTCGTTGTCGCGGTGCGAGTTGGTCACGCCCACGCCGATGTTGAAGTGGCCGTCCGGCGCCGGGAAGATCCAGCCATAGCCCGGCCGCAGCGCCTTGTCCCAGACGACTTCCAGCGCCGTGATCCTGCCGACCATCGCCGGCGCCTTCACATAGCCGCGCAGCGCCACGCCGCTGGGCGTGTGGCGTTCGCACATGCCGGCGGCCGTCAGCGCCTTGGGCACCGCGCCGGTGGCCAGCACCACCCACGGCGTGCGCACGTCGACGACGGCGTCGCCGTGCTTGAGCCGCGCGCCGACCACGCGCCCGTTTTCCTCCAGCGGCGCCTCGAAGCGCGCCTGCTCGAAGCGCGCGCCGGCGTCGCGCGCTGCCTGCAGCAGGAGCGCGTCCAGCTGCTTGCGCGGCAGCACGGCCAGCGTGCCGGGCACGTCGATGCGCCCGCCGCGCGGGCCGATGCAGCCCACGTGCGACACGGGCTCGGCCAGCCGCATCACCGGCTCCAGCAGGCCCAGCCGGGCCAGCGCCTTGTGCGCGTCGGGAATGAGGCCGTCGCCGCAGGTCTTGTCGCGGCCGGGCGGCTGCTGGTCCACCAGCAGCACGTCCACGCCGGCCTGCGCCAGCACGCGGGCGCAGGCGCTGCCGGCGGGGCCGGCGCCGATGACGAGGACGCCGCAGTGCGTCGGCAGGGAGGCGGTGGAGTCGGGCATGCCAGGGGCGGGGTTCATGGAGCGGGCGCTATTTTCGGCGCGCCCAGCCCGTCACCGCGTAGCGCGGCTGCGGCGCGAACGGCGCCACCAGGCTGACCGAGTGGTCGCAGGGGATCTTGAACAGGTTCAGCGCGTTGAAGGCCGGCGTGAAGCCGCCGTCGACGTTGCCGTCGGCGCCGTGGAACAGCAGCAGGCCGCCCCAGTCGGCGCGCCAGTTCGGGGTGAGGTTCAGCACGAAGGCCATCACGCGGCCCTTGCCGGCGACGTCGTCGTTGTGCATGGTCAGGAAGTGCCCCGGCCGGTAGCGCGTGACCTGCGCGTCGCAGAAGGCGATGGTGTCGTCGTCGGCCAGCAGGCGGCAGTGCTGGAGGAAGGCCGGCGCGTTCAGCGCGCGGTACAGGTCGGCCAGCGGGCCCGCGGTCAGCCGGCCGGCGTCCACCTCGTCCGACAGCCGGTAGGTGTCAAAGCAGTACTGGAAGCCCGCGGCAGCGCCGGCGTGGACGAGTTCGGTGAACTTCGCGGCCTGCTCGGGCTGCAGCGTGGCCAGCTCGTCCAGCGCCAGGTCCAGGCTCTTGGCGCCGCTGTTGACCGACAGCCGGAAGGGCGCCTGCTCTGCGGCGGCGCGCGCCCGGGCGGCCGCCTCGTCACGCAGCGCGGGCCGGATCTGCGTGCGGCCGGCCTCGCGCAGCCGCTGCCGGTGTGCATCCAGGTCGATGCCGGCATCGGGCAGCAGCACCATCGCGCCGGGGTCGTCGGGGGTCACGGTCTTGTTTCCTCGGTTCAAAAAAAACGGCCGCATCGCTGCGGCCGTTTCGGGAGCCCGTGAGGACTTTAGTTGAAGGTCATGTTCGCCGTGACGAAGAAGCGGCGGCCCACGACGTCGTACGTGGACGGGTCGGTGCCCGACTGCACGTTCGGCGAGTAGGTGCGCGGCTTCTGGTCCAGCAGGTTGTTCACGCCGGCACGGATGACCATGCCCTTCGTGAACTCGTAGCTGCCACCCAGGTCCCAGTACACGGTGGACGGCACGCCCGTCAGCGCTTCACCCGGGAACAGCTTGGCCATGCGGTTGGTCATCGCGCCGATGTAGCGCATGCGCAGGTCCACGCCGATGTCGTTCCACTTGTAGTTGGTGTTGATGGTCACCTTGTCCTTCGGGAAGGTCTGGCCCAGACCCGCGCCGAAGTAGGCAATGGTGCCGACGTAGTCCACCGAGGGCAGCAGCGACGTCGTCTTGGACTTGAAGCTCAGCAGGTGGGTCCAGAAGCCCTGGACGTCCAGCTTGCCGGGGCCGACCTTGCCGGTCCAGCCCAGCGACAGGTCGATGCCCGACGTGTCGACCTTGCCTTCGTTGCTGCCGGCGAAGTTGCCGTCCGGATCGATCGGGTCATACGCACCCGTGATGGAGCTGCCCGAGCGTGAGATCGCCGCGCAGCTCGTCTGCGTGGCCGAGTACGACGGGTTGCGACCGTTGTAGTTGTAGCAATCGGCGATGAACTCGTTGACGTCCGGCGTCGTGATGGCGTCCTTGACCTTGATGCGGTAGTAGTCCGCCGTGCCGCGGAAGCCACCGAACATGCTGTCGGCGCGCGGCGCCCACACCAGACCCAGCGTCACGGAGTTGGACGACTCCGGCTTCAGGTTGATGTTGCCGTTCGAGTTGGTCTCCGCCTGGCCGCCGGGCGAGGCGACAAAGTTCGGGTTGGACACACCGGTAGCGGCGCACAGCGTGCCCAGCTTGGCGGCGTCGGCGCCGGTCGTGCGGCCCACGCTGTTGACCGAGCAGGGGTCGAAGAAACTGGGGAAGCCGCCACCGCCGTCGAACAGTTCGCCGAAGTTCGGGGCGCGCACCGAGTGCTGCAGCGAGCCGCGAGCACGCACTTCGTTCGTCGGTTTCCAGTCCAGGTTGGCCGCGAACGCGTTGGAGCGCTTCTTGGGCGTTTCCAGGTTCTTGATGAAGTCGCTCGCCTTGCTGCTGGAGTTGCGATAGGCCAGCGACAGGTTGGCGGACTTGGCCCAGGCCGCGTTGGACGCCAGCGGGATCGACAGCTCGGCGAACACGTCGTCGAAGCTGTTGCGCGCCTTGGCGGCCGACTGCGAGTTGAAGCCGTAGATCGGGCCGGAGGTGGCGCCCGGCTGCAGCTCGTAGTCGAAGCGGCGGGTCTCGGCACCGACCACCAGGCCCAGCGGGCCGGCGGGCAGCTCGGTGATGTCACCGCTGACGAAGAACTGGCCGATGGTCTGCTTGAACTTCTGCGCCAGCGACGTGGGCAGTTGCAGCCAGGACACGCACTCGGCCGACAGCGCCTGGCGGCCGAACGGGTTCACGCCGCCCGCGCACAGGCTCTTGCCGCCGTCGACGGCGCCGAAGGCGTCGGCCAGCTTCTGGGCGTTGATGTTGCCTTGCTGGTTCTGGTCGATCTTGGTGATGCCGTGGGAGACGGAACCTTCCCAGTTCCAGCCGGTGTTCAGGATCTCGCCCTTGGCGCCGGCCAGGTACTGCGTCACGTCGTTGGTGTACGTGTTGGTGCGCAGGCCGGCGGCCACAGTGCGCCAGCCCATCGCGAACGGCTCGGCAGCGCCGGTGCCCACGAGGGTGGGGTCGTCGCCGGTGCGGCTGTTCAGCAGCGTCTTCAGGTCGGCCGGGATGAACACGTTGTTGGGGTTGACCAGCAGCGCGTTGCCTGAGTACGGCCTGTTCGTCTCGGGGTTGATGCCTGGCGTGATGAACGAGCTGACGATCTGGGTCGCGGACGTCGTCTGACCAGGCGCGCGCCATGTGCCGCCGGACACGGGCGTCGGCGCCAGCGCGGTGGTGGAGTTGTAGTTGGAGTTCGAGAACTTGCCGAAGACCTCGATGCCGTTGTTCAGCTGGTAGTTGGCCTTGGCGGTGATCGAGCGGCGCTGCATCGGCAGCACCAGGATATTCGCCGGGTCGAAGTTGTAGCTGTAGAAATCGGGGAAGAAGCGGGTATTCACGCCCGCGTCGACCGGGTATTTCCAGTTCACGACGTCCAGCGGCGAATTGAACAGGCCGGGGAAAATCAGCGTGCCGTCGGTATTGAAAGAATGGGCGCTGCCGTTGGAAATCTGCGGGCCGGTGTAGCCGTAACCGGCGTACAGCGAATTGACCGCGGCCTGCGAGGGCAGGTTTTTGGCATTCGGCGAGAAGCGACCTTCAGGCCACGACGTCGTCGTGCTGGTGGCCAGCGCCGCGAAATCACGCTGGCGCTTGTAGATCGCCTGGCGATCCATGTATTCGATACCGACGACGGCATTGCCGCGGTTGTCGGCGAAGTTGCCGCCCAGCAGCGCCTGGAACGTGCGCTCGCGGGCGTCACGGTCCTTGGTCGTGTTGGAGTAGCCGGCGCGCAGGTCCAGGCCCTGGAAGCGCTTCTTCAGCTTGATGTTGACGACACCGGCCACGGCGTCGGCGCCGTACACGGCGGCAGCGCCGCCGGAGATGATCTCGATGCTTTCCACCATCGCCATCGGGATGGTGTTGATGTCCACCGTCTGGTTGGACGCCGACACCATGGGGCGACGGCCGTCGATCAGCACCAGGTTGCGGTTGGCGCCCAGGCCGCGCAGGTCGATGTTCGACTGGCCGCCGTTGCCGGGGTTGTTGGAGCTGGTGGTGCCGGCGGGATTGACCTGCGGCAGCGTGTTCAGGAAGGTTTCCAGCGTGACGTCCTGGTTCGCCTGCAATTCAGCGGCGGTGATCGTCACGGTGGGGCTGGCGGCCTCCAGATCGAGTTTCTTGAGGCGGCTGCCGGTAATTTCAACGCGCTCCAGCGTCTGTTGCTGCTGAGCGAATGCCGGAATTGCCAGGGTTGCGAGGCACGCTAGTGACGCAGCGCTCACAATATTTCGTTTGAACATAGTGACTCCAGATTGGGCGAGTATTGAATGCAATACCGATACTCGCCACATCAGGATCACCGAAGTGGCGAGGCGGAGGCAGTGTGAAGGAAGACACCCCCCGCCCGCCTCGGGTTAGCACTAGCGGCTCCTGCCGGCGCAGCCGGTTTTGGGAGAGGCGACGCCAACTTACGTCGGCGAGCTGCCCCTAAGGGCAGCCATGACTTTTGGGCCGGTCTGTTGTACGCGCGCGACGAAGACTCGCTTCCCGTGCCTTCGCGCCGCCGCCAGACGCCCGTCCGGTCGGCCGGGCCTGCCGCCACGGGCCGATATTTGTCACAAACAGGTTTCGCAGGTTTCTATTTCGTTGCTGGACGGGTTCGGCATATTGCTGAGCCCGATATCCAGGAAACAAATTCTCAGCCCTGCTGTTTGCGACGCAGCCGCCAGGCATGCAGCAGCGGCTCCGTGTAGCCGCTGGGTTGCGCCTCGCCCTTGAAGACGAGGTCCAGCGCCGCCTGCATGGCTGCGCCCTGCGGGTTGGCGGCCAGCGGCTGGTACGCCGGGTCGCCGGCGTTCTGGCCGTCCACCACCTGGGCCATGCGGGTGAAGGTCTCCCTCACCTGTTCGGCAGTCACCACGCCGTGGCGCAGCCAGTTGGCGATGTGCTGGCTGCTGATGCGCAGCGTCGCGCGGTCTTCCATCAGGCCGATGCCGTTGATGTCGGGCACCTTGGAGCAGCCCACGCCCTGGTCCACCCAGCGCACCACGTAGCCCAGGATGCCCTGCACGTTGTTGTCCAGCTCCTGCT
>JAYSCT010000110.1:0-7737 GCA_041914785.1 Roseateles sp.
GCGCCGTGGGCTGCCGCTTCTGCTCCACCGGCCACCAGGGCTTCAGCCGCAACCTGACGACGGCCGAGATCACGGCCCAGCTGTGGTTTGCGGAGCATTCGCTGCGCAAGCGCCAGAACACGACCGAGCGCGTCATCTCCAACGTCGTGATGATGGGCATGGGCGAGCCGCTGCAGAACTACGACCAGCTCGTGCCGGCGCTCAAGACCATGCTGGACGACCATGGCTACGGCCTGAGCCGCCGCCGCGTGACGGTGTCGACGTCGGGCGTCGTGCCGATGATCGACCGGCTGCGCGAGGACTGCCCCGTGGCGCTCGCCGTCAGCCTGCACGCGCCGACCGACCCGCTGCGCGACCAGCTGGTGCCGCTGAACAGGAAGTACCCGATCGCCGAGCTGCTGGACAGCTGCAATCGCTACCTCGAGAAGGCGCCGCGCGACTTCATCACCTTCGAGTACTGCATGCTGCAGGAGGTGAACGATTCGCCCGAGCAGGCGCGCGAACTGCTGAAGCTGCTCAAGGGCCGGATCAACTGCAAGATCAACCTGATCCCGTTCAACCCGTTCCCCGCGTCGGGCCTGATCCGCAGCACGAACGCGCGCGTGCAGGCCTTTGCCGAGGTGCTGATCCAGGCCGGCATCGTGACCACCGTGCGCAAGACGCGCGGTGACGACATCGACGCCGCCTGCGGCCAGCTCGCGGGCGAGGTACAGGACCGCACCCGCGCGCATATCCGCATGGTCAGGGCCCCGGTGACAGTGGCCAAATCCACGCCGTGACACGCTGGGTGTCCAACCACGAGGATTTGATGAAGCGACTGCTGACCGTCCTGACTGCCTGTCTGCTGGCCGCCTGTGCCAACACCGGCACCGCGCCCACCGCCGACCGCGAGATCAAGACCGACTCCGACCAGACCGATGCCGACCGCCGGGCCGCCATCCGGCTGGAGCTGGCGCAGGGCTACTTCTCGCGCGGCCAGTTCCCGACCGCGCTGGACGAGCTCAAGCTCGCATTGCAGGCCAAGCCCGAGATGCGCGAGGCCGTGAACCTGCGCGGCCTCATCTATGCGGCGATGGGCGACCACGCGCTGGCCGAGGAAACCTTCCGCCGCGCGCTGGCCGTGTACCCCAACGACTCCGACACGCTGCACAACTACGGCTGGTTCCTGTGCCAGCAGCAGCGCTGGGCCACGGCCGACTCGCTGTTCGACCAGGCGCTGGCCCAATCCACCTACCGCGCGCCGGCCCGCACGCTGCTGGCCAAGGGCGTCTGCGAGGCCCGCGCCGGCCGCCTGCTGGTGGCCGAGAAGACGCTGTCGCGTGCCTTCGAGCTGGACCCGGGCAGCCCCGTCATCGCCGTCAACCTGTCCGAGGTGCTGTACCGCAACCGCGAGCTGGAGCGCGCCCGCTTCTACGTGAAGCGCGTCAACGACCAGCCCGAGCAGATGAACGCGCAGAGCGTCTGGCTGCAGCTGCGCATCGAGCGCAAGCTGGGCCACAGCAATGTCGTCGATGACCTGGCGCTGATCCTGCGCCGCAAGTTCCCGCAGGCCCCGGAAACGCAGGCGCTGGACGCCGGCCGCTACGAAGACTGAGCCGCCTGGCGGCCGACAAGAAGAAGAGACGATGGAACCCATCCCCGAGGGGCGTGAGCCCCAGGCAACCACCGCTGGCGCCTGGCTGAGGAACGCGCGCCAGCAGCGCGGCCTGCACATCGCGGCGCTGGCCGTCATGCTCAAGGTGCCGCAGGCCAAGCTGGAGGCGCTGGAGGCCGACCGCTACGACGATCTGCCGGACGCGACCTTCGCGCGCGCGCTGGCGACCTCGGTCTGCCGGGCGCTGAAGATCGACGCAGCGCCCGTGCTCGCGCTGCTGCCGCGCACGCGCGACCAGCAGTTCGACATGCGCCCCGGGCTGAACCAGCCCTTCCGTGAACGCAGTGCCGGTGGCCCCATCGATGCGGGTGTGCTGGCCGTGCTGGGGCGCCCGGTCGTCTGGGGGCTGGGGCTGCTGCTGATCGCCGCGGCGGCGATCTACTGGATTCCCGCCGGCTGGCTGCCCGAGCGCGAGGCGGCCTCGGCGCCGGCGGCCGCCTTCCCGGCGTCGGGTGTCGTGTCGGCAGCTGCCAGCGCGCCGGCTGTCGAGTTCGTGCCGGCGCCGGTGGCGGCAGAGCCGGTGCCCCCGACCGTGGCCGCCGCGCCGGTGACGCTGGCCGCCTCGGCGCCGGCCGTCGTCGCGTCGGCGCCGCTGCAGGTGCGCGAGGTCGCGCCGCCGCCCGCGGTCACGGCCCCGGCTCCGGCCGCTGCATCCACCGGTGCCGCGCTGCGTGTGTCGGCCAGCGCCGACAGCTGGATCGAGATCGTCGATGCCAAGGGTCAGGTCGTGCTGTCGCGCGTGCTGCGCCAGGGCGAGCAGCAGGAGTTCACCGGTGCCGCGCCGTACAAGGTGCGCGTCGGCAACGTGGGTGGGACCAAGATCGAATGGCGCGGCAGCGTCGTCGACCTGGCCGCCCGCGCCAGCAACAACGTCGCCCGTCTGGGGTTGAATTGATGAGCGAATGGATCATTCCCGAAGCCGCCCCTGCGCCGCGCAAGAGCCGCCAGGCGCGCGTGGTCTGGGGCAACCGTGTCGTCACCGTCGGCGGTGACGCGCCGGTGCGCGTGCAGTCCATGACCAACACCGACACGGTGGACGCGATCGGCACGGCCATCCAGGTCAAGGAGCTGGCCATCGCCGGCTCGGAGATGGTGCGCATCACGGTCAACACGCCGGAAGCCGCCGAGCAGGTGCCCTACATCCGCGAGCAGCTGGACCGCATGGGCATCGACGTGCCGTTGGTGGGCGACTTCCACTACAACGGCCACCGCCTGCTGACCGAGTACCCGGCGATGGCCCAGGCCCTGTCCAAGTACCGCATCAACCCCGGCAACGTCGGCAAGGGCGAGAAGAAGGACAAGCAGTTCGCCCAGATGATCGAAGCCGCGATGAAGTACGACAAGGTCGTGCGCATCGGCGTCAACTGGGGCAGTCTGGACCAGGAGCTGCTCGCGCAGTTCATGGACGAGAACGCCAAGCGTGCCCAGCCGTGGGACGCTAAGCCGGTCATGTACCAGGCGCTGGTCGAGTCCGCACTGACGTCGGCCGCCTACGCCCGCGAGCTGGGCTTCAACCCCGACAACATCATCATCAGCTGCAAGGTCAGCGGCGTGCAGGACCTGATCTCGGTCTACCGTGCGCTGAGCCAGCGCTGCGATTACGCCCTGCACCTCGGGCTGACCGAGGCCGGCATGGGCACCAAGGGCACGGTGGCCTCGGCGACGGCCCTGTCCATCCTGCTGCAGGAGGGCATCGGCGACACGATCCGTGTCTCGCTGACGCCGCAGCCCGGCGAGTCCCGCACCCAGGAAGTGGTGGTGGCGCTGGAGATCCTGCAGTCGCTCGGCCTGCGCGCCTTCAACCCGAGCGTCACCGCCTGCCCCGGCTGCGGCCGCACGACCAGCACCACCTTCCAGGAGCTGGCCAAGCAGATCGACGACTACCTGCGCGCCCAGATGCCGGTCTGGCGTGCCAAGTACCCGGGCGTCGAGAACATGAAGGTGGCCGTGATGGGCTGCATCGTCAACGGGCCCGGCGAGAGCAAGCATGCCGACATCGGCATCAGCCTGCCCGGCACCGGCGAGGCGCCCGCCGCCCCCGTGTTCATCGATGGCGAGAAGGCCCTGACCCTGCGCGGCGAGGGCATCGCCACCGACTTCCAGGCCCTGGTCGAGAACTACATCGAAAAACGTTTCGGCGCTCAGAACGCCTGAGCCCCCGCGAGAGAGTCCATGAGTGATCTGAAGAAGCAGCCGCTGCAAGCGGTGAAGGGCATGAACGACATCCTGCCGCCGGACTCGGCGCGCTGGGAATGGCTGGAGGCCAAGATGCGCAGCGTGCTGCAGCGCTACGGCTACCAGAACGTGCGCACCCCCGTCGTGGAGCCCACGGCCCTGTTCGTGCGCGGCATCGGCGAGGTGACGGACATCGTCGAGAAGGAGATGTACGCCTTCGAGGACCGCGCCGACAAGCACGGCCAGGCCGAGCACCTGGCGCTGCGCCCCGAGGGCACGGCCGGCGTCGTGCGCGCGATGATCGAGCACAGCTACCTGCGCGACAGCCCGCGCCGGCTCTACTACGTCGGCCCGATGTTCCGCCGTGAGAAGCCGCAGAAGGGCCGCTACCGCCAGTTCCACCAGATGGGCATCGAGGCGCTGGGCTTCGCAGGCCCGGACGTCGACGCCGAAGTCATCCTGCTGGCCCGCACGCTGTGGCGCGAGCTGGGCCTGAAGGAGGGCGAGGACGTCTCGCTGGAGATCAACTGCCTGGGCCAGCCGGACGAGCGCGCCGCGCACCGCGCCGCGCTGATCGCCCACCTGGAGCAGCACCAGGATGTGCTGGACGAGGAAGCCAAGTCCCGCATGTACAGCAACCCGCTGCGTGTGCTGGACACCAAGAACCCGGCCATGCAGGCGATGGCCGAGGCCGCGCCCAAGCTGCTGGACTTCCTCGGCGAAGCCTCGCTGGCGCACTTCAGCGGCGTGCGCGCGCTGCTGGATGCGGTCGGCCTGGCCTACCGCATCAACCCCCGCCTCGTGCGCGGGCTGGACTACTACAACCTCACCGTCTTCGAGTGGGTGACGACCAAGCTGGGGGCGCAGGGCACCGTCTGCGCCGGCGGCCGCTACGACGGCCTCGTCGAGCAACTGGGCGGCAAGCCCACGCCGGCGGTCGGTTTCGGCATGGGCCTGGAGCGGCTGCTGCTGCTGCTGGAGACGCTGGGCCTGCAAAGTCCCGCCGCCGCGCCCGACGTGTACGCCGTCGTGCCCGATCCGGCCGAGCTGCCGCGCATCCTGCCCACGCTGGAAGCGCTGCGCGCGGCCGGCGTGGCCGTGCAGATGCACGCCGGCGGCGGCTCGTTCAAGTCGCAGTTCAAGAAGGCCGACGGCTCCGGCGCGCGCTACGCGCTGGTGTTCGGCGCCGACGAGCTGGCGCGCGGCGAAGTGGCCGTGAAGCCGCTTCGGGACGGCACCGAACAGACCAGCCGCCCCCTCGCCGACGTGGCCGCCTGGGCGGCCGAACTGCGCACCGCATAATCCCGGGCCCTGCCCGCACACGCTGACTTCCTCTCATGGCATCGCATCTCGACCTCGAAGAACAAGAACAACTTGACCAGCTCAAGGCCTTCTGGAAGCGCTGGGGCAACCTCATCACCTGGCTCATCACGGCCGCGCTCGCCGCCTTCGCCGCGTGGCAGGGCTGGAACTGGTACCAGCGCGACCAGGCCGCGCAGGCCAGCGCGATGTACGACGAGTTCGACCGCGCAGTCAGCGCGCAGGACCTCGACAAGGCCACCGCCGCCGCGGGCGACCTGAAGGCCCGCTTCGCCGGCACCGGTTTCGCCGCGCAGGCCGGCCTGCAGATCGCCAAGCTGCAGCTGGACAAGGACAAGGCCGATGACGCCAAGCAGAGCCTGACCTGGGTGGCCGACAAGGGCTCCGAAACGTCCTACCGCGACCTGGCCCGCCTGCGGCTGGCCGGCCTGCAACTGGACGCCAAGGCCTACGACGACGCGCTGAAGACGCTGGACGCGATCAAGTCCGCCGAGTTCGCGGCGCTGGTGGCCGACCGCCGCGGCGACGCGCTGCTGCTGCAAGGCAAGGGCGATGCGGCCAAGGCCGAGTACCAGAAGGCGCTGGCCGGTCTGGAGAAGACGCAGGACTACCGCCGCATCATCGAAGCCAAGCTGGCCACGCTCGGCGTGCCCACCGCCGTCGAGACCACCGGAGCCGCGCAATGAAGCGCCTCGTTCACGTCACGCTGATCTCGCTGGCCGCGGCCTCGCTGTCGGGCTGCTCCACGATCAGCAACACCTGGAACAACTGGTTCGGCGACGCCAAGAACAAGCCCGCCGTGCTGGAGACGCTGACCGGCCCGGCCTCCGGCCGCGTCGTCTGGAGCACCAAGGGCGACGACGTCACCTTCCCGCTCAGCATCGCGACGCCGGGTGACCGCTTCGTCGTCGCCAGCGTCGACGGCACCGTGCGCGCACTGGCCGCCGCCGACGGCCGCGAGCTGTGGCGCGGCACGGCCGGCGCCAAGCTGGCTGCCGGCGTCGGCAGTGACGGCCGCTTCGCCGCGGTGGTCAACCGCGACAACGAGCTGGTCGTGCTGGACAACGGCGCGGCGGTCTGGAAGAAGGCGCTGCCCACGCCCGTCATCGCTGCACCGCTGGTCGCCGGCGAGCGCGTCTTCGCGCTGACGCTGGACCGCCAGGTGCTCGCATTCGACGCACTGGACGGCCGCAAGATCTGGGAACTGCGCCGCCCCGGCGAGCCGCTGACGCTGGCCAAGGCCGGCGTGCTGATGGCCTACAAGGACACGCTGATCGTCGGCCAGGGCGCGCGCCTGGCGGGCATCGACCCGCTCAGGGGCCAGCTGCGCTGGGAAGCCAGCGTGGCCACGCCGCGCGGCACCAACGAGGTCGAGCGCCTGGCCGACCTCGTCGGTCCGGCCGTGCGCCAGGGCGAGGTCATCTGCGCCCGTGCGTTCCAGTCGTCGGTGGGTTGCGTGAACGCCGAGCGCGGCAGCGCGCTGTGGAACCGTGTCGTCGGCGGCACCAATGGCATCGGCGCGGACGACCAGATCGTCGTCGCCGGCGACGCGTCGGATCGCATGTCGGCCTGGAAGCTGGCCAACGGCGACCTGGCGTGGTCGGCCGACCAGTTCCAGCTGCGCAAGCTGTCCGCGCCGGTGGTGCTGAACAAGCAGGTCATCGTGGGCGACTTCGAAGGTCAGGTCCACCTGCTGGACCGCGATACCGGCAAGACCCGCTCCCGCATCGCCACCGACGGCACCCCCGTCGCCGCCATCACGCTGCTGGGTGACACCGCCCTGGTGGCGACCCGCAATGGCGGCCTGTTCGCCATCAAGGCGGAATGAAGCCCACGACATGAAGCCAGTGATTGCCTTGGTCGGCCGCCCCAACGTGGGCAAGTCGACGCTGTTCAACCGCCTGACGAAGTCGCGCGATGCCATCGTGGCCGACTTCGCCGGCCTGACGCGCGACCGCCACTACGGCGACGGCCGCCTGGGCGACCGCGAGTTCATCGTCATCGACACCGGCGGCTTCGAACCCGACAGCTCCACCGGCATCG
Organism: Roseateles sp.; assembly: GCA_041914785.1. Taxonomy (GTDB): domain Bacteria; phylum Pseudomonadota; class Gammaproteobacteria; order Burkholderiales; family Burkholderiaceae_C; genus Pelomonas. The sequence continues at coordinate 7,193 of JAYSCT010000110.1, forward strand.
TCAAGGAGATGGCCAAGCAGACGAAGCAGGCGGTTGCCGAGGCCGATGCAGTCATCTTCGTCGTCGACGTCCGCCTGGGCCTGTCGGCGCATGACAGCGACATCGCCCGCTACCTGCGCAGCGTCAACAAGCGCGTGCACCTGGCCGTCAACAAGGCCGAGGGCATGAGCGAGTCGCCGCTGCTGGCCGAGTTCCACGAGCTGGGCATGGGTGAGCCGCACCCGATCTCGTCGGCGCACGGGCAGGGCATCCGCAGCCTGCTCGATGCGGTGCTGGAGCCCTTCGACGCGACCGAGCGCGATGACCAGGCCGAGGACCGCGATGTCATCCGCCTCGCGGTTGCCGGCCGCCCCAACGTCGGCAAGAGCACGCTGATCAACACCTGGCTGGGCGAGGAGCGGCTGGTCGCCTTCGACATGCCCGGCACCACCCGCGACGCCATCGCGGTGGACTTCGAGCGCAACGGCCAGAAGTTCAAGCTCATCGACACGGCCGGCCTGCGCCGCAAGGGCAAGGTCTTCGAGGCCATCGAGAAGTTCTCGGTC
>JAYSCT010000110.1:7830-15705 GCA_041914785.1 Roseateles sp.
GACCGACCAGGACGCCCACATCGCCGGCTACATCCTCGACAGCGGCCGTGCCGTCGTGCTGGCCTGCAACAAGTGGGATGCCGTCGACAGCTACCAGCGCGAGACGCTGAAGCGCCAGATCGAGCAGCGCCTGGCCTTCCTGAAGTTCGCGCCCATGCACCAGATCTCCGCGCTCAAGCGCCAGGGGCTGGCCGCGCTGTGGAATGCGATGGCCGATGCCTACGCGTCCGCCTACCGCAAGATGACGACGCCGGTGCTGACCCGCCTCATCCAGGAGGCCGTGGAGCACCAGCAACCCAAGCGCTCGGGCGTCTCGCGACCCAAGCTGCGCTACGCCCACCAGGGCGGGCAGAACCCGCCCATCGTCGTCATCCACGGCAATGCGCTGGATGGCGTCACCGAGGTCTACAAGCGTTATCTCGAAGGCCGCATCCGCGCGCACTACAAGCTGGTCGGCACGCCGCTGAAGATAGAGCTGCGTTCTTCGAAGAATCCCTTCGACGAAAAGACCTAGGCTGACCTCCGGAGGGACAAAGACCCTGTGTTAAGGTCTTACCCGTAGTCCCCACCCCCCGATAACTCGGAGCATACCGATGAGCAACAAAGGCCAACTTCTGCAGGACCCCTTTTTGAACCTGCTGCGCAAGGAGCACGTGCCGGTCTCGATCTACCTCGTCAACGGCATCAAGCTGCAAGGCCACATCGAATCGTTTGACCAGTACGTCGTGCTGCTCCGCAACACGGTGACCCAGATGGTCTACAAGCACGCGATCTCCACCGTCGTGCCGGGCCGCGCGGTCAACTTCCACGCCGGCGACGCTCCCGCGGACGCCTGATCCCACCCCCTTGTCCTCGACTTCTGTCAACACCGCGACGCCGCCCTCCGAGGCGGCGCGCGCCATTCTTGTGGGCGTCGATTTCGGACGCGGCGCCCCGTTCGACCCCACGCTGGATGAGCTGGCCCTGCTGGCCGCCTCGGCGGGGGACACCCCCGTGGCCCGCGTGACCGCCAAGCGCCAGGCACCCGATGCCGCGCTGTTCGTCGGGTCCGGCAAGGCCGACGAGATCAAGCTGCTCGTGCAGGCCCACAGCGCCCACACGGTGCTCTTCGACCAGGCCATTTCGCCGGCCCAGCAGCGCAATCTGGAGCGCGTCCTCGGCGTGCCGGTCGCAGATCGCACGGCCCTGATCCTCGAGATCTTCGCCGCCCGCGCCAAGAGCCATGAGGGCAAGCTGCAGGTCGAGCTGGCCCGCCTCCAGTACCTCGCGTCGCGCCTCGTGCGCCGCTGGAGCCACCTGGAGCGCCAGAGCGGCGGCATCGGCATGCGCGGCGGCCCCGGCGAGGCGCAGATCGAGCTGGACCGTCGCATGATCGACGACCGCATCAAGAAGACCAAGGAGCGCTTGAAGCAGGTGCAGAAGCAGCGCAGCACGCAGCGGCGCTCGCGTTCGCGCAATGGCGTCTTCAAGGTCTCGCTGGTCGGCTACACGAACGCGGGCAAGAGCACGCTCTTCAATGCGTTGACCAAGGCGCGCAGCTACGCGGCCAACCAGCTGTTCGCGACGCTGGACACCACCACCCGCTCGCTCTACCTCGACCAGGCCGGCGCCAGCGTGTCGCTGTCCGACACAGTGGGCTTCATCCGCGACCTGCCGCACAAGCTGGTCGAGGCCTTTCGCGCGACGCTGCAGGAGGCGGCCGATGCCGACCTGCTGCTGCACGTCGTCGATGCCGCCAGCCCGGTGCTGGACGAGCAGATGGCCGAGGTCGAGCGCGTGCTGGAGGAGATCGGCGCGGGTCATGTGCCGCAGATCCTCGTCTACAACAAGCAGGACCTGCTGGCCGATGACCAGCGCCCGCGCGAGATCGTCGACGCGATGCTGAGGCCCAACGGGTCCACCGAGCCGACGCCCCGCGTGTTCGTCAGTGCCGTGGAAGGCACGGGACTGGCCGAACTGCGCCAGCTGATCGCGACGGCCATGCAGGCCCAGCCCTTGATTCCCGATGAGCGGGACCCACGTTTCGACGTTGATCCGTCGGACATCGACCCTTCTTCCTCAGACCCCTCCCAGGCATGAGCAGCACTCTCAACACACCGCCCCGCAGCCCCTGGGCCCGGCGCCTGATGACGCCGGTCGCGCGAGCCGCAGGCCGGTTGCTGAACAACGGCCGCAACGACGGCCCGCCCGATCTCGACGAGCTGTGGCGCGACTTCAACCGCAAGCTCTCGGGCATGTTCGGTGGGCGCAACGGCGGGCCGACGGGCAATGGCGGCGGTGGCGCGCCGGACATGAAGGGGGCCGGCATTGGCATCGGGCTCATCGCCGGTGTCGTGGTGCTGGGCTGGCTGGCCAGCGGCTTCTTCATCGTGCAGGAAGGGCAGCAGGGCGTCATCACCTCGTTCGGCAAGTACAGCAAGACGGTCGAGGCCGGCTTCCAGTGGCGCCTGCCTTACCCGTTCCAGGCGCACGAGGTGCAGCCGGTGTCGCAACTGCGCCAGGTGGAAGTGGGCCGCAACTCGGTCGTCGCCGCCACGGGGCTGCGCGATTCGTCGATGCTGACGCAGGACGAGAACATCGTCGACATCCGCTTCTCGGTGCAGTTCACCATCCGTGACCTGAAGGACTTCCTGTTCGAGAACCGCGACCCCGAGCAGGCCGTGCTGCTGGCCGCTGAGTCCGCGGTGCGCGAGATCGTCGGCAAGAGCTCGATGGACTCGGTGCTGTACGAGCAGCGCGATGCGATCGCGGCCGACCTCGTCAAGTCCATCCAGGCGCAGATGGACCGCCTCAAGGCCGGTGTCCAGATCAAGAACGTCAACGTGCAGAGCGTGCAGCCGCCCGAGCAGGTGCAGGCGGCGTTCGACGACGTGCAGAAGGCCAACGCCAACCGCGAGCAGCTGAAGAACGACGCGCAGGCCTACGCCAACGACAAGATCCCGAGCGCCCAGGGCGATGCCGCCAAGCTGCGGGAACAGGCCGAGGGCTACAAGGCCAGCGTCATCGCGCGCGCCGAGGGTGACGCCGAGCGCTTCAAGAGCGTGCTGGCCGAGTACCAGAAGGCGCCGCAGGTCACGCGCGACCGCATCTACATCGACACGATGCAGCAGATCTACGCCAACGTCAGCAAGGTCATGGTGGACAGCCGCAATGGCTCCAACCTGCTGTACCTGCCGCTGGACAAGCTGCTGCAGCAGGGCAGCAGCGGCACCGTGACGGTGTCCCCGCCGCAGCCCACGACGACGCTGCCCGAGCCGCAGAACCTGCCCAGTGCCAACGACCTGCGCAGCCGTGACAACCAGCGCAGCCGCGACGGCCGCTGATCGAGGACTCGACTCATGAACCGTATTGCCGCCATCCTCGCCGGCGCCCTGGTCGCGCTGATGCTGGGCTCGTCCATGCTCTTCATCGTCGACCAGCGGCAGTTCGCCGCCGTCTACGCGCTGGGCGAGATCAAGGAAGTCATCACCGAGCCGGGCCTGAAGTTCAAGCTGCCGCCGCCGTTCCAGAACGTCGTGCTGCTGGACCGCCGCGTGCAGACGCTGGACAGCCCTGAATCGCGCGCCATCTTCACCGCCGAGAAGAAGAGCCTGGTCATCGACTGGCTGATCAAGTGGCGCATCACCGAGCCGCGCCAGTTCATCCGCAACAGCGGTGCCGACATCCGCAACGTCGAGAACCGCTTGGCGCCGGTCGTGCAGGCCGCGTTCAACGAGGAAGTGACCAAGCGCACGGTCATCGCCGTGCTGGCCACCGAGCGCGAGAAGATCATGCAGGATGTGCGCAAGCGCCTGGCCGACGAGGCCAAGCAGTTCGGCATCGAGGTCGTCGACGTGCGCATCAAGCGCGTGGACTTCGCGTCCAGCATCACGGAGTCGGTCTACCGCCGCATGGACTCCGAGCGCAAGCGCGTGGCCGCCGAGGCCCGCTCCACCGGTGCCGCGGAAGGCGAGAAGATCAAGGCCGATGCCGACCGCCAGCGCGAGATCATCGTCGCCGAGGCCTACCGCGATGCGCAGAAGATCATGGGCGAGGGCGATGCCAAGGCGTCGGCCTTGTACGCCGAGGCCTTCGGCCGCGACCCGCAGTTCGCACAGTTCTACCGCTCGCTGATGGCCTACCGCGCCAGCTTCAAGACCAAGAGCGACGTGATGGTGGTGGACCCCAACAGCGACTTCTTCAAGGCCATGCGGGGCTCCGGCGCCGCGCCCGCTGCCGCCCCCGCGCGCAAGTGAACGAACTGCTCGGCGCGCTGGCGCTGGTGCTGATCATCGAAGGGCTGATGCCGCTGCTCAGCCCGGCGCGCTGGCGCGAGGTGTTCGCCCGCGTGCTGGCGATGAGCGATGGCCAGATCCGGTTCATTGGCCTGCTCAGCATCGTGCTGGGCGCGGTCGGATTGCTCTGGTTGCGCTGATCGGAAGGCTCGCGGTGCGCTGAAGGCGGGGAGGGCATAGGTACAATGCCGTTTTTAACCGCCTGCCCCGACCATGTCCTCTGCTTGGCTGCTGCCAGAGCACATTGCCGATGTCCTGCCTTCGCAGGCGCGCCGCATCGAAGAGCTGCGTAGAGAACTGCTCGACATGGCCCGCAGCTACGGCTGCGAACTGGTCATCCCGCCGCTGCTGGAGCACCTCGACTCCCTGCTGTCCGGCACGGGCAGCGACAGCGAAATCAAGTTGTTCAAGCTGGTCGACCAGCTGTCCGGCCGCTCGCTGGGCCTGCGCGCCGACACGACGCCGCAGGTGGCCCGCATCGATGCCCACCTGCTGAACCGCCAGGGCGTGACCCGCCTGTGCTACTGCGGCCCCGTGGCCCACACGCGGCCGGACGGCCTGAACACCAGCCGCGAGCCGCTGCAGTTCGGCGTCGAGATCTACGGCCACGCCGGCCTGGAGGCCGACTTGGAAGTGCAGGAGCTGGCGCTGGATGCGCTGCGCCGCGCCGGCCTGAAGAAGGTCATGCTGGACCTCGGTGACGCCCGCTTGCTGCAGGGCGTGCTGGACGGCGTCAAGCTGGCGCCCGAAGCACTGACGGCACTGACCGCGGCGCTGGCGGCCAAGGACGTTGCCGTGCTGACCACGCTGACCGCCGAGCTGCCCGCGCAAACCCGTGACGCGCTGCTGGCGCTGCCCAGCCTGTTCGGCGGCCGCGAGGTGCTGGCCGAGGCGGCGCGCCGCCTGCCCACTCATCCGCTGGTCAAGGCCGCGCTGGCCGACCTGGACTGGCTGGCTGGCCATCTGGCGGCCGTGCATCCCGAGGTCAGCCTGGGCTTCGACCTGGCCGACCTGCAGGGCTATGCCTACTACACCGGCATCCGCTTCGCGGCCTATGCCGAGGGCTGCTCCGACGCCGTGCTGCGCGGCGGCCGCTACGACGAGGTCGGCGCCGTGTTCGGCCGCCGCCGCCCGGCCGCCGGCTTCAGCCTGGACCTGAAGACGCTGGTGACGCTGGTGCCCGCAACAAAGCTGCGCGCCGCCGTGCGTGCGCCGTGGGGTGACGACGCGTCGCTGCGCCAGGCCGTGCGCGCGCTGCGCGAGCAGGGCGAGACGGTGGTCTGCGTGCTGCCGGGCCACGAGCACGAGGCCGATGAATTCGACTGTGACCGCGAACTGGTTCGCGAGCACGCTGACTGGGTCGTCCGGGCGCTTTGAGCGCGACGGCCCCACTTCCTTCCAAGCTACAGCAGGCAAACAACATGCAAAGCCAAACCGCGCGTGGACGCAATGTGGTCGTCGTCGGTACCCAGTGGGGTGACGAGGGCAAGGGCAAGGTCGTCGACTGGATGACCGATCACGCGCAAGGCGTCGTGCGTTTCCAGGGCGGCCACAACGCGGGCCACACGCTGGTCATCAAGGGCATCAAGACGGCGCTGCAGCTGATCCCCAGCGGCATCATGCGCGACGGCGTGGCCTGCTACATCGGCAACGGTGTCGTGCTGGACCCGACCCACCTGCTGACCGAGATCGAGCGCCTCGAAGCCGCCGGTGTCGAGGTGCGTTCGCGCCTGTTCATCAGCGAGAGCTGCCCGCTGATCCTGCCGTTCCACGTCGCCGTCGACAAGGCGCGCGAAGCGCTGCGTGAGACCAGCGGCAGCGGCAAGATCGGCACCACCGGCAAGGGCATCGGCCCGGCCTATGAAGACAAGGTCGCCCGCCGCGCGCTGCGCGCGCAGGACCTGAAGCATCCCGAGCGCTTCGCGAAGAAGCTGCGCGAGCTGCTGGAGCTGCACAACTTCGCGCTGCGCGGCTACCTGAAGGGTGAAGAGCTGGCCTTCGAGCCCATCTTCGAGCAGGCCATGAAGATGGCCGAAGCCATCAAGCCCATGCTGGCCGACGTCGGCTACATGATCCACAAGGCCAGCAAGGCCGGCGCCAACATCCTGTTCGAAGGCGCGCAAGGCACGCTGCTGGACATCGACCACGGCACCTACCCCTACGTCACGTCCAGCAACTGCGTGGCCGGCAACGCCGCCGCCGGTGCCGGCGTGGGCCCGCAGATGCTGCACTACATGCTGGGCATCACGAAGGCCTACACGACGCGCGTGGGCTCCGGCCCGTTCCCGACCGAGCTGGACTGGGAAGTGCCGGGCACCGTCGGCTATCACCTGTCCACCGTGGGCCAGGAGCGCGGCACCGTCACCGGCCGCGCGCGCCGCTGCGGCTGGCTGGACGCCGCCGCGCTGAAGCGCTCCATCATCATCAACGGCATCACCGGCCTGTGCCTGACCAAGCTGGACGTGCTGGACGGACTGGCCGAGATCAAGGTCTGCGTGGGCTACCAGCTCAACGGCCAGCTGCTGGACATCCTGCCGCTGGACGCCGACGAGATCGAGGACTGCACGCCGGTGTACGAGACCTTCCCGGGCTGGACCGAGACCACCTTCGGCATGACCAGCTGGGATGCGCTGCCGGCCAACGCGCGCGCCTACCTGAAGCGCGTCGAGGAAGTCATCGGTGCGCCCATCGACATGGTCTCCACCGGCCCCGACCGCGAGCACACCATCGTGCTGCGCCACCCGTATTCCGCCTGACCACCAATCAATCCAACGGAGACAACACCACCATGTTGACCGACGACGGCAAGCACCTCTACGTATCCTGGGACGAGTACCACCTGCTGACCGAGCGCCTGGCGCTCAAGGTGCACGCCTCGGGCTGGCAGTTCGACCAGATCCTCTGCCTGGCCCGTGGTGGCATGCGCCCGGGCGACGTGCTGTCGCGCGTGTTCGACAAGCCGCTGGGCATCATGTCCACCAGCTCCTACCGCGCCGAGGCCGGCACCATCCAGGGCCGTCTGGACATGGCCAAGTACATCACCATGCCCAAGGGCGAGCTGGCCGGCCGCGTGCTGCTGGTGGATGACCTGGCCGACTCGGGCGTCACGCTGAAGGCCGTGGTCGAGCGCCTGCGCGGCATGCCGGCCATCACCGAGCTGCGCTCGGCGGTCATCTGGACCAAGAAGGTCTCGGCCTACACGCCGGACTACTACGTCGAGATGCTCGAAACCTCGCCGTGGATCCACCAGCCGTTCGAGGAATACGACGGCATGGGGCCGGAGGCGCTGGCGAAGAAGTTCGTCGTCTGAGGTTGGGGTTGATGGCGCGGATCGAAGAAGCTCGGTTTGTGCCACCACTCGACGAGGGGCCCATCGAGCGCCCATCGTCGGGGACCCGGTCACGTCCCGCGACCCCGGCGGCCGGCTCCGCGCAAGCGCGAAGCCTTCGTCGAGGCGTCGGACGAGCCACAGGCTTGTCCTCGGCCCTCGCCGCCACGCCTCTTCGAGTCCTCTCCTGGGCACCAAAGCAAAAAGGCCGATGCTTTCGCATCGGCCTTTTTGCTTTGTTTGGTGCCCAGGAGAGGACTCGAACCTCCACGG
>JAYSCT010000111.1:0-9918 GCA_041914785.1 Roseateles sp.
CCAAGACCGGCATGGAAGCCCAGCAGACCCAGCTGGACAACATCTCGCACAACCTCGCCAACGTGGCCACCAACGGCTACAAGCGTTCGCACGCGGTGTTCGAGGACCTGATCTACCAGAACATGCGGCAGGCCGGCGCCAACAGCACCGAGCAGACCACGCTGCCCACCGGCCTGCAGGTGGGCCTGGGCGTGCGCCCGGTGGCCACCGCGCGCATCTACACGCAGGGCAACCTGCAGCAGACCAGCAACAACCTGGACCTGGCCATCAAGGGCGACGGCTTCTTCCAGATCCAGATGCCCGACGGCACCACCAACTACACCCGCGACGGCAGCTTCCAGCTCAACGCCAACGGCCAGATGGTCACGAGCAACGGCTACACGGTGCTGCCCGGCATCACGATCCCGCAGAACGCGCAGACGCTGACCATCGGCAACGACGGCACCGTCAGCGTCACGCTGCCCGGTCAGGCGGCTTCGCAGACGGTGGGCCAGATCCAGCTGGCGAACTTCGTGAACCCGGCCGGCCTGGACCCCAAGGGCCAGAACCTGTTCGCCGAAACCGCGTCCAGCGGCACGCCCAACACCGGCGCGCCCAGCAACAACGGCATGGGCGCGCTGCAGCAGGGCTTCGTCGAGACGTCCAACGTCAACGTCGTCGAGGAACTGGTGCAGATGATCCAGACGCAGCGCGCCTACGAGCTCAACTCCAAGGCCGTGCAGACGTCCGACCAGATGCTGCAGAAGCTCGCGCAGATCTAAAGGCACCGCCATGAAGTCCCTCGCCCTGCTCGCCATCCCCGCCCTGCTCGCCGGCTGCGCCACGCCCTACCCCGAGCCGCGCGTGGAGCTGGCGTCCACGCCGGTCGTCAACCTGCCGCAGGCGCAGCCCGTCGCGGCCAGCAACGGCGCCATCTACCAGGGGGCCAGCTACCGGCCGCTGTTCGAGGACCACCGCGCGCGCCTCGTCGGCGACACGCTGACGATCAACATCACCGAGCGCGTGTCGGCGTCGCAGACCAGCACCAGCGAGCTGAGCAAGTCCGGCAGCCTGTCCGCGGGCGTCAGCGCGCTGCCGCTGGTCTCGGGCAACTCCTTCGGCCGCGCCAGCGCCGGCGCCACGTCCGCCAACGACAACAAGGGCAAGGGCAGCAACCAGAACACCAACGAGTTCACCGGCGCCATCACGGCCGTCGTGACCGGCGTGCTGCCCAACGGCCACCTGATGATCAGCGGCGAGAAGCAGATCGGCGTGAACCGCAACGTCGACGTGCTGCGCTTCTCGGGCCAGGTGGACCCGCGGTCCATTGGCCAGGGCAACGCCGTGGCGTCCACGGCGGTGGCCAATGTCCGCATCGAGCAACGCGGCCGCGGCGCGACGTCCGACGCTCACGCCGTGGGCTGGCTGTCGCGCTTCTTCCTGAACATCGCGCCGAGCTGATCCGACTTCGCAAGCGCTTTCAAGAGCGCAGGCAATGCAGATGCCGGCTTCGGCTCTGCAGCGATTGCCGTCCTTCGACTTGCCGAACTCGACGCCCTTAAGCGGTCGTTCAACGTTCGAACTAACCGTGCGCCGCAAAACGTCCGGTTGAGTGAATGGTTAGACATCAGATTTCGTTGGCGTGCGCTCGTTTATATTCATTGCTATCCTTCACCCAAACCCATTTCGCGACGTCCGGCTCGTCTAGAACGGAATCAAGCATCTGAAACTTGGTCATTAACTGATGTACTGGAATTGTTTCCGTCGCATCAGAAATAGACTCACTTTCAGCGAAGATCCGCCAGCCACTGTCGTCTTTAGACGAAGGTGACACGCGACATGCAATGGTTGGCCATTGATCTTGACTGGACACTGCTTTGGATGCCAAACATGTTTGCATGTACGGTAGAACATGAGTGCTAGGCAGCTTTACTCCCGCAATGCACTCGGGGCCAAACGACAACTCTGGATTCTCAAGGTGAGGAAATAGTCTAAGGCCGTCTTCGGCTATGCCAACATAAAGATTCAACTCCTTCTTCGTAATCTTGACCCAAACGTTCTCGCCAACTGCTGAGTCATTTGGAAGTGGTTCCGGCGATTGAACGAAGACCATTACTTCGTCCCCAATTTTCCTCGACTGTCGCTGCTCTAGCCTAGGGATTGAGAAGAAGCGCGGGTCAGCATTGCGTTTCTGCTCCGCGTTGCCAACAACCAATTCCGGCGTGGATAGTCCAGAAATGGCGTTTCGCGCTATAAGTCTCTTCAGCCAGTCCATGTGAAATTCTCTTACGTGTAAGTGCACTTGTGTGTGCGTGTATTTCTGATGCCTAGCGAATGAAAGGGACTTCCCCGCCCCGAACTAGCCGCGTAGCGGCGAACGGCAACCAGGTGCCACGATGGGAAGTGCGGTTTCTCATCAACTCATTCGGAAGGGGAAGTGACCGTCCGCTCTCAGCGATGTCTGGTATCGACAAGTGCGTGTTATCGACGCCCAACCGCAGCGCGCGTGTAGGTTATGCGCCGTCCCCATACACTGTCCGCTTTTCGGGACATATCAGAAACCAAACCTAACCAGCAACCAAAGTTTTCACTGCTCGAAAGTGCGGCTCATCCATGCACTGGATTACGCCTAGTCCATTGGATGAAGGTCTGCGGACTGAGCCTGAGCGGGCCTGCGAGGCTCCGTGCGTACGACCGCCCCCAGCCTATTGAGGCCACTCAGCCCTTGATCGCTCCCAGGTAATCCACCGCCAGATTCGCCAGCGCGCGCACGCCCACCTCCAGCCCGCGCTCGTCGACGACGAAGCGCGGCGAGTGGTTGGAGTAGGCCTTGCTCGGCTCAATCTCCGGCGGCGTCACGCCGACGAAGAAGAACAGCCCGGGGATGAGGCGCTGGAAGAACGAGAAGTCCTCGGCGCCGGTGGCCTTGGGCACCACCTCGATGCCCATGGGCCGCGGGCCGGTGCTGGCCACGCGCGTCAACGTAGGCACCATCTGCTCGGTCAGCACCGGGTCGTTGCGTGTGACGGGGTAGTTCTTCGTGATGCAGACCTGGCAGGTCGCGCGCGACGCGGTGGAGATGCCCTCGGCCAGCGTCGTGATGCGCTCGTGGATGGCGTCGCGCATGCCCTCGTCGAAGCTGCGGATGGTGCCGCGCATCTCCACCGAGTCCGGGATGATGTTCTCGCGCACGCCGCCCTTGATGGCGCCGATGGTGACGACCGCCGGTTCGCGGTTCAGGTCCAGCGTGCGGCTGACGATGGTCTGCAGGCCCAGCACGATCTGCGCCGACGTGACGATGGGGTCCACGCCCAGCCACGGCGCCGCGCCATGCGTCTGCTTGCCGCGCACGGTGATCTTGAGCTTGTCGGAGCTGGCCATCGTCGGCCCCGGCCGGTAGCCGATGACGCCGGCCGGCTGGCGCGACGTGACGTGCAGGCCGAAGATGGCCCGCGGCGTCGGGTGCTCCAGCACGCCCTCCTTGATCATCAGCGCCGCGCCGCCCTCCTCGCCCTCGGGCGGCATCTCCTCGGCGGGCTGGAAGATGAACTTGACGCTGCCGGGAATGTCGTCGCGCAGCCCGGCCAGGATGCTGGCCACGCCCATCAGGATGGCGACGTGGCAGTCGTGCCCGCAGGCGTGCATGACGCCCACCTCCTCGCCATTCCACACCGCCCGCGCCTTGGAGGCGAACGGCAGCTCGACCTCCTCGGTGACGGGCAGCGCGTCCATGTCGGCGCGCAGCGCGACCACGCCCCCCGGCTTGCCGCCCTTGAGCAGACCGACGACGCCGGTGTGCGCCACGCCGGTCTTCACGTCGTCGAAGCCCAGCGCGCGCAGGTGCTCGGCGACGAGGGCCGCGGTGCGGAACTCGCGGTTGCCCAGCTCGGGGTGGGCATGCAGGTCGCGCCGCCAGGCGATGACCTGGGCTTCCAGGGCCGCTGCTGCGGCGTCGATGCGGTCGGCAAGGGTCATGCGGATGGCTCGGGGACGATGCGCTGCGGGCAGTATGGCGTCAGGCGCGCGGCAGGAGGCGGTTCAGGTCTTGCCGGGCCCAGGCGCGTTGCGCGGCCACCGCAAACACCAGCGCCAGGACCAGCTCGACCGTCAGCAGCACCGCCCCGCGCTGCAGCGCCAGCCCGAGCACCCGGGCCAGGCCGGCCAGCAGCACGGTGGCCACGCCGAGGCTCAGGCTGCCCAGCCCCTGGCGCCCGCTGCTGTTGCGCCCGCCGCGCAGCCACAGCGACCACGCCATGGCCAGCAGCACATCGCCCATGACGGGCGCCCACGCGGTGAGCTGCACGGCGCGCAGGTCCGGCTTGCTGACGGCCATGCTGATCGCCAGGGCGACGCTGACCCAGGCCGACGCGTTGAGCAGCGAGCCCGCCACCATGCGTGGCCCCCAGCGGCCGGCCGACAGCCCGCCCGGCGCCAGCCGCGCCCGCCAATGCAACGGTGGCCCGATGACCACCACGTGGACGAACACGCCCAGCGCCAGCATCCACAGGCCGACGAAGGCGATGTCCCAGCCGCTCGTGTAGGCCACTCCCCACGCATGGAAACGCCAGTACGCGGCCTGCACCAGCGCCTGCGGCACCAGCAGGCAGGCCACCCACAGGGCGCCGCTGGGGTGGCGCAGGTCGACCTGCTGCCAGGTCGGCACCGGGCGCCAGCGCCACCAGCCGGAGGGCCAGCGCCACGTTCTCGCGAACCGCAGGCGGGCCACCGCCGTCGGCGCCACCTGGCGCTGCAGCCATTCACCGAGCGCCCTCCCCGCCAGCACGGTGGCAGCCACGGCCAGCAACACGCCGGCAGCCATCGCCAGCAGATCCCAACCCGGCTGCAGCCACGCCAGGCCGACGAGCATCAGCAGCGGCCCGGCGACGCCACGGGCGGCCAGCTGCCCCAGCATCCGCCGTGACGCCTGGCGCACCCGCTGCAGCGCCGCCGACGGCGCCACGCGCCGCTGCCAGCGCGCCACCGCCGCGGCATGCACGCCGCTGATGACGGCCGCGCCCGACAGCATCAGCAAGGCCTGCAACATCATGACGATGCCCAGCATCGCCACGCTGCGCACGCCGGCCCAGGCCAGCGCCCAGCCCAGCACGGCCCCCAGCAACGACAGCAGGCTGGGCATCAGCAGGGTCGCCCCGAGCCGGACTTCCTCGATCTCCGCGAAGCGGTGCGGCGCGGCGTTCATGAGTTCAACAGCTCCAGCAGGTCTTCCATGCCCAGCGCCGGCTGGGCCTGCGCCGCCGCGTGCTGGCGGGCATCCACCAGCAGCTGCCCGCCGGCCCAGTGCAGCTCGCCGGGCTGCAGCTGCGCCGGGCGCTCGCGGCGGGGCAGGCAGCGCAGGTGTTCCACGGCCTCGTCCCACTCGACGAACAGCTGCAGCCGGCCTTCGCGCAGGAACATCACATGGCTGACGACGCGCTCCAGGTCGCCCAGCAGGTGGCTGGACACCAGCACCGTGCGCGGCGCGGGCTTGTGGCGCATCGCGAACAGCGCACGCATGAAGTCGCGGCGTGAGATCGGGTCCAGGCTGGCCACCGGCTCGTCCAGCAGCAGCAGGTCGGGGTCATGCGCCAGCGCCAACACGACGGCCAGCTTCTGCTGGTCGCCCAGCGACAGCGACGCGGCGCGCTGGCCCAGGCTCAGGTCCAGCCGTGCGGCCAGCGTGGCGGCGTCGCGCAGGTTCATGCCGGGGTAGACGGCGGCCATCTCGTCCAGGTGCTCCAGGCCCGTCAGGCGCGGGAACAGGTCCGGCGTCTGCGCCGCGTAGCCGAGGCGCTCGAGCACGGCATCGGGCAGCGCGCGGCTGGGCGCGCCGAGCAGCCAGGACTCGCCCGCGCTGGGCGTCGTCAGGCCCAGCAGGCAGCGCATCAGCGTGCTCTTGCCGGCGCCGTTGCGGCCCACCAGGCCCACGACGGCGCCCTCGGGGATGGCGAAGCTGATGCCGTCCAGCAGCCGGGGCCGCGCCGCGCTCCAGGCGCCGTCGTCGCAGTCCAGGCCCAACTGGCGGGCCTCCAGGGCAGGGCTCATGGGTTGTTCTCCTCGGGAATGTCTTGCATGGCGCGCTCGAAGGCCGCCAGCGCCGCGGCCGGCGTGATGCCCAGCTGGGCCGCCTGCCGTGCCGCGTTCGCCAGCGCCGGCGCCAGCAGCGCCATGCGGTCGGACGACGCGCCGGCGGCCTGCACGCCGGCCGCCACCACCATGCCGACGCCGCGGAGCCGCTCCAGCAGGCCTTCGGCTTCCAGCAGGCTGTAGGCCTTGCTGACGGTCATGGGGTTGATGGCATGGCGTTCGGCAACGGCGCGCACGCTGGGCAGCTCGTCGCCCGGCCTCAGCTGCCCGCCGGCCACGAGGCGCTGCACCTGCTCCACCACCTGCCGGTAGATGGGCGTGGCGAGCTGCGGCTGGATGTCGAAGAAGGCCGGGGGGCTGGGCATGCGTATCAGTGTATTACTCACACAATACACAACGCAAGCCCCGGCTTGCTAACGGCCGGTCAGTCGTCTCAGCCGGCGCTTGAAGTCCAGCCACTGCTTGCCGCGGGAGCGGTCGATGCGCTTCACGTCGATGAGCGTGAAGGCACCGCAGCCCGTCAGCGTGTGCAGGCCGGCGGTGTGCGTGGTGCTGGCGAGGTCGCCGGTCAGGCGCTCGGTGCCGGCCTCGAGGACGACGCGCTCGGGTGTCAGCTGCAGCAGGCGCAGCAGCCGGGTGGCGCTGCCATAGCCGGCGGCGCAGTCCTGCACCGGCAGCGTCAGCACGCCGTCGCGCGCCAGGAACGGCCGGCCGGCCGGCCGCGCCCCGTCGCGGGCCACGCGCACCGGGTTGCCGGCCAGCGGCGCCCACGGGCCGGTGAGCGTGGGCGCGTGCGCCACGTGCAGCTCGCGCTGGTCGCGCGCCTGCGGGCCCACCAGCGTGTAGAACATCCACCAGCGGCCGTCATGCTCGATGAGCGAGGCATCGGCGATGGGCCCGGCCAGCAGCTGGCCGTGGCGCTCCCAGCGGTCCAGCGACGCGTCGGCGGCGCGGTACAGCGCCACCTCGCCGGCCTGGAAGCTCTCCGGCACCATCCAGGTCTCGCCGCCATGCTCGAAGACCTGCGGGTAGGACAGGTGGAACGGCAGGTCCAGCACCGTCGAGCGGCCGCGCCAGCGCAGGTCGGCCAGCGCGAACTCGTGGCGCTCGATGTGGGCGCGCTTGATGCGGTAATCGAACGCCTCGACGAACACATGCAGCGCGTCGCCGCGCACCAGGCCGAAGGGGTCGGCCAGGTAGCGCCAGCGGCCGGCGTCGGGCAGCCAGGTGATGCGGTCGCGCACGACGCCCAGCGCGTTGACGTCGACGTCCTGCAGCGCCAGCGGGACGATGCCGACCTGCCAGAAGTCGGTGCGGGGCCTCTTGATCATCAGGCGATGATCGCTTCTTCCTCGTCCTCGAAGTGGGGGGCCAGCGCGGCCTGGCGCTGCAGGACATCGCGGTAGAAGCCCAGCGTGCGGTTCACCGCATTGCCGCGGTCATAGGCGGCCGTGGCGTAGCTGATGGGGCGGGCGTGTGGCGGTAGTTCGCGCAGCAGCGCCAGCTCCTCGGCCAGTGCGCGGCCCAGCAGATCGGCATCGCCCACCGGCACCAGGCGGGCGGGCTGGCCGGCCAGCAGTTCCAGCGGGCCCTGCGTAGCGGTGGACAGCACCGGCAGCCCGGCGTGCATGGCTTCCAGGATGGCCAGCGAGAAGGTCTCCTCGCGGGACGGCGACACGAACAGGTCGAACGCCTTCAACGCCTCGCACACGTCGGGGCGGAAACCCAGCAGGTGGATGCGCGCATCGCCGGCGGCCAGCGCCTTCAGCCGGGCCTCGTCCGGGCCTTCGCCCAGGATGGCCAGCACCGCGTCGGCGGGGGCATGGGCGCGAAAGCCCTGGATCAGCAGGTCCATGCCCTTGCTGGCGTGCAGCCGGCCCACGCTGCACACCAGCAGCTGGTGGGGCGCCAGGCGCAGCTCGGTGCGCAGGTCGGTCGGGCGGGCGGGCGCGGCGAGCCGCTCCGGCGCCCAGTTGTAGATCAGGCTCGTCAGCGCCTCGCCCTTGGGCAGGCTTTCGTGCTGCGCGCGGTTCACGCACACCAGGCCATCCAGACGGGCATGGTGGTGGGCCTTGTAGCCCACGTGCAGCGTGCCGATGCGGGCCGACCGGCGCGCGTGGGCAGCGGCCTTGCAGGCGGGGCCCAGGTGGCCGTGCACGACGTCGGCACCCAGCCGGCGCGCCAGCGCGGCGACGCGCCAGCCGCGCAGCAGCGGCAGCTTCAAGCCGTGGAAGGTCACGCCGCGGGCCAGTGCACCGGCGACGGCGGAACCCGCCGAGCCGATGACGTGGACACGGTGGCCCAGCGCCGCCTGGGCGTTGGCGAGATCGATGCAGTGGCGCTCACCGCCCGCGATACGGGACGAGAACACGACATGAACCAGGGTCAGCGGTTCGGTCAACGGGGGCATGGCAGGTCTTGCGCGGATGCAACGGAAGTCGGTACGCAAAACTTTACCGATCTACACATTCAGAAACCTGTCCCACCATCCCCCCGCTTCGGTGGGCATATGAGAGTAAACCCGGTCAAATCACGCGAAATCACCGCAATCAATCAAAATCGATCACCGCGCGATCATGAAAAGGCGGCCGGGCGAGCGGGCCACGGGCCGGCGTCGCCCTGTGGCGGATGTGCCGTGTAGGGGTTGACAGAATCTCACGCACCCCATCACCCAACCTGAGCCCAAGCTTGCGCCGCGCTGAGCATCAGCCCACGCCCGGCGCCGGCACGGCGGGGAAAAGCGGGGCGGTCCGCGCCCTTTTCCGCGGCTTCGCGGGCTCAAGCCTCCGCAGAATCGGTCGAGTGAAGTTCCTGCAAGCCCTCCTCCTCAGCCTGGCCCTCGTGCTGGCGCCCTTCTCCCATGCCGCGCGCATCAAGGAAGTCGCCTCCGTGGCCGGGGTCCGCTCCAACCCGTTGACGGGCTACGGTCTCGTCGTCGGCCTGGACGGCACGGGCGACCAGACCACGCAGGCGCCGTTCACCGGCCAGAGCCTGACGGCCATGCTGCAGCAGTTCGGCGTGCTGCTGCCGCAAGGCATCACCATGCAGCCGCGCAACATCGCGGCCGTCATGGTGACGGCCTCGCTGCCGCCGTTCGCGCAGCCCGGCCAGCAGCTGGACATCAACGTCTCCTCCATCGGCAATGCCAAGAGCCTGCGCGGCGGCACGCTGATCGCGACGCCGCTGCGCGGCGCGGATGGGCAGATCTACGCCATTGCGCAGGGCAACCTGGTGGTGGGCGGCGCCGGCGCCTCGGCCGGCGGCTCCAAGGTGCAGATCAACCACCTCAGCGCCGGCCGCATCCCGGCGGGCGCCCTCGTCGAGCGCTCGGTGCCCACGCCCCTGGCCAGTGGCGACTTCATCCAGTTCGACCTCAACAGCAGCGACTACGCCACCGCCCGCGCCGTCGCGCAGGCCATCAACAAGCTCAAGGGCGCCGGCACCGCGCAGGCGCTGGACGGCCGGGTCGTGCGAGTGAAGGCGCCCGCGACGCCGGACGACCGTGTCGCCTTCCTGGCCGACGTGGAGAACCTGCCCGTCGACCTGGCGCCCGCCGCCGCGCGCGTCGTCATCAACGCGCGCACCGGCTCCATCGTCATGAACCAGGCGGTCACGCTGTCCGCCTGCGCGGTGGCGCACGGCAGCCTGTCGGTCACCATCAACTCCACGCCTGTCATCAGCCAGCCCAATGCGCTGTCCAGCGGGCAGACGGTGGTGTCCGAGAAGGCCGACATCTCCATCCGCCAGGAACCGGGCAGCCTCATCCAGCTGCCGGCCGGCGCACGGCTGTCGGACGTCGTCAAGGCGCTCAACTCGCTGGGCGCCACCCCCCAGGACTTGCTCGCCATCCTGCAG
>JAYSCT010000111.1:9928-15685 GCA_041914785.1 Roseateles sp.
TAGTACAGCCGTGTGATCTTCCGATCTGAGGACATCATATCACCTCTTGTGCGGGGTTGAAGTGCGCGGGCGCCCTAAACGCGGAACTCGTGGTGATCTGATGTCCTCGTCCTTCCAGTCCATCGCCGGACAGAACCTCGGCAGCGTCGACGCCCTCAACGGGCTGAAGGCGCAGGCCTCGCGCGACCCCAAGGCCAGCGCGCGCGAGACGGCCAGGCAGTTCGAGTCGCTGTTCATGCAGGAAGTCATGAAGAGCATGCGCGCGTCCACGCTGGCGAGCGGCATGCTGGACAACAGCGCCACGCAGCTGGGCACGGAGATGCTGGACACGCAGTTCGCCGGCAAGCTGTCGGGCCAGCCGGGCGGGCTGTCGGACGCGATCACCCGCCAGCTGCAGCGCCAGATGGGCATCCAGGACCTGTCGCCCGAGAACGTGCGCCGGGCCAGCCAGACGACGCTGGCCCAGGCGCTGCCGGCGCTGGCCACCAAGGGCATCCCGAACCACGTGCAGAGCTTCATCCAGAAGCACGATGCGTCGGCCCGCGCGGCGTCGGCCGCCACCGGCATTCCCGCCAGCTTCATGGTCGCGCAGGCGGCCCACGAAAGCGGCTGGGGCAAGCGCGAGATCACCGGCGCCGACGGCAGCAAGAGCCACAACGTATTCGGCATCAAGGCCACGCCCGGCTGGACCGGCAAGACCGTGGACGTGAAGACCACCGAGGTCATCAACGGCCAGGCCGTGAAGGTGACCGCCAAGTTCCGCGCCTATGCCAGCTACGACGAGGCGTTCAAGGACTACGCCCGCCTGATCAGCAGCAACGACCGGTACGCCAAGGTCGTCGCGCAGGCGCAGAGCGGCAACGCCGCCGGCTTTGCCCGCGGCCTGCAGCAGGCCGGCTACGCGACCGATCCGGCCTACGCCGAGAAGATCGCCAGGACCATCCAGACGACGCAGCGCGTGCAGAGCACGCTGGCGTGAAGGACTGACACATGGGCGGCCTGCTTTCCCTCGGTGCTCGCGCAATGTTCGCCAACCAGGCGGCATTGCAGACCATCGGCCAGAACATCGCCAACGCGAACACGCCGGGCTACTCGCGCCAGTCGGTGGTGCTGACCACATCGCCCGGCCAGTACACCGGGGCGGGCTTCTTCGGCAAGGGCGTGGACGTCGAGACCGTCGTGCGCTCGCACAACGCGTTCCTGACCAAGGAGGCCGCCACCAGCAAGGCCGCCGCGTCGGCGGACGCGACTCGCGCCGAGCAGCTGTCGCGCCTGGAGAAGCTGTTCCCGCCGGGCACCGACGGCCTGGGCTACGCGGCCAGCCAGTTCCTGAACGCGATGGTGGACGTCACCAGCCGGCCCGGCGACCCGTCCGCCCGCCAGGTGGCGCTGGGCCGCGCCAACGAGCTGGCCGTGCGCTTCGCCAACGCCGGCCAGCAGCTGAACGACCTGCAGTCCGGCGTCGTCAGCGACCTGCGGGCCTCGGTCACCACCGTCAACCAGCTGGCGGTGCAGATCGCCAACGTCAACGAGCAGATCGCCAAGACGCGCGGCAGCGGCCACACGCCCAACGACCTGCTGGACCAGCGCGAGCGCTTGATCTCCAACCTCAGCGACTACATCGCGGTGACGACGCTGCCGGCCGACGACGACACCGTGGGCGTGTTCATCGGCGGCGGTCAGCGGCTGGTGCTGGGCAGCACGGCCTCGGCGCTGCAGGTCACGGCGGACCCCTACGACCCCCAGCGCGCCCAGCTGTCGCTCGCCGAGGGCGGCCTGAACCGCGCGCTGGACGAAAGCGTGCTGACCGGCGGCTCGATGGCTGCGCTGCTGGCCTTCCAGAACCGCGACCTGCAGGACGGCCGCAACCTGCTGGGCCAGCTGGCGGCGGCCATCGGCACGCGCATCAACGAACAGAACGCGCTGGGGCTGGACCTGTCCAACCCACCGGGCGCGGGCGGCAAGATCTTCAACGTCGCCGCGCCCCGCGTGCTGGCTGCCGGCACGAACGCGCGCGACGCCGCCGGCGCCTTCACCAGCGGCGTGGCGGCCACCATCAGCGACGCCTCGCAGCTGCAGGCCAGCACTTACACGCTGACCTCGCGCGCCGCCGGCAGCTACCAGCTGACGCGGCTGTCCGACGGCCTGGTGCGCGACATCGCCGACGGCGACATCGTTGACGGCGTGAAGTTCAGCTTCACGCCGGCGCCGCCGCAGCCCGGCGAGAGCTTCCGCATCGAGCCCGTCGGCTCCGCCGCGGTGGAGATGCGCCGCGTGATGGACGATCCCAACGGCATCGCCGCCGCCTCGCCGGTCACGGCCACGACGGCCGTCACCAACAACGGCACGCTGAGCATCGACAGCATCTCCGCGGTGGACCAGGCCCGCATCACCAGCCTGCTGGCGCCCGACCCGGCCAACCCCAAGCTGCAGCTCAAGCTGCCGCTGGACATCGTGTTCGGCGGCCCGGAACTCGACCTCGGCGGGCAGCCCACCGGCGGCCTCAACTACACCGTGACGCAGCGCGACGGCACCACGCTGACCGGCGTGTGGAAGCAGGGCCAGCCGCTGGGCAACGACCCCGGCGTGGAGCTCGGCTTCGAGCTGCGCACCAACGGCGTGCCGCGCGCCGGCGACAAGATCACGGTCGGCAAGACCCTCTACACCGCCACGAACAACGGCAACGCCAAGGCCTACCTCAACATCCAGACCGAGCCCGTCGTCGGCGCGCAGAAGATCAGGAACGCGGACGGCAGCATCACCGACATCCCCGGCGTCACGATCAACGACGCGTACGCCGCCACGATCAGCGACGTCGGCGCCCGCGTGCAGAGCGCCCGCTACCTGTCCGGCGTGTCCACCGCCGTCGCCAGCGACGCCGAGGCCAGCCGCTCCGGCGAATCGGGCGTCAATCTGGACGAGGAAGCCTCGCGCCTGATGCAGTACCAGCAGGCCTACCAGGCCGCCGCCAAGGTGCTGCAGACGGCGCAGTCGCTGTTCGACGAACTGATGCAGCTCGCGCGATGAGCGCCGCACCGACTGACCCCGCGCCCACCGACCGAGGCCCCCCATGAGACTCGCCACCGCCAACCTCTTCGACGCCTCCATCGCCAACCTGCAGCGCCGCCAGAACGCGCTCCAGCAGCAGCAGCAGCAGCTGACCTCCGGCAAGCGCGTGGCGATGGCCAGCGACGACCCCACCGGCGCCGCCCGCGCCGAGCGCGCCCTGGTCACCATCGGCCGCGTCGAGGCCAACCAGCGCGCCCTGGAGGCCAGCCGCAACAGCATGACGCTGGCCGAGTCCGCGCTGGGCGATGCCAACGAGCTGCTGCAGCAAGCGCGCGAGACCATGGTCGCGGCCGGTAACGCCAGCTACTCCGACGCCGAGCGCGCCGGCCTGGCCACCAAGCTCAAGGGCATCCGCGACCAGCTGCTGTCCATCGCCAACCGGCCCGACGGCGCGGGCGGCTACCTGTTCTCCGGCCAGGGTGCGGCCAACCCGCCGTTCTTGGACGAGCCGGGCGGCGTCCGTTATGTCGGCGTGTCCGGCACCATCCAGACCGGCAACCTTGACAACTTCCAGCTCACCGTCGACGGCCGCGGCGCGTGGGAAGAGGCCGGCAGCGGCAACGGCAACTTCGTCACCGCGCCCAGCGCGCTCGTGTCCGACCCCGTCACCGGCAAGACCACGGTGCAGCTCATCGACCCGGGCGCCACGGCGGCCAACGGCGGCGTGCCGGTGGCACTGGTCAATCCAATCACCAACAAGCCGGCCTCCGGCTGGATCGACAGCGGCCGTGTCGTCAACCCCGATCAGCTCACCGGCCACAACTACCGCATCGACATCGCCGGCAGCGCGCCCAGCCAGACTTACACGCTGACCGACCAGGATGCCGGCACCGCCGTCAGCGGCACCTTCGAGCCCGGCAAGGCCATCACGGCGGACGGCATGGCGTTCACGATCTCGGGCACCCCGGTCGACGGCGACGCCTTCGCCATCGCCGGTTCCAAGTCCAGCCTCAAGCTGTTCGACGCCCTGGACAAGGCCATCGTCGACCTCAACACGCCGCTGCGCAGCCGCAGCCAGGTCACGCAGGGCAACGCGCTGGCCGTGCGCGACCTCGACGCCGTGATGGGCAACCTGCAGAGTCTGCGCAGCCAGGTGGGCGAGCGCCTCAACAACCTGGACGGCACCGAAGGCCGGCTCGCCGCGCTCAAGCAGTACAGCGAGCAGGAGCGCAGCGCCGCCGAGGACCTGGACATGGTGCAGGGCATCTCCGACTTCCAGAACCAGCAGACCGGCTACGACACGGCACTCAAGACCTACGCGATGGTCCAGCGCATGTCGCTGTTCCAGTATCTGCAGGGCTGATTTCGATGCCGCCTGCGGCGGCGCGTGCACCTGTCACGATTTGACGGCGCGACCTCGGGATGGCCGTGGCAGACTGACGCATTCCCCGCCCCCGCGCCGCGCCATGTCCGACAACACCCCTGCCGCCCTCGACCACGCCATCCTGCCCGGCGTCGCGCTGGGCTACTCACCGGTCATCGATCGCCAGCATGCCGTCGCCGGCACGCGGCTGACGCTGGTGCCGCTGCGCCCCGACGCCAAGGTCGACCACGCCGAACTGCTGGCCGCGCTGTCCGCCACCTTCCCCAAGGGCGGCGTCGTCGTCAGCGCGCAGGGCGAGGCGCTGCTGGGCGCGCTGCTGGCCCAGCCGCCGGCCGAGGCCAGCACCATCGAGGTGCCGGCCTTCATCGCCGCCGATGCGGCGCATGCCGACGCCATCGCCGCGCTCAGGGGCGCCGGCCACCGCGGCCTGCTCAAGGGCCTGCCCAGCGCGCCGCTGCCCGCCGGCGTTGCTGCCGTCTTCAAGCAGGTGGCGCTGGAGCCCGGCCAGGCCGCACCGGCCGGCACCGAACTCGTCTGCAGCGGCCTGCGTGGCACCGAAGCCATCGAGGACGCCTTCAAGGGCGGCGCCACCGCCGTCATCGGCTGGCCCATGGACGGCCCCTACGAAGCCCAGCCGGGCACCAAGACCGAGATCGCCGCCGACCTGCAGGTCATCATGGAGCTGATGTCGCGCGTCGACGAGGGCGAGGACGTCGAGCGCCTGGAGCAGACCTTGAAGCGCGACCCCAGCCTGGCCTTCAAGCTGCTGCGCTACATGAACTCGGCCGCCTTCGGCCTGCCGGTGGAGGTGTCCAGCTTCCGCCACGCCATCATGCTGCTGGGCTATGCCCGCCTGAAGCGCTGGCTGGCCCTGCTGCTGACGACCGCCAGCAAGGACCACAGCATGCGCCCCATCATGTACGGCGCCGTGCGCCGCGGCCTCATCATGGAAGAGCTGGCCGCCGGCATGGACGACCGCGAGCAGCGCGACGAGATGTTCATCTGCGGCCTGTTCTCGCTGCTGGACCACATGCTCAAGGCGCCGTTCGACAAGCTGCTGCAGAGCATCCCCGTGCCCGAGCGCGTGCGCCAGGCGTTGGTGGAAAACACCGGCCCGTTCCTGCCCTATCTGCAGCTGGTGCAGGCCATCGAGGCCGAGAGCGTGTTCGACTACCGCGAGCGCGCCGACGCGCTGATGATCGGCGCCGGCGAGATCAATGCCTGTGTGCTGCGCGCGCTGCACAAGGCTGCGCAGCTGGAATGAGGTGGGGCCCCTCGCCCAATCTCGCGCCGCTGAACGCGGGCGAGCCTGGTCGGTCCCCCGAGCAACTGTGTTTGCTGTCAAGCGTTCGAAGGGGGCTGGA
>JAYSCT010000112.1:0-15195 GCA_041914785.1 Roseateles sp.
GGACGCCGATGTTGTTGTTGATGATGAACTCCAGGCGCGCCAGGCCCACGCCGCCCGACGGCATCTGCGCGAAGTTGAAGGCCAGCTGCGGGTTGCCGACGTTCATCATGATCTTGATCGGGCAGTACGGCAGCTCGCCGCGGTGCACCTCGCTGACCTCGGTCTCCAGCAGGCCGTCGTAGATGTAGCCGGTGTCGCCTTCCGAGCAGGCCACCGTCACCAGCTGGCCGTCCTTGAGCTTGTCCGTCGCGTCGCCGCAGCCGACGACGGCCGGGATGCCCAGTTCACGCGCAATGATGGCCGCGTGGCAGGTGCGGCCGCCACGGTTGGTCACGATGGCGCTGGCGCGCTTCATGACCGGCTCCCAGTTCGGGTCGGTCATGTCGGTGACGAGCACGTCGCCCGGCTGCACGCGCTCCATCTCGGCGACGCTGTCGACCAGGCGCACGGGGCCCGTGCCGATCTTCTGGCCGATGGCGCGGCCCTCGGCCAGCACGGCGCTGTGGGCCTTGAGCTTGTAGTGGTGCTCGACCTGGCCGGCGGCCTGGCTCTTCACCGTCTCGGGGCGGGCCTGCAGGATGTAGAGCTTGCCGTCGACGCCGTCACGGCCCCACTCGATGTCCATCGCACGGCCGTAGTGCTGCTCGATGATCAGCGCGTACTGGGCCAGCTCGGTCACCTCGGCGTCGTTCAGCGAGTAGCGGTTGCGCGCCTCGACGGCCGTGTCCACCGTCTTCACGAGCTTGCCGCTGGCGGCCTTTTCCTCGGGCGTCGAGAACTCCATGCGGATCAGCTTGGAGCCCAGGTTGCGGCGGATGATGGCCAGCTTGCCGGCCTTAAGCGCCGGCTTGTGGACATAGAACTCGTCCGGGTTCACGGCGCCCTGCACCACCGTCTCGCCCAGGCCGTAGCTGGACGTGATGAAGACGACGTCCTGAAAGCCGCTCTCGGTGTCGATGGTGAACATGACGCCGGCCGAGCCGAGGTCGGAGCGCACCATGCGCTGCACGCCGGCCGACAGCGCCACGTCGCCATGGGCGAAGCCCTTGTGCACGCGGTAGCTGATGGCGCGGTCGTTGTAGAGCGACGCAAACACCTCGCGCATCTTGTGCAGCACCTCGTCGATGCCGTGCACGTTCAGGAAGGTTTCCTGCTGGCCGGCGAAGGACGCGTCGGGCAGGTCCTCGGCCGTGGCGGAGGAGCGCACGGCGAAGGTCGCGTCCGGGTTGTCGGCGGTCAGCTGCGCGTAGGCCGCGCGCACGCCGGCTTCCAGGTCGGCCGGGAAGGGCTGGTTCTCGATCCAGCCGCGGATCTCGGCACCGGCCTCGGCCAGCGCGCGGACATCGTCGGTGTTGAGCGAGCTCAGCCGCGCCGCGATGCGCGCGTCCAGGCCCTCGTGCTTGAGGAACTGCCGGAAGGCATGCGCGGTCGTCGCGAAGCCACCGGGGACGCGCACGCCGCTGGCGGCGAGCTGCGAGATCATTTCGCCGAGGCTGGCGTTCTTGCCGCCAACTGCCTCGACGTCGGTCATCCTCAGGTTCTCAAACGGTACGACCAGGGCGGTCGCCTCGAACAGGGTGGACATGAAAAAACTCCGGGAGGTTGAAAAACCGGTGTCGTCGCGTCATCCACGCCCGGTGCCGAGCAGCGGTGCTCAAGGCAGGCGCGGCTCCACCCATTTCTGGATTCTTCTTGGAGGGTGGCGGCGCGCATGGGGCTGATCGCGAGGAATTGCGGCGGATTCTAGGCGGTTCGTACCTGGGCGTAACCCGCCTGGATCGTGCGAAAGGTCCGCCATCGGGAAATGCCCCCTCGCCCCGGGGGCGCTGGCTATCATGGCCGCGCCCACGACTCCAGCTGACCTGCCATGACCGCCAGAACCGTCTACTTCGTCTCTGACGGCACCGGGATCACCGCCGAAACCTTCGGCAACTCCATCCTCGCGCAGTTCTCCATCAAGCCGCGCCACGTGCGCCGGCCGTTCATCGACACGGCGGAGAAGGCCCAGGCCGTCGTCGCGGAGATCAACGAGCTGGCCATGCGCGAGGGCGAGCGGCCCATCGTGTTCGCGACCCTGGTGGACCGCGACGTGCTGAAGATCGTGCGCGAGCACTGCCAGGGCCGCGTGATGGACATGTTCGGCACCTTCATCGAGCCGCTGGAGGAAGAGTTCGGCATCAAGAGCAACCACCGCGTGGGCCGCTTCTCCGACGTGGCGCAGAGCCAGGAGTACCACGACCGCATCGAGGCCATCAACTTCTCGCTGGCGCACGACGACGGCCAGTCGTCCAAGAACCTGGACGTGGCCGACGTCATCCTCGTCGGCGTGTCGCGCTCGGGCAAGACGCCGACGTCGCTGTACCTGGCGATGCAGCACGGCATCAAGGCCGCCAACTACCCGCTGATCCCCGAGGACTTCGAGCGCCGCAAGCTGCCGCCGTCGCTGGTGCCGCACCGCCGCAAGTGCTTCGGGCTGACCATCGACCCGGAGCGCCTGTCCAGCATCCGCAACGAGCGCCGCCCGGGCAGCAAGTACGCCGACCCGCTGAACTGCCGCTACGAGGTCAACGAGGCCGAGGCGATGATGAAGCGCGAGGGCATCTCGTGGCTGTCGTCGACGCACAAGAGCATCGAGGAGATCGCGACGACCATCTTGCGCGACATCCGTCCGGATCGCCTGATCTACTGATCGATGCCCGCCTCGGCGCTCGCCCTCGTCCTCACCGCCGCCCTCCTCCACGCGCTCTGGAACCTGGCCGCCAAGAAATGGGGCGGCGGGCCGCATTTCGTCATGAGCTGCGCCATCGGCGTCGTGCTGGTGTGGCTGCCGGCCGCCGCGTGGCTGGGTGTCGACGAGGTGCCGCGCTGGACGCCGTTGGTGTGGGGCCTGGTGCTGGCCAGCGCCGTCGTGCACCTGCTGTACTTCAACTGCCTGGTGGCGGGCTACCGGGCCAGCGACCTGACGGTGGTCTACCCCGTTGCGCGCGGCAGCGGGCCGCTGCTGTCGGCGGTGGCCGCCGTCTTGCTACTGGGCGAGCACCTGGGTGTGCACGGCGCGCTGGGCCTGGCCGGCGTGGTGGGTGGCATCCTGCTCATCACGATGGGGCCGCGGCTCATCGGCCGCGGGCTGTCGCACGACGCACAGGCCGACCGCCGCCGCCGGCACGGCATCTGGTGGGGCGCGGCCACCGGCGCGCTGATCGCCGGCTACACGGTCATCGACGGCTACTCGGTCAAGGTGCTGGCCGTGTCGCCGCTGCTGCTGGACTGGGTGGGCAACCTGCTGCGCATGGTCATGCAGCTGCCGGTGTCGCTGCGCCGGCGGCACACGTTCTGGCCGGAGGTGAAGCAGTCGTGGCGCGGCGTGCTGGCGGTGTCGGTGCTGGGGCCGGCGGCCTATGTGCTGGTGCTGCTGGCCGTGAAGGAGGCGCCGCTGTCGCGCGTGGCGCCGGCGCGCGAGGTGTCCATGCTGATCGCGGCGCTGCTGGGTGGGCAGCTGCTGGGCGAGGCCGAGCGCGGCTGGCGGCTGGCCGGCGCGGCGCTGATCGGCGCCGGCGTCATCGCGCTAGCGATATAGCAGGTCGCCGTAGAGGTCCACGTAGCGGGCCGCCGCGGTGTCCCAGCCGAAGCGCTGGCGCATCGCGGCCTCGCGCACGCGGGCCCAGTCCTCGGGCCGGCGCCACAGCGCGAACGCGCGGCGCAGCGCGCGGCGGCAGGCATCGGCCGTGAAGGCGTCGAAGACGAAGCCGGTGGCGGTGCCGGCGGCGAGGTCTTCCAGCGTCGTGTCCACCACCGTGTCGGCCAGGCCGCCGACGCGGTGCACCAGCGGCAGCGCGCCGTAGCTCAGGCCGTACAGCTGCGTCAGGCCGCAGGGCTCGAAGCGGCTGGGCACCAGCATGACGTCGCTGCCGGCGACGATGCGGTGGGCCAGGCCCTCGTCCATGCCGGCGCGCCGGGCCACCTGGGTGGGATGCCGTGCGGCGGCCGCCGAGAACTCGGCTTCCAGGCGAGCATCGCCGGCACCCAGCACGACGAGCTGGCCGCCGCCGGCGAGCAACTCGTCCAGCGCTTCCAGCACCAGCGGCAGGCCTTTCTGCTCGGTCAGGCGGCTGACGACGCCGAACAGCGGCGCCTCGGGCGCGACGGCCAGGCCGCATTCACGCTGCAGCGCGGCCTTGCAGGCGGCCTTGGCCGAAGCGTCGTCGGCGCTGTAGCGCGCGGCGATGGCGGCGTCGTCGACGGGCGACCAGACGCGGTAGTCGACGCCGTTCAGGATGCCGTGCAGCACGCCGGCGCGGTGGCGCAGCAGGCCATCCAGCCCGCAGCCCTGCTCGGGCGTCTGGATCTCGCGGGCGTAGGTCGGGCTGACGGTGGTGATCGCGTCGGCGAAATGCAGGCCGGCCTTCATGAAGCTGACCTGGCCATAGAACTCCACGCCCTCCATGGCGTAGTGCGACGCCGGCAGCCCCAGCTCGCCGAACTGGCTGGCCGGGAACAGCCCCTGGTAGGCCAGGTTGTGCACCGTGAAGACGGCCTTGGCGTCGCTGCGGCGGCGCGCGCGGCTGCCGGCGACGTGGGCGCAGGCCAGGCCGGCATGCCAGTCGTGCGCGTGCACGATGTCGGGCCGCCAGCTGGCGTCCAGCCCTTCCGCCAGCCGCGCGGCGGCCAGGCCCAGCAGCGCGAAGCGGCGGTGGTTGTCGGCATAGGCCACGCCGCCGTCGTCGGCGTAGGGATTGCCGGGGCGGTCGAACAGGCCTGGCGCGTCCAGCACGTAGACGAGTTGCTCGAAGCCCGGCAGCCGGCCGCGCAGCAGCGCCGCCCGGCCCTCGCCCCACGGCAGCGCGACCGGCGCGACGGCGCATTCCTGCGTCAACGCGTCGTGTATGGCCGGGAAGCCCGGCACCAGCAGCCGCGGCTCCGCACCGGCCGCGGCCAGCGCGGCGGGCAGCGCGCCGGCCACGTCGGCCAGGCCGCCGGTCTTCAGCAGCGGGAACAGCTCCGCGCTGACTTGCAGAACACGCATCTCAGCGCCCCTTCGCGTGATGCGGCATTGGCGGGCCGAGCGCCGGGCCGCTCCCAAGCCGGCCCGTCGGGCGATGTGCTTGCCGGTCGAACCGGCAAGCATCGCCGTCCCCGCGGGGGACCGGCCAACGTACACGTTGGACGAGGGGCTTCACAGTCTGGCCAGCATTTGCTTGGTGATGAGCACGACGCCGTTGTCCGTGCGCTCGAAGCGGGCCGCGTCCAGCGCGGCGTCTTCGCCGACGACCAGGCCGTCGGGGATCTCGCAGCCGCGGTCGACGATGACCTTGGTGAGCCGGCAGTTGCGCCCCACGCTGACGCCGGGTAGCAGCACGCTCTGGTGGATATTGCAGAACGAGCGGATGCGCACGTTGCTGAACAGCACCGACTGCACGACGTGCGAGCCCGACACGATGCAGCCGCCGCTGACGAGGGTGTTGACCGTCATGCCGTGCATGCCGTTGTGATCGGGGATGAACTTGGCCGGCGGCAGCTGGCGCTGGTAGGTCCAGATGGGCCAGTCGGTGTCGTAGATGTCCAGCTCGGGGCTGATGGAGGCCAGGTCGAGGTTGGCGGCCCAGAAGGCGTCGAGCGTGCCGACGTCACGCCAGTAGGGCGTGGCGCCGTTGGGATTCATGATGCAGCTCATGCCGAATGGGTGGGCCACGGCGCGGCCTTCGCCGACGACCTTGGGGATGACGTCCTTGCCGAAGTCGTGGCTGGAGCCGCTGTCGGCCAGGTCCTCGGCCAGCAGGCGGTACAGGTAGTCGGCGTTGAAGATGTAGATGCCCATGCTGGCCAGGCAGGCGTCGCTGCGGCCGGGCATGCAGGGCGGGTCGGCGGGCTTTTCCTGGAAGGCGGTGATGCGGCGCTCGCCGTCCACGGCCATCACGCCGAAGGCCGTGGCCTCGGCCTTGGGCACCTCGATGCAGCCCACCGTGCAGCCCGCGCCGGTGGCCACGTGGTCCATCAGCATGGACGAGTAGTCCATCTTGTAGATGTGGTCGCCCGCCAGCACGACGATGTAGTCGGCCTCGGTGCTCTGGATGATGTCCAGGTTCTGGTAAACCGCATCGGCCGTGCCGCGGTACCAGCTCTCCTCGTCGACGCGCTGCTGCGCCGGCATCAGGTCGACGAACTCGTTCATCTCGCTCTTCAGGAAGGCCCAGCCGCGCTGCAGGTGGCGCATCAGGCTGTGGCTCTTGTACTGCGTGATGACGCCGATGCGGCGGATGCCGGAATTCAGGCAGTTCGACAGCGCGAAGTCGATGATGCGGAACTTGCCGCCGAAGTAGACCGCCGGCTTGGCGCGCGAGTCGGTGAGCTGCTTGAGGCGGGAGCCACGACCGCCGGCCAGCACGAGGGCGATGGCGCGGCGGGCGAGCTGGTGGGGCGATGCGACAGGGGCCATGAACCGATCTCCACGGGACTGCAAACGCTTGCAGTTTGCGCCCGCCAGTGTGCCGCCCCGCCTCGGGGCTTCCCCTCAGATCGGCGCTTCGCTGCCTTCGCTCGCGGCGGCCTGCGCCAGCGCACGTTCGAAGGCACTGCGGCTGGGCGTCTCGACGAACACGCAGCGCTTGTGGTGGCGCTTGCAGTGGTCCTTCACGCGCCAGTAGGCGTCGTGGCTGATGCAGCCGGTCTGGCAGATGACGAGGTCGGCGGCGGCGAGCTGCGGCTCCAGCTGGGCCGGCTTGTGCTCGCTGCCGCCGTCGTGGTGCAGGAACTGCGCGCCGCAACCCTCCACGGCCTGGCGGTACTGCGGCACGCTGCCGCCGCGGCCGCCCACGCACAGCACGACGCGGTGCTCCAGCTTGACCGGCGCGGGCGGCGGGTCGGCCTCGGGGCCGGCCGCAGCCGGCGCAGGCTCGGCCACCGGCGCGCGCGGCGCCTGCCGCGCCAGCTCGCGCTGCAGCGCGTGGTTGCGCTCGACCTGCTCGGCCAGCCGCTCGCGCAGCTGCTCGCGCTCGGGCAGATCGGGGCGTGCGGCCTGCCAGTGCTGCAGCTGCTCCTGGGCCTGCGCCAGCTGCGTCTGCAGCGAGATGACGGCCGCGCGCTGCTGCATGCGCTCCTGTTCCCAGGCCTGCTGCTCGCGGGCGCGCTCGGCGCTCCAGGCGGTCACGCGCTGCTGCACCTCGGCGTAGTCGCGCAGCAGCGCGTGGTGCTCGGCGGCCAGCTCGCGGTGGCGGGCCAGGTCCACGCGCTGCGCGGCGCCCACCTGGTGCTGCAGCATGTGCACCTGGCCCAGCACGCGCATCTCCAGCCACTCGTCGCAGCGCGCGTGCGTCAGCGTGGCCCACAGCGCGCCGGCCACCTCGCCCTGCGCGGCGCGGGCGCGCCACCAGGTCATCAGCGATTCGCGGCACTTCACCTGGGCCGCGCTGCGCACGTCCAGCGTGAAGCGTTGTTCGAGGTCTTTCTGCAGCGCCTCGGCCACCGCGTTGCGGCGCGCGGCGGCGGTGACGAGGCTGCAGTGCAGCGTGTAGTCGTCTTCGTCACCCTGCAGCACCAGCAGTTTCTTGGCCAGCACGCGCACGCGTTCCAGCGGCACGCAGACACCGATGACGGGGCAGTGCGCATGGCTGCCGAGTTCCCACAGGCGGCGGCGGCGCGAGCCGGTGGCGGGGGGTGGGGCGGCATGCGCCGCGCAGCAGAAGTCGGCCATTCAGAGGGCTCCGGGAGGAGGCGCTGGCGGGCGACGGCTGGCTGGCGCGGCAGGGAAGACAGGTCTACTTGGTGAGGATGAGCTTGCCCAGCGACGTCACGCGCAGGCGGTAGACCTGCTGCTGGTGGACGATCTGCACCTCGCCGCGCGGGCCCAGCAGCGCGGTGCTGTCGATGCGGCGGGGCGACTCGCCGCGCGGCGTCAGCGGCGGCAGGGGAGACGGGACGGGATCTCGGACATCACGCATGCCGGCACTCTAATGAGAACGACTCGCAATTGCAAGTCATTCTCATCCAGGGTATCAAACGGCGCCGGCGTCAGCCGCGCTGCCGCTCGCTTTCGTACAGGCAGATCGCCGCGGCGGCCGCGACGTTCAGCGACTCCTCGCCGCCCGGCTGCGGGATGCCCACCGTCAGCGCGCAGCGCGTCATCAGCGCAGGCGACACGCCCTGCCCTTCGTGCCCCATGACCCAGGCGCACGGCGACGGCAAGGCCACCTGGTGCAGCACATGCTCGGTGTGCGAGCTGGTCGCGATCAGCGGCACGGCCAGCGCCGCGAGATCGTCGGCGGCCAGGCCTTCGATCAGGCGCAGGCCGAAGTGCGCGCCCTGCCCGGCCCGCAGCACCTTGGGCGACCACAGCGCTGCCGTGCCCTTCACCGCCAGCACCTGCCGCACGCCGAAGGCCGCCGCGCTGCGCAGGATGGCGCCGACGTTGCCGGCATCCTGCAAGCGGTCCAGCACGACGCTGGCGGCCTGCGCATCGATGGCGGGAGTGGCCGGCAGCGTCAGCTCGGCGCCGATCTGCGCAGGCGACTCCAGGCCGCTGAGGCCCTTGAACAAGGCCGTGGGCACCACCAGCGCGCGCGGCGCGGCCTCGGCCAGCCGGGCCAGCTCGGGCGCCTGCATGGCGGCCTCGGTCAGCACCACCAGCGCCGGTGTCCAGCCGCGCTGCAGCGCCGCGCGCAGCAGGTGGTCGCCCTCGATCCACACGCTGCCGGTCTTGCGGTAGCCGCCGGCATCGGCGGTCAGCTTGCGCAGGCGCACCAGCGCCGGGTTGTCGCGGGACGTGATGTGGTCGAGCTTCACTTGATTCCTGCCTCCCGCACGGGCGCAAAGCTGCGGCGGTGCCAGGGGCTGGCGCCGTGTTCCTTCAACGCCGCCAGGTGCTCCGGCGTGCCATAACCCTTGTGCGTGGCAAAGCCGTACTGCGGATGGCTCTGGTGCATCTGCTCGCAGAACAGGTCGCGCGCCACCTTGGCGAGGATGCTGGCGGCCGAGATGGCCGGCACGGTGGCGTCGCCTTTCACGATGGCCTCGGCCGCCATGGGCAGCACCGGCAGCCGGTTGCCGTCGATGCGCACCAGCGTGGGCTTCAGGCGCAGCCCGTGCACCGCGCGCTGCATCGCCAGCATGGTCGCCTGCAGGATGTTGATCTGGTCGATCTCTTCGGTCGTCGCGTGCGCGATGCTGCAGCACAGCGCCTTGGCGCGGATCTCATCGAACAGGCGCGCGCGCCGGGCCGCGGTCAGCGCCTTGGAATCGGCCAGGCCGGCAATGGGCTGCAGGTCGTCCAGGATGACGGCGGCCGCGAACACCGGGCCGGCCAGCGGGCCGCGGCCGGCCTCGTCCACGCCGGCCACGAGGCCGGGCGGCGTCCAGTCCAGCGACACCTGCTCAGGCACCGATGAGCGTCGCGATCGCATCGCTGGCGCGCCGCGCGGTGTCTTGCCGCAGCAGCTCGTGGAGTTGCACAAAACGCTGGTGCAGCGCCGCGCGGCGCGGCGCATCGGCCAGCAGCGCCTCGGCCTCGCGGGCCAGGTTCTCGGGCGTGCAGGCGTGCTGGATCAGCTCGGGCACGAGGAACTCGCGCGCCAGGATGTTGGGCAGGCCCACCCAGGGCAGCAGGCCCTTGTCCTTCATGCGCCACCAGTTCAGCCAGTTCATGCGGTAGGCGATCACCATCGGCCGCTTGAACAGCGCCGCCTCCAGCGTCGCCGTGCCGCTGGCCACCAGCGTCAGGTCGCAGGCGGCCAGCACGGCGTGCGACTGGCCGTCGACGAGCTGGATGTCGGCGCCCTGCAGCATCGGCTCGACCAGGCCGCGCAGCCCCGGCACGACGGGCATCACGAAACGGCGGCCCGGCCTGGCCAGCAGCTTCGCAGCACCGATCAGCGCCGGCGCGATGTACGCAATCTCGCTCTTGCGGCTGCCGGGCAGCAGCGCGATGACGGTGTCCTGCTCGGGCAGCTTCAACGCCTCGCGGGACGCGGCACGCGGCGGCTCCATCGGAATGGCATCGGCCAGCGGATGGCCCACGTAGGTCGCGCCGATGCCGGCCTGGTGCAGGATCTCGGGCTCGAACGGGAACAGGCACAGCACGTGGTCGGCCGCTGCCTTGATCTTCTCGATGCGCTCCGGCCGCCAGGCCCAGATCGACGGGCACACGAAGTGGACCGTCTTGATGCCCGCTTCGCGCAGCCGCGTCTCCAGGCCGAAGTTGAAGTCGGGCGCATCGACGCCGATGAACACGTCGGGCCGGTTGGCGATGAGCCGCGTGCCCAGCTGCTTGCGCATGGACAGCAGCTCGCGGATGTTCAGCAGCGCGTCGACATAGCCGAAGATGGACAGCTTGCTGTGCGGCCACCAGGTCTCGAAGCCCTGGGCCAGCATCTTCGGGCCGCCGATGCCCTGCGAGGTCAGGTCGGGCCAGCGCGCACGCAGGCCCTGCAGCAGCAGGCCGGCCAGCAGGTCGCCGCTGGCCTCGCCGGCCACCATGCCGAGGCGGGGCGCGGTCGTCATCAGTTACCGAACAATGCCGCGT
Organism: Roseateles sp.; assembly: GCA_041914785.1. GTDB lineage: Bacteria > Pseudomonadota > Gammaproteobacteria > Burkholderiales > Burkholderiaceae_C > Pelomonas. The sequence continues at coordinate 10,511 of JAYSCT010000112.1, forward strand.
GTGGAGGCGGCAAGGAAAGTCAGCATGTTGTCGATGTCGCCATCCGCGGCACCGCCGTCCGTGCCGCGCAGCGCCTCGATGGCGGCCTTGGCTTCGTCCAGCGTGTGACCGCTGCGGTAGAGAAGCTTGTAGATCTGGCGGATGACGCCGATGCGCTCGGCGCTGAAGTCGCGGCGCTTCAGGCCCACGACGTTGACCGCACGCGCGGCCAGCGGGTTGCCGTCCACCGTCATGAACGGCGGCACGTCCTGCGCGACGTGGGCCTGGAAGCCGATCATCGCGTGGTCGCCGATGCGCATGCGCTGCAGGATGCCGGTCAGGCCACCGATGGTGACGTGGTTGCCCACGTGCACATGGCCGGCCAGCGTCGCGTTGTTGGCCAGCACGCATTCGTTGCCGATGACGACGTCATGCGCCAGGTGGCAGTACGCCATGATCCAGTTGTCGTTGCCCAGCGTCGTCTCGCCACGGTCCTGGACCGTGCCGACGTTCAGCGTGCAGAACTCGCGGATGGTGTTGCGGTCGCCGATGACCAGCGTGGTCGGCTCGCCGGCGTACTTCTTGTCCTGGTTCGCCGCGCCGATGGAGCTGAACTGGAAGAAGGTGTTGTCGCGCCCGATGGTGGTGTGGCCTTCGATGACGCAGTGCGGGCCGACCTTGGTGCCGGCCGCGATCTTCACGTGCGGGCCGATCAGCGTGTAGGCGCCGACCTCGACGCTGCTGTCCAGCTGCGCGCCGGGGTCGACGATGGCGGTGGGGTGGATGGCCATCGCGCGCTTCCTCAGGCTTCCAGACGGCGCATGGTGCACATCAGCTCGGCCTCGGCCGCGAGCTGGTCGCCCACCAGCGCGCGGGCGCTGAACTTGTAGATGCCCGCCTTGGCGCGGCCCAGCGTCACCTCCAGCACGAGCTGGTCGCCCGGCTCGACCGGGCGCTTGAAGCGGGCGCCGTCGATGCCGGCGAAATACACCACCGACTTCTCGTCCAGCACCATGTCCATGCTGCGCAGCGCCAGCAGCGTCGCGGCCTGGGCCATGGCTTCGAGGATGAGCACGCCCGGCATCACGGGCCGGTGCGGGAAGTGGCCGAGGAAGAAGGGTTCGTTGATGGAGACGTTCTTGATCGCGCGGATGCGCTCGCCCTTGACCAGCTCGACGACACGGTCCACCAGCAGGATGGGGTAGCGGTGCGGCAGGCGCGTCAGGATTTCGTGGATGTCCATCGTGATCGTCTCGGTCGTCATTTCTTTTCCAGCGCGCGCACACGCTCTCTCAGGGTGTGGAGCTGGCGCAGCGTCGCCGCGTTCTTCTGCCAGCTCGAGTTTTCTTCGAAGGGATGGGGGCCGCTGTAGACGCCAGGCTCGGAGATGCTGCGCGTGACCGTCGTCGCCGCGGAGATGTGCACGCCGTCCACCAGCGTCAGGTGGCCGATGATGTTGGCCGCGCCACCGATGGTGCAGTTCGCACCGATGCGGGTGGAACCGGCCACGGCGGCACAGCCGGCCATCGCCGTGTTCTTGCCGATGTGGACGTTGTGGGCGATCTGGATCAGGTTGTCGAGCTTGACGCCGTCCTCGATGACGGTGTCGGCCAGCGCGCCACGGTCGATGCAGGTGTTGGCGCCGATCTCGACGTCGTCGCCGATCGAGACGTTGCCCAGCTGCTCGATCTTCACGTAACCGCTCTTGCTCGGCGCCAGGCCGAAGCCGTCGGCGCCGATGACCACCCCGCTGTGCACCAGGCCGCGCGCGCCGATGCGGCAGCCGTAGCCCAGCACAACACGGGGTGCGAGGCGGGTGTCGGCGCCCACCTGCGCATCGCGCTCGACGACGCAATGGGCTCCGATGCGCGCCCGATCGCCGATCACGGCGCCGTCCTCGATGACGACCAGCGGACCGATCTCGACGCCCTGCCCCAGCCGCGCCCGTGGCGACACGATGGCGCTCGGATGCACGCCCACCGACGGCGCCGGCCGCGTGCGGCGGGCCCACCACTGCGTGAGGCGGGCGAAATAGAGGTAGGGATCGGGCGTGACGATGGCCGCACCGCGCGACGCAGCCGCTTCGGCGTGTGCCGGCGACACGATGACGCAGGCCGCGCGCGTCGTGCCCAGTTGCGACTGGTAGCGCAGATTGGCCAGGAAGCTGATGCAGTCGCCGTCGGCTTCGTCCAGCGGCGCGATCCGGCTGATGCGGATTTCGGACCCACCAAGCAAATCGCCGCCCAAGGCGGCGATCAGGTCAGCGAGCGCCACATCCGCAGAACTCTGCGTCGGGCTCATGGCTGGGTCCGGCTTACTTCTGCGCGTTCAGCGCATCGATCACCTTCTTGGTGATGTCGACACGCGCGCTGAAGTGGATGGCGTCCTGCAGGATCAGGTCGTACTTCTCGGCGTCGAAGATCTGCTTGATGACCTTGTTGGCCTTGTCGACCACCACGGACAGCTCCTCGTTCTTGCGCTGCGTCAGGTCTTCCTGCCATTCACGGCGCTTGCGCTGCAGGTCGCGTTCCTGCTCGACGACGTCGCGCTGGCGGCGGTTGCGCTCGGCCTCGGACAGCGTGGGCGCGTCCTTCTCCAGCTTCTCGGCGGCGCCGCGCAGCTTGTTTTCCAGGTCGCGCAGATCCTTCTCGCGCTTGCCGAACTCCGTTTCCAGCTTGATCTGCGCGGCCTTGGCCAGGTTGGCTTCACGCAGCACGCGCTCGCTGTTGACGTAGCCGATCTTCAGTTCCTGGGCTTGCACGGCCGAGGTGGCCACCATCATCGACGCGGCCAGAGCCACCGATTGCAAGAGCTTGCTCATCATCAGAATGCAGTCCCGATCTGGAATTGGAATTTCTCGATTCTATCCGTGCGTTCCTTGCGGATAGGCTTGCCGTAGCTGAGCCGCAGCGGGCCCATCGGCGAGATCCACGACAGGCCGATACCGGCCGACGCGCGCACGCTGTCGAACTTGATCTTCTCGTACTCGCCCCACACGTTGCCGGCGTCGGCGAACATGAAGATGCGGAAGCTCTTGTCGTTGCCGCTGCCCGGCACGGGCAGGTAGAGCTCGGCGTTCACGTTGAAGCGGCGGTTGCCGCCGCTGTAGGAGCCGGTCGGGTCGACCGGGCCCAGCGTGCCGGCCTCGAACACGCGCACCGACCCCAGGCCGCCGCCGTAGAAGTTCTTGAAGATGGGATAGGACCTGCCGCCCAGCCCCTCGCCCCAACCCAGCTCGCTGTTGATGCCCAGCGTGATCTTGTTGGTGATCTCGAAGTACTCCTGGTGCTGCAGGTTCAGGCGCGCGAAGCGCACGTCGCCCACGGCGCTGAGCTCGAAATTGACGCGCTGGTAGCGACCCTTCATCGGCGTGATGACGCTGTCGCGGCTGTCGCGCTGCCAGCCGACGGTCAGCGGAATCGCGTTGCTGCGCGTGCCGAAGCGGTTCACGTAGTCGAAGTAGCTCTGCGGCAGGCCGCGCGAGGTGGTGATGTCCGTCTGCTCGTAGCCGATGCCGAAGAACACCGTGTCCAGCTCGGAGAACGGCACGCCGAAGCGCACCGAACCGCCCTTGGTCACGTACTCGTACTCCTCGCCCAGCGTGTTGATGGGCTTGGTGGTGCGGTAGAACACGTCCAGCGCGCGCGACACGCCGTCCACCGTGAAGTACGGGTCCACCGTGCTGATCTGCAACTGGCGGCCCGTGCGCGCGGTGGCGACGTCGATGCCCAGGTAGTTGCCCGAGCCGAACACGTTGTCCTGGCGGATGGAGCCGGTGAAGGACAGCTTGGTCTGGCTGGAGTAGCCCGCACCCACCGTGATAGCGCCGGTGGGGCGCTCGACGACGGTGAGGATCACGTCCACCTGGTCCTGCGCGCCCGGCACCTCCTGGGTGTCGATGCTGACTTCCTTGTCCTTGAAGTAGCCCAGGCGCTCGACGCGGTCGCGCGAGGCCTTGATCTTCTGGCCGTCGTACCAGGCCGACTCGAACTGGCGGAACTCGCGGCGGATGACCTCGTCGCGGGTGCGCGAGTTGCCGGAGATGACGACCTTGCGCACATAGACGCGGCGCTGCGGCTCGGCCACGAACGTGACCACCACCTGGCCGGTGGCCCGGTCGATCTCGGGGCGGCTGTCGACGCGGGCGAACGCGTAGCCATAGGTGCCGAACAGGTCGCTGAACGCGCGCGTCGTCTGTGCCACGGCTTCGCCCTGGTAGGCCTGGCCGGGCTTGAGCATGACGAGGTGCTTGAAGTCCTCCTCGCGGCCCAGGAAGTCGCCTTCCAGCTTCACGCCGGTCACGGTGTAGGGCTGGCCCTCGTTGATCGTGATGGCGATGCTGATGCTCTGCTTGTCCGGCGAGATCGTGACCTGCGTGGACGTGACCGCCACTTCCAGGTAGCCGCGGTTCAGGTAGTGGCTGCGGATGGTTTCCAGGTCCGCATTCAGCTTGGCGCGCGAGTAGCGGTCGGTCTTGGTGTACCAGGTCAGCCAGCCCGACGTCGTCTGCTCCAGCAGGCCCAGCAGCGTGCTCTCGGAGAACACCTTGGTGCCCAGGATGCGGATCTCGGCGATCTTGGCCGGCTCGCCTTCGGTCACGTTGAAGCTGACGTTGACGCGGTTGCGTTCGATGGGTGTGATGGTGGTCGTGACCTCGGCGCCGTACAGGCTGCGCGTCAGGTACTGGCGCTTGAGCTCCTGCTCGG
>JAYSCT010000113.1:0-15003 GCA_041914785.1 Roseateles sp.
GCTGACCTCTTGCATGCCATGCAAGCGCTCTCCCAGCTGAGCTATACCCCCGTTGTTTTCAACATCGTCGTTGCCGACTTGTCGTTAACAGCGCTGTTCAAGCGAGACCAAGAGTATATGACGAATTTCAGAGGGATTGCAAGCGTTCGAGAACTTTTTTCTGTTCGAACTGTTCGAGCACCGCATCCAGGCTGGGCGTTTGCGCGCGGCCGCACACCAGCACGCGCACCGGCACCGCCAGTTGCGGCATCTTCAGGCCGGCTGCGGTCAACGTTTCCTTCAGCGCCTGCTGGATGTTGGCCTTGTTCCACTCGGTCACGGCATCCAGGCGGGCCGCCAGCGCGGCGATCGCCGGGCGAACGGCGTCGGTCACGTGCGTGGCGAGGTCGTCGGCCGACGGCGCCACGGGCGCGAAGTACATCGCGAGCCAGTCGGCCAGCGCCGCGACCGTCGCACACCGGTCCTTGAACAGCCCGACCTTGGGCTGGACCTGCGCCACCGTGACGGCGATGCCCCTGGCGGCCAACTGCTCCACGACCAGCGCGGCCAGCCGCCCTTCGTCGATCTGCTTGACATAGTGGCCGTTCACCCAGTCCAGCTTGGCCGGGTCCCATTGGGCCGGGCTCTTGGACAGGTGCGTGCCATCGAACCAGCTGACCATCTGCTCGGCGGAAAACAGTTCGTCGTCGCCGTGGCTCCAGCCCAGGCGGGCCAGGTAGTTCAGCATGCCTTCGGGCAGGTAGCCGTTGGCCGCGTAGTCCATCACGCTGACGGCGCCGCGGCGCTTGGAGAGCTTCAGGCCGTCATCGCCCAGGATGATGGGCAGGTGGCCGAACTGCGGCAGCGGCGCGCCCAGTGCATTGAAGATGTTGATCTGCCAGGGCGTGTTGTTGACATGCTCGTCGCCGCGGAAGACATGGCTGATGCGCATGTCCCAGTCGTCCACGACGACCGCGAAGTTGTAGGTCGGCACGCCATCCGTGCGGGCGATGATGAGGTCGTCGATCTCGCGGTTGTTGATCGTGATCGGCCCCTTCACGAGGTCGTTCCACGTCACGTCGCCGTCGATCGGGTTGGCGAAGCGCACGACGGGCTTCACTCCTTCGGGCGGCGTCGGCAGCACCTTGCCGGGCTCGGGGCGCCAGCGGCGGTCGTACAGCGTCTTCTCGCCGCGCGCCTTCTGGGCCTCGCGCATCTCGGTCAACTCCTCCGGCGTCGCGTAGCAGCGGTAGGCCTTGCCTTCGGCAATGAGCTGGTCGATGACGGCCTGGTAGCGGTCCAGGCGCTGCATCTGGTAGACCGGGCCCTCGTCGTAGCTCAGGCCCAGCCAGTTCATCGCGGCAATGATCTGGTCGACCGAGTCCTGCGTGGAGCGGGCGACGTCGGTGTCCTCGATGCGCAGCACGAACTCGCCGCCGTGATGGCGGGCGTAGGCCCAGGAATACAGCGCGGTGCGGGCGGTGCCCAGGTGCAGGAAGCCAGTGGGCGACGGTGCGATGCGGGTGCGGATCTTGTCGAAGGAACTCATTCGGGACTCGATGTTGTCGGGGTGCGCATTCAGCCTTCGGTGCCGCTTTGCAGCGCCAGGCGGCTGCGGGCTGCGGCGTCTTCCTCGTCGCCCTGCGACGCGCGCTGCTCGCGGATGGCGGCGAAGTCGGCCAGGCTGACATCGCCGGTCACGTAGTGGCCATCGAAGCAGCTGGCTTCGAAGCTGGCCAGGCCCGGGCGCAGCGCGGCGACGACGCGCTTCATCGCATCCACGTCCTGGTAGATCAGCGCGTCGGCGCCGATGTAGGCGCGGATCTCCTCGATGCTGCGGCCGTGGGCGATGAGCTCCTCCTGCGTCGGCATGTCGATGCCGTAGACGTTGGGAAAGCGCACCGGCGGCGCGGCGGAGGCGAGGTACACCTTGCGGGCGCCGGCGTCGCGGGCCATCTGCACGATCTCCTTGGAGGTCGTGCCGCGCACGATGGAGTCGTCCACCAGCAGCACGTTGCGGCCCTTGAACTCGACGCCGATGGCGTTGAGCTTCTGCCGCACGCTCTTCTTGCGCGCGCCCTGCCCCGGCATGATGAAGGTGCGGCCGACGTAGCGGTTCTTCACGAAGCCTTCGCGGTAGGGCTTGCCGATGCGGTGCGCCAGCTGCATGGCCGACGGGCGGCTGCTTTCGGGGATGGGGATGACGACGTCGATCTCGTTGGGCGGCATCGTGGAGATGACGCGCTGCGCCAGCGTCTCGCCCATGTTGAGCCGCGCCTGGTAGACCGAGATGCCGTCCATCACCGAGTCGGGCCGCGCCAGGTAGACGAACTCGAACATGCAGGGATTCAACGACGGGCTGTCGTTGCACTGCTCGGTGTGCAGCCTGCCGGTGAGGTCGATGAACAGCGCCTCGCCGGGGGCCAGGTCGCGCTCCATCTGGTGGCCGGTGCCTTCCAGCGCGACGCTCTCGCTGGCAACCATGAAGTCGCCGTTGGCCGCGCGTCCGAAGCACAGCGGCCGGATGCCGAACGGGTCGCGGAAGGCCAGCAGGCCCTGGCCGGCGATCAGCGCGATGACGGCGTAGCTGCCCTTGATGCGCTTCTGCACGGCGCGCACCGCGTTGAAGATTTCCTTGGGCGTCAGCGGCAGGTCGCGCGCGGCCAGCTCCAGTTCGTGGGCCAGCACGTTGATCAGCACCTCGGTGTCGCTCTCGGTGTTGATGTGGCGGCGGTCGATGTCGAACAGCTCGTCCTTCAGCGCATGCGCGTTGGTCAGGTTGCCGTTGTGCACCAGCACGATGCCGAACGGCGCGTTGACGTAGAAGGGCTGGGCCTCTTCCTCGCTGTACGCGTTGCCGGCCGTCGGGTAGCGCACCTGGCCCAGGCCGATGTTGCCGGGCAGCGCGCGCATGTTGCGCGTGCGGAACACGTCGCGCACCATGCCGCGGGCCTTGTGCATGAAGCACTTGTGGCCCTGCATGGTGACGATGCCGGCCGCGTCCTGGCCGCGGTGCTGCAGCAGCAGCAGCGCGTCATAGAGCAGCTGGTTGACGGGAGAGGCCGCGAGGGTGCCGACGATGCCGCACATGGCAGGGGTCCTTAATCAGTCAGTCGATGACGTCCCAGATGGGGTCATCGAGCGGGAAACAAAACGGGCAACAGGTTCGGGAAGCAGCGGCGCGGCATCCCGCAGCACGCCGGCCAGCACGGGCGCGGCGCGCGATGCCTGCCACGTGGCCGACTCGGCCAGTGGCGAGGCACCGATGACCAGCACCAGCAGCAACGCGATGAAGACGCCGCGCACGGCGCCGAAGCCGGCGCCGCCCAGCCGGTCCACGGCCGACAGCGGCGTCGCGTGGATCAGCGTCTTCACCAGGCGCGTCACGAGGCTCCAGACGATGAGCACGAAGAAAAAGGCCAGCGCCAGCGACACGACATGGACGACGGCAGGGCCGAACTTGCCGTCGGGCAGCAACCCTTCAACCACCGGCGCCAGCGGCGACGCCGCGAAATAGGCCACCACCCACCCGGCCAGCGACATCACCTCGAACACCAGACCGCGCCACAGGCCGATGCCCATCGACAGCAGCAGCAACGCCGCCAGCGCGAGATCGACCCAGCTCAGTTCGACGTCCATCGGCGCGCCGTCAGAGCGTGAGGATGGCGCCCGGCAGGCCGGCGCCCTTGAGCTTGGCGGAGGCGCGCTCGGCCTCGTCACGGCTGGCGAACGGGCCCAGGCGCACGCGGATGCGCTTGCCATCGGCCGTGTCGACCGCCTGCGCGTAGGTCTTCAGGCCCAGCTTCTCGACCTTGCCGCGCACCTCCTGCGCGGCCTTGTTCTCGCCATAGGCGCCAACCTGCACGATGTAGCGGGCCGCGGCCGGCTCCTTGCCGTCCAGCAAGGCCTGCGCGCGGGCGCCGTCGCTGGCGGACTTGGGCTTGTCGGCCGGCTTGTCCGCGGGCTTCTCGGCCAGCTTGACCGGGGGCTTGTCGGCGGGTTTCACCGCGGGCGCCTCGGCCGGCTTCACGACCGGCTTCTCGACACGCGGCTCGGCGGGCTTCTCGGCGACTTTCTCGGCAACCTGCACCGCCGCCTTCTCCGCCACGCGGGGTTCCACCGGCAGCTCCACGCTGGCGGCGGGCGCCGGCTGCGGGGCGGGTTCGGCCTGGCTCAGCGGCTCGCGCGTCGGCACCACGAGCGGCGGCGCGGATTCCTTGCGCGGGATCTCGATGGGCAGGTCCACGGGGATGGGCCGCGGCTGGGTCTCGAAGATCAGCGGGAAGCCGACGACGCCGACCGCGACGAGTACCGCGGCACCGATCAGCCGGCGGCGCGCACGCACGCGCAGCACCTGCACATCGTCGGCCGCGGTGGCCTTGGCGCCCGACTTGGACTTCTTGGGCGCCGCCGCGGTGGAGGCGGCGTCATCGCGCTTGAGGAAGGAAAACAGGCCCATCGGCGGCGTCTGGCTCAGTGGAGGGTGGGAGGCTGGGGCTCGGCAGCGCCGGCGGTCACGCGCGGGATGCCCTGCTGCAACACGCCACCCACGGTGTAGAAGGAACCGAAGACGAGGATTCTATCGGCCGTGGTCGCCCCGGCCGCCGCGGCGTGCAGCGCGTCCAGCGGCGTCGCGTGCGTGTGCGTCTGCACGCCGGGGGGTGTCTTCAGCCCGGCGGCCAGGAAGGCGGCTTCCAGCTGCCCGGCCGTCGCGGCGCGCGGGAGCGGCAGGTCCGTGAAATGCCAGACGTCCACCAGCGGCGCGATGCGCGCGAGGATGCCGCCCAGGTCCTTGTCCGCCATGGCGCCGAAGACGGCGTGCGTGCGCGGGAAGAAGCCCATCTGGTCGAGGTTCTGCGCCAGCGCAGCGACGGCGTGCGGGTTGTGCGCGACGTCCAGCACGACGGCCGGCTGGCCGGCCAGCACCTGGAAGCGGCCGGGCAGCTCGACCAGCGCGAGGCCCGTGCGCACGGCCTGCGCGCTGATGGGCAGCCGGTCGGCCAGCGCCTCGAACGCGGCGAGCACGCCGGACGCGTTCAGCAGCTGGTTCACGCCGCGCAGCGCCGGGTAGGACATGCCGGCGTAGCGCTTGCTGCGCCCGGCCCACTGCCACTGCGTGCGGTCGCCGCTGAAGGTGAAGTCCTTGCCGAGCTGGCGCAGGTCGCAGCCGAGCTCGGTCGCGCGCGCGGCCAGCGAGGCCGGCGGCATCGGGTCGCTGACGACGACCGGACGCCCCGGCCGCATGATGCCGGCCTTCTCGCGGCCCACGCTCTCGCGGTCGGGGCCGAGGAACTCGGTGTGGTCCAGGTCGATGCTGGTGATGACGGCGCAGTCGGCGTCGATGACGTTGACCGCATCCAGCCGGCCGCCCAGGCCCACTTCGAGGATGACGAGATCCAGCGGCTCATGCTGCAGGCGGCGCATGATGGCCAGCGTCGTGAACTCGAAGTAGGTCAGCGTGATGTCGCCACGCGCGGCCTCGACGGCCTCGAAGTGCGGCTCCAGCGACTCGGCCTTGACCGGCTCGCCGCCGACGCGGCAGCGCTCCTGGAAGTGCACGAGGTGCGGCTTGATGTAGAGGCCCACGCGGTAGCCGGCGTGCAGCGCGATGGACTCCAGCATCGCGCAGGTCGAGCCCTTGCCGTTGGTGCCGGCGACAACGACCGTGGGGCACTCGAACGCGATGCCGAGCCGCTCCTTCACGGCGCGGACGCGGTCCAGCGTCATGTCGATGGTCTTGGGGTGCAGGCGCTCGCAGTGGGCGAGCCAGTCGTCAAGCGTCATGGCGGATCACGGAAAAACAAAAGCCAGGCGCGGGGCCTGGCTCGGAACCATCGCGACGGAGGTCAGGCCACCGCGTCGGCGCTCTGGCGCTGCAGCATCGCGAGCTGGCGGGCGATCGTCTCGCGCAGCTGGCGGCGGTCCACGATCATGTCGACGGCGCCCTTCTCCATCAGGAACTCGGCGCGCTGGAAGCCTGCGGGCAGCTTCTCGCGCACGGTGTTCTCGATGACGCGCGGACCGGCGAAGCCGATCAGCGCCTTGGGCTCGGCCAGCACGATGTCGCCGACGAACGCGAACGACGCCGACACGCCGCCCATCGTCGGGTCGGTCAGCACGCTGATGTAGGGCAGCTTGGCCTTGGCCAGGCGGGTCAGCGACGCATTGGTCTTGGCCATCTGCATCAGCGACAGCAGGCCTTCCTGCATGCGCGCGCCGCCGGTGGCGGTGAAGCAGATGAACGGCGTCTTCTGCTCGATGGCCGTCTCGACGCCGCGCACGAAACGCTCGCCGACGACGGAGCCCATGGAGCCGCCCATGAAGTCGAACTCGAAGCAGGCCGTGACGACCGGCACGCTCATGACGGCGCCGCCCATGACGACCAGCGCGTCGGTCTCGCCGGTGTTCTCCAGCGCTTCCTTCAGGCGGTCGGGGTACTTCTTGCTGTCCTTGAACTTCAGCGCGTCGACGGGGATGACTTCCTGCCCGATCTCGTAGCGGCCTTCCGCGTCGAGGAAGGCATCCAGCCGGGCGCGGGCGCCGATGCGGTGGTGGTGCGAGCACTTGGGGCAGACGTTGATGTTCTGCTCCAGGTCGGTCTTGTAGAGCACCGTCTCGCAGCTCGGGCACTTGATCCACAGGCCTTCCGGGACCGTGCGGCGGTCGGCGGGGTCGCCTTGCTGGATCTTGGGCGGGAGCAGTTTGTCGAGCCAACTCATGGTCAGTCCTTCTTGTCGAGGGCGGCGCGGATCTCGCGGATGAAGGCCGCGCCGGTGGAGGCGACATTATCGGCGGGTTGGCGTTCGAGCAGTTCGACCAGCTTGGAGCCGATGACGACCGCGTCGGACACATCGGCCACGGCCCGCGCCGTCGCACCGTCGCGGATGCCGAAGCCCACGCCCACGGGCGTGCTCACATGCCGGCGGATGCGCGGCACGGCCTCGGCGACGGCGGCGGTGTTCAGGTGGCCGGCGCCGGTCACGCCCTTCAGCGACACGTAGTACACATAGCCGCTGGCGAGCTGGCCCACCTGGGCCATGCGCGCCTCGGTGGACGTGGGCGCGAGCAGGAAGATCGCGTCCATGTTCGCCGCACGCAGCCTGGCGGCGAACTCGTCGCACTCCTCGGGCGGGTAGTCGACGATGAGCACGCCGTCCACGCCGGCCGCCGCGGCATCAGCGACGAACGCGTCCAGCCCGTAGCGCTCCACCGGATTGGCATAGCCCATCAACACCAGCGGCGTGGCGTCGTTGCGGGCGCGGAAGGCGCGGACGTAGTCCAGCACCTTGCGCAGGCCGATGCCGGCTTTCAGCGCGCGCTCGCCGGCGCGCTGGATGACGGGGCCGTCGGCCATCGGGTCGGAGAACGGCACGCCCAGCTCGATGACGTCGGCGCCCGCCTCGGCCATGGCCAGCAGCAGGTCGACGGTGGCGGCCGGGTGCGGGTCACCGGCGGTGACGAAGGGGATCAGCGCCTTGCGGCCCTGCGCCTTCAGCGCGGCGAAGGTGGTGGCGATGCGGCTCATGCCCGGGCTCCCGGCAGCGCGACGACGGCATCGCCGCCCTTGACCGACTGCCCGCGGCAGGACGGGCGACAGTAGAAATCGGCCTGGGACAGGTCGGCCACGGTGCCGATGTCCTTGTCGCCCCGGCCGGAGAGGTTGACGAGCAGGATCTGGTCCTTCGCCATCGTCGGCGCGATCTTCATCGCATGTGCCACCGCATGGCTGGATTCCAGTGCCGGGATGATGCCTTCCGTGCGGCACAGGTGATGGAAGGCCGCCAGCGCTTCGGCGTCGGTCACGCCGACGTACTCGGCGCGGCCGATGTCCTTCAGGTGCGCATGCTCGGGGCCAACACCGGGGTAGTCCAGGCCGGCGGAGATGGAATGCGTCTCGGTGATCTGGCCGTCCTCGTCCTGCAGCAGGTAGGTGCGATTGCCGTGCAGCACGCCGGGGCTGCCGGCGGACAGCGTGGCCGCATGACGGCCGCTGTCGATGCCCTCCCCGGCCGCCTCCACGCCGATGAGGCGGGTGCCGTCGTGCGGGATGTAGGGGTAGAAGATGCCGATGGCGTTGCTGCCGCCGCCCACGCAGGCGATGACGGCATCCGGCTGGCGGCCGGTCATGTCGGGCATCTGCACGAGGCACTCGTCGCCGATGATGCGCTGGAAGTCGCGCACCATCATCGGATAGGGGTGCGGGCCGGCCACGGTGCCGATGATGTAGAAGGTGTTCTCGACGTTCGTGACCCAGTCACGCATCGCTTCGTTGAGCGCGTCCTTCAGCGTCTTGCTGCCGCTCTCCACCGGCACGACGGTCGCGCCGAGCAGCTTCATGCGGTAGACGTTGGGGCTCTGGCGCTTGACGTCCTCGCTGCCCATGTAGACCACGCACTCCAGGCCGTAGCGGGCGCAGATGGTGGCGGTCGCCACGCCATGCTGGCCGGCGCCGGTCTCGGCGATGACGCGCGGCTTGCCCATGCGCTTGGCCAGCAGCGCCTGGCCGATGACGTTGTTGATCTTGTGCGCGCCGGTGTGGTTCAAGTCCTCGCGCTTCAGGTAGATCTGCGCGCCGCCCAGCTCGCGGCTCAGGCGCTCGGCGTGATAGATGGGGCTGGGCCGGCCGACGAAGTGCTTGAGTTCCTTCTGAAACTCGGCGATGAAGTCGGGATCGTTGCGGTAGTGCGCGTAGGCATCCTTCAACTGGTCCAGCGCGTGGACGAGGGTCTCGGAGACGAAGCTGCCACCGTAGGTGGGCGTGCCGGCATGGCGGAAGTGCCCGCTGGCATCGGGCTGGTCGTAAGCAAACATGGAATATCCTCAGGTCAGTCCTGCGTCGGCACGCTTCACGGCGCGGCAGAACTCATGCATCAGGTCGGCGCTCTTGATGCCCTTGGACACCTCGACGCCGGAACTCACATCAACGGCCCAGGGCCGCACCCGCGCGATGCCATCGGCGACGTTTGCTGCATTCAACCCACCAGACAAAACGAGGCGAGAGCTGACGCTTGGAGGAATGAGTGACCAATCGAAGACCTTGCCGCCACCGCCATAACCTTCGACGGGGGCGTCGAGCAGGATGGCCTGGGCGCTGGAAAAACGAGACGCGAAGTCTACCAAGTCGAAGCCCGGCGACATCGCGGCGGCACGCAGATAGGGCCGCTTCACGCGATCGCAGTCGGCGGGCACCTCGTCGCCATGGAACTGCACCAGCATGTTGGGCAGCGCATCCAGCCCGGCCTGCAATTCGGCGTGTGTGGCGTTGACGAACAGGCCCACCGGCGTGACGAAGGGCGGCAGCAATGCGGCCAGCGCCCTCGCCCGCTGCGGCGTCACCGCGCGCGGGCTCTTGGCATAGAAGACAAAGCCGATGGCGTCGGCACCGGCCGCGACGGCGGCTTCGACGTCGGCCTCGCGCGTCAGGCCGCAGATCTTGATTCGGGTCATGGGAGCCAATCGAGTGCGGCCACGTGCCGCGGAATGTCCAGCTCGGCATCGTAGGTGGGGCCGAGGAAGTAGAGCCCGTCGGGCGCGAACGTCGGCGCGGCCACCTTGCGGTCGCGGGCGGCCAGCACGTCGGACACCCAGTCGACGGACCGCGTGCCGCTGCCCACGGCCAGCAGGCAGCCCATCAGGTTGCGCACCATGTGATGCAGGAAGGCGCTGGCCTCGAACTCGAAGCGCCAGTAGGCGCCCCGGCGCTGCACGCTGATCTCGCGCAGCGTCTTGACGGGCGACGCGGCCTGGCATTCGGACGAGCGGAACGAAGAGAAGTCGTGCTCGCCGATCAGGCGCGCCGCCGCGGCTTCGAGCGCCGCCTGGTCCAGCGGCCGGAAGAACCAGCCGCACTGGCCCGACTCGATGGCCGGCCGAACGGGCGACTCCAGCAGCAGATAGGCATAACGTCGCCCGCGCGCGGAGTTGCGCGCGTGGAAAGCGTCGCCGGGGAAACGGCTCCACTGGATCGCGATGTCCGGCGGCAGGTAGCGGTTCACACCGCGCACCCACGAGAACGGCTCGCGCTCGACGTCGGTGTCGAAGTGCACGACCTGGTTGATGCCGTGCACGCCGGTGTCCGTGCGCCCCGCACAGATCGTGCGGACGGGCTGCGCCGCGAACGCGGACAGGCCTTTTTCGAGCGCGTCCTGCACCGTGCGGCCGTTCGGCTGGCTCTGCCAGCCGTTGTAGCCGCCGCCGCGGTAGCTCACGCCAAGTGCAACTCTCATGGGTCCAGAAGTAGAAACGCCCGGCGGAGGCCGGGCGTCGCAGTATCGCGGCTGGCGCTCAGCGCAGCTCGTTCAGCATCGCCTGCGCACGGTCGCGCAGCGAGCCGCTGGCGCGCTGGATCAGCTCCTGCAGCACCTCGCGGGCGCCTTCGGTGTCACCGATCTGACGGAACTCGTCGGCCAGCTCCAGCTGGCGCACCAGCGGGTCGCCATCGTCGTCGCTCAGCGCGTCCAGAGCATCGGCCAGATGGTCGGGGGCCGTCTGGCCCGGCTGGGTCGGCTCGCCCAGGTCGAAGTCCAGTTCCGTCGGTGCGGCGGCCGGCGGCGTGGGGGTGACCGACAGGTCGCCCATGCCGCTGAGGTCGAAGCTCAGGTCCGGCGCGGGCGGCGCGGTGCGCGTGCCGCGGGCGGAGATGTCGAAGTCCATCGTCATCGGCGCATGCTCCACCGACGCCGGCATGGCCTGCGTGGCGGCCAGCGCGGTCGGCGAGACGGGCTCGGGCGCGTCCAGGTCCAGGTCCAGCGCCAGGTCGAAGCCGCTGACCGGGCCGGTGTCCGGGCCGCTGCGCGCCAAGGCATCGGTACCGAGATGAGCCGCCGCGGCGACTGCCGCCCCGCTTGGCAGCGCCGTCTGCGGCAGCGTGCTGGCGTTCATGGGCTCGGGGCGCTCCGGGCCGCCCTCGTCATGCAGCAGCGGCGCGCCGCCAGGCTGGTACAGGGGGTTGTCCGGGTCGATGCCGCGGCCCAGCTCCTGCGCCTTGGCCCAGTCCTCGCCGGTGCCCTTGGTCTCGGCGTACAGCTGCACGGCGAGCTGCTCGAAGCCCTTGGTGTCGCGGCGCTTGGCGTAGACCTCCAGCAGCTTCAGGCGGATGGCCAGGCGCGTCGGGTTGGCACGCAGCGCTTCCTTCAGGATTTCCTCGGCCTGCAGGTCGCGGCCGTAGGCCAGGTAGACGTCGGCCTCGGCCACCGGGTCCACGTCGCCGATGGCGTCCAGCTGGCTGAGCGAATAGCTCATCGATGACTGGCCGCTGTTTTGCGCGTCGCGGGTGTCCACGCGCTGGCCGCCGGTGCCGCCGAAGAAGGAGTCGGGCTGCAGGCGGCTTTCGTGGAAGCCGGTCTCGGCCGCGTTGGCCGGGCGGCGCGAACGCAGGCGCAGGAGGCCCAGCACGCCCAGCACGGCCACCAGCATGCCAGCCAGCGGCAGCACGACCGGGCTGTCGATGATCTGCTCGATGAGGCCGGGCGGCTCGGCCGCCGGCGGCGGCGCCAGCGGTGCGCTGGCACGGGCCACGGGCCTGGAGGCCGCGGCACTGGCCGCTGCCACCGGGGCGGGCGCCGACGCAGCCGCGGAAGCGGCTTCCACGGCCGCCACGACGGGTGCAGGCACCGGCAGTGCGGGCGCGACAGTGGCCGGGGCGGCGGCAGACGCCGCACCCGGCGCGGCCGGCTTGGCGGCGCTGGAGAGCTTCTTGAGCTCCTCGACGTTGCGCGTCAGCTCGGCGACGCGCGCTGCGGCGTCCTTCTTCTCGGTGTCCTTGGACAGCTTCGTTTCGGCAGCACTGGCCGAACCGGCCTTGCTGAGCATGAGCTTGTCGGGCGTGGGCGCGGCGGCGGGCTTGCGGTCTTCCACCGCGGCCTGCACCTGGCCTTTGGACTGGCGCTCGTTCTCCGACGTCTGCAGCGTCGGCGCGGCAGACGCGAGACGCTGGCGGTAGGCGGAGAAATCGGCGCTCTGCGCCAGGATGATCTGACGCGCCTCGCCTTGCGAGACCGAGGCCAGCGACTCGCTGCCGGGCACCTGCAGCACGGAGCCTGCCTTCAGCAGGTTCATGTTGCCGTCGATGAAGGCGTCGGGGTTGTTGCGGAACAGCCCCACCAGCATCTGGTCCAGCGAGATGCCGCTGACCTGCGTGCGACCGGCCACCTTGGACAGCGAATCGCCGGGGCGCACTCGGTACTCTGACGCGGCGGTGACGGGCGGGCGAACCGCCACGGGGGCCGGCGCCGCCACTGGCGGGCGGGCTGCGGCCACGGGCGCCGGCGCAGGCGCGCGCGGTAGCGTCATCGTGTTGGCGGGTGCCGGCGCGGGCACCGCCTCGCTGGACGCCGCAGGCGCCCCTGCCACGGCCGGCGCCGCGGTGATGACCGGTGCCGGCTTGGGCAGGCTGGGCGGGTCGAACAGCAGCGTGTATTCGCGCACCAGCCGGCCGCTGGACCAGGTCAGCTCCAGGATGACGTCGACGAACGGCTCCTGCACGGCGCGGTCGCTGCTGACGCGCAGCACCGTGCGGCCGCCCTGGCGCACCACCTGCACCTGCGTGGAACTCAGCACGGCGTTGTAGTCGACGCCGGTGGCGCGGTAGGTGTCGGGCGGCGCGACGCGCACCTTCAGCGTCGAGGCTTCTTCCGACGTCATGCTGGTGACGTCGATCTCGGCGCGCATGGTCTCGCCAAGGGCCGACTGCACACTCAGCTTGCCCAGCCCCAGCGCCTGCGCGCCGCCGGTGGCCACCAGCAGCGCTGCGGCCAGCGCCACGTGATGGCGGACAAACCCGGTCGGGCGGACTCCCTCGAATGCGTCGCGGATGTGGTCTTTCAAGGCATTCCCCAAAGCAACAAGGCGGGGCAATGGGCCCCGCCTGTCTCGATCTTCAGCACGCGCTGCGCGAACCTGGTCTTCACACGGGTCTGCACGGTATGGCCTGCGTCGAGTTTTGAATCAAAAACACAACGGCATCAAGCATATACGCGGAATTGCTCAAGGCCTACCTGATGTGTCGCTTGGTTTCAATATCGACGCCCGGGTGAACCCTAGGTCAACGCGTAAAAGACCGTAAGCAAAAACGGGCCTCGCGGCCCGTTTTGTTTTTAGCGATCCAACAGGATGCGCAGCATGCGGCGCAGCGGCTCGGCCGCGCCCCACAGCAGCTGGTCGCCGATGGTGAAGGCGCCGAGGTACTGCGGCCCCATCGCCAGCTGGCGCACGCGGCCGACCGGAATCGTCAGCGTGCCGGTCACGGCCACCGGCGTCAGATCCTTCAGCGTCGCCTCGCGGGTGTTGGGCACCAGCTTCACCCAGGCGTTGTCGGCGGCGATCATGGCCTCGACGTCGGCCAGCGGCACGTCCTTCTTCAGCTTGAACATCAGCGCCTGGCTGTGGCAGCGCATCGCGCCGACGCGCACGCAGAAGCCGTCGACGGGGATGGCCTGGGCGGATCCATGGCCGAGGATCTTGTTCGTCTCGGCCATGCCCTTCCACTCTTCCTTGGATTGGCCGTTGCCCAGGTCCTTGTCGATCCACGGGATCAGCGAGCCGCCCAGCGGCACGCCGAAGTTGGCGGTCTCGTCAGCGCTCAGCGAACGCTGCTTGGCGATGACCTGGCGGTCGATCTCCAGGATGGCGCTCTTGGGGTCGTCCAGCAGCGGCTTGACCGCGGCGTTCAGCGTGCCGTACTGCGTCAGCAGTTCTCGCATGTGCTGCGCGCCACCGCCGCTGGCGGCTTGGTAGGTCTGCGTGGACATCCACTCCACCAGCCCGGCCTTGTACAGCGCGCCCACGCCCATCAGCATGCAGCTGACGGTGCAGTTGCCGCCGACCCAGTTCTTGCCGCCGGCCGCCAGCGCCTGCTTGATGACCGGCATGTTGACCGGGTCCAGCACGATGACGGCGTCGTCGTTCATGCGCAGCGACGAGGCGGCATCGATCCAGTGGCCCGCCCAGCCCGCGGCGCGCAGCTTGGGGAAGACTTCGTTGGTGTAGTCGCCGCCTTGCGCGGTGATGATGATGTCGCAGCGCTTGAGCTGTTCGATGTCGAACGCGTTCTGCAGCGTCGTCTCGTTCTTCGCCTGCGCGGGGGCGTTGCCGCCGGCGTTGGAGGTCGAGAAGAACAGCGGCTCGATGAGGTCGAAATCCGCTTCAGCAGTCATGCGGTCCATCAGGACCGAGCCCACCATGCCACGCCAGCCTACGAGGCCTACCAAGGTCGTCATCTTCAAATCCTTTTAGTCACCAAACCCCATCCACTTTGGGCCCCGGCTCGTTCGCCGGGTTTGGTGGGGCGAGACGAGACGGAGCTTCAGCTCTTGATGGTTTTGGTGGTCGTGATGGCTTTGACGACAGCGTCGCCCATCTCGATGGTCGTGACCTTCGAGGTGCCTTCACTCCAGATGTCGGCCGTGCGCAAGCCCTGGGCCAGCACCGACTCCACCGCGGCTTCGATGCGAGCAGCGGCGTCGGGCAGGTTGAGGGAGAACTTGAGCATCATGGCAGCGGACAGGATTGTAGCCAGCGGGTTGGCGATGCCCTTGCCGGCGATGTCCGGCGCGCTGCCGTGACTGGGCTCGTAGAGGCCCTTGTTGTTGGCGTCCAACGAAGCGGACGGCAGCATGCCGATGGAGCCGGTCAGCATCGCGGCTTCGTCGCTCAGGATGTCGCCGAACATGTTGCCGGTCACGACGACGTCGAACTTCTTCGGCGCCTTGACGAGCTGCATCGCGGCGTTGTCCACGTACATGTGATCCAGCTCGACGTCCGGGTAGTCCTTGTGGACCTCGGTGACCACGTCCTTCCAGAACTGGAAGGTCTCCAGCACGTTCGCCTTGTCGACGCTGGTCACCTTCTTGTTGCGCTTGCGGGCCGCCTGGAAGGCCACGTGGGCGATGCGCTCGATCTCCGGGCGCGAGTAGCGCATCGTGTCGAATGCCTCCTCGGCGCCCGGGAAGTGGCCGTCGACCGCCGTGCGACGGCCGCGCGGCTGGCCGAAGTAGATGTCGCCGGTCAGCTCGCGGATGATGAGGA
>JAYSCT010000114.1:0-14825 GCA_041914785.1 Roseateles sp.
TCTCGTCGGCCACCGTCAGCTTGGAGTAGCGCAGCATGCGCGTCTGCCACAGCTGCGTGATGCGGGCGCGCAGCAGGCTCTCGGTCTCGCGCTGCTCGCGCTCGGTGCCGTCGCGGTCGCGCTGCTCCAGCAGGCCGGCGACGGCGCGCTCGGCGTCCAGGATGCTCTTGCGCTGCACTTCGGTCGGGTGGGCCGTCAGCACCGGCGAGATGAAGCCGCGCTGCAGCACTTCGGCGATCTCGGTCGGGCGGATGCCGGCCTCGTGCAGATGCTCCAGGCAGTAGGCCAGCGAGCCGGGCTGCAGGCTGCCGGCTCGCTCGTGCACGTCGCGGCGGCGGATGTGGTGGCGGTCCTCGGCGATGTTGGCCAGATGCGAGAAGTAGCTGAACGCGCGGATGACGCTGACGGCCTGGTCGCCCGACAGGCTCTTCAGCAGCTTGTCGAAGCGCTTGCCGGCTTCCTTGTCGTGCTTGTGGCGGTAGGCCACCGACAGCTGGCGCACGCGCTCGATGAGCTCGAACACCTCGCGGCCCTCCTGCTCGCGGATGACGTCGCCCAGCAGCCGCCCGAGCAGGCGGATATCGGCGACCAACGGCTCGTTTTTGTCCGTCTTCTTGTCGGCATCAGGGCGGGAAGCAGCGGCTCGTGAGGGCATGACGGGTCGTCCGATGAAGTGGCGGGATTCAAAAAGGTAACGAAGTTACCGAAATATGACTCTAGCAGTTTCTTCCGATGCGCGGTTCCCGCTGCGGTCGTGTTGTTGCTCGAGTTACAGCGTGCCTTGCGCAGGCGCGAAGCAGCCGGTTCATGCACCGGCGTGGCGTGCGCTGCGCTGCGGCGGCGCGCGGGGCGGCGGCGGCTCGGGCGCTGTCCGGCCGCGCCCGATGGTCGGCGGTGGGCCGCAGCGTGCTCTGGGGGTGTCTCGCGGGGGCGGGGCAGGCACCCAGGTCTTCAGGCGGCACGAAGGCCGTGTTGTGCAAGTGCGGCGCGGTTACGGCGGCGTTACGTCTCCGGCGGCGTGCGACGCAGAGTTTGGGGTGCGCGGGTCGCGGTGGCGCGCAGATTCGGTATGAGCGGGCGGGGGCCTATCGTCACCTGGCTGCGCATGGCGCGCGACCTGGCGCGGCGCAGGCGGAGGCCCTGCGCTTGGCGCGGGCGAGCGGGGCCTGCCGTCGAAACCCGCGCTGACTGCAGTGGCGACTCGCGTGCGAGGCTGGTGGGGCATGTCGCGCCCCTGGAGGTGCCGGCGGCAGGGGCGTGGCTGGCGCGGGTTCTGTTGTTGCACGCCGGGCGGGCGGCAAGCATGGCGGCGCAGGCGGGGCGAAGTGGGCGACGTTGGGCGAGGTGACGAGGGCGGGGTGACGCGGCACAAGAGCCAGCCGCGGGATGGCGCCGCGTTGGCGCGGTGTCGTTGCGTTTTCGCCATCCCGGTGCCTGCCAGACAAACCCGATTGCACTGACAAACGGAATCGACTATCGTTGACAGCGTTGTCAATTGATTGCCGGAACGACTGTTTTCGATCAGCGGGATGCCTTGCTGAGATCGCTACCAGATTTTGTCCGGATGGTTGCGATTGCTTGCACTTCCTGCTGCAGGCGCGAGCGTCATCCGGGGCTGCGGTCGGGTGTTGCGAATTGCGCTAAGTCACTGTTGCAACTCGCGTAAACCCCAGCAAAACGCGGTGGGGCAAAACGTACAGTACGTCGGGCACTTGAGGTGACAGCCCTGTCCAGAGGCTGTTTGTTAACGCTAACAGACTTGGTATCAACAACCCATCGCCAGCGCCTTCCCGCGCAGCGGCCTTGGGCCAAAGCAAGCAAGGAGACAAATGAAACACCCCCAGATTTCCAAGATCCGGCGCCAGGCCGCACAGGCTCGCCTGAACCCCGTCGCGCTGGCCTCGACGCTGGCACTGCTGACGGGCGCCGGCGCCGTGCAGGCGCAGCAGGCGGCGACGCCGAACCAGTCGCTGGAGACCGTCGTCGTCACGGGCATTCGCAAGTCCCTTGACAGCGCTGTCAATCTCAAGCGCGAAGCGCGCGGCCTGGTCGACGGCATCGTGGCCGAAGACATCGGCAAGTTCCCCGACACCAACCTGGCCGAGTCGATGCAGCGCATCGCCGGCGTCTCCATCGACCGCAACTCCAGCGGCGAAGGCTCCAAGGTGACGGTGCGTGGCGTCGGCCCCGACTTCAACATGGTGCTGCTGAACGGCCGCCAGATGCCGACGGCTGTCATCAATCCGTTGAATCAAGGCGCCAGCGGCTCGCGCGCCTTCGACTTCGCCAATCTGTCTTCCGACTCGATCTCGGCGCTGGAGGTCTACAAGACCGCACGTGCCGAATCGCCCACCGGGGGCATCGGCGCCACCATCAACGTCAAGACGGCCCGTCCGCTGGATGTGCGCGAGCGTCTCGCCAGCATCGGTATCAAGGCCAACTACGACGACTCCAACAACCGCCTGCCCGACTCGTTCAAGGGCGACAAGGTGACGCCGGAAATCTCCGGCATCTACAGCGACACCTTCCGCGACCGCACGCTGGGCATCGCCGTCAGCGGCAGCTATTCCAAGCGCGCTTCGGGCTCCAACAACGCCTACACGCAGAACGGTTGGCATACCAACAATGCCAACGTCATGAACGTCACGCCGGCCAGCAACATCCCGGTCAAGCCGACCGGTCTGTATGCGACGACCAACGACATGCGTTACTCGCTCACGGCGCTCGACCGCGAGCGGCTGAACGGCCAGGTCACGCTGCAGTTCGCGCCCACCAAGGAAGTGAAGTTCAC
The DNA here is from genome assembly GCA_041914785.1 of Roseateles sp. Classification (GTDB taxonomy): domain Bacteria; phylum Pseudomonadota; class Gammaproteobacteria; order Burkholderiales; family Burkholderiaceae_C; genus Pelomonas. The sequence continues at coordinate 2,792 of JAYSCT010000114.1, forward strand.
GCTCGATCACACCATGGCCGTCAACACGGTCAAGGCCAAGAACGCCGAGAACTCCGCCTGGTTCAACAACGAGTTCTCCGGCGACCTGAAGGGCAGCCCTGCAACCACGTTCACGACCGGCCCGGTCCAGACACCCATCGTGCAGACGGTGATCTGGCCTGGCACCCACGACTACGGCATGAACATCGGCCAGTTTGCGCAGAAGAGCAAGCTGAACTCGACCGGCTTCAACGTGGACTGGAAGATCAGCGACGCGCTGAGCGTGGATCTGGATGCGCACCATTCCAAGGCCAAGACGTCGCCCGACAGCCCGTACGGCACGTACGCGATCCTGGATCTGGCCTTGTTCAATCAGGGCAACATCACCGCGTACTACGACAAGGACCTGCCGATCATGACCTCGCCGGGTCTGGTCTATGACGCGAACAAGACCACGGTGACGGGTTCGCAGTTCAACAGCAACCTGAGCGACCAGCAGGTCGACCAGTTCCAGGCGCGCGGCACCTACAAGCTGGGCACGGATGACAAACTGCTCGCAGGTCTGGGCTTCTCCAAGCTGCGCAACCGCGCGGCCAACGTGAACAACTTCCACGGTGACTGGAGCGGTGTCGGTGCACAGGGCTCGTTCAAGAACGTGCCGGTGGCCATCTCCAACCTGGGTGGCTACTTCAGCCGCATTCCCGGCCATGATGACCCGCGGCTGTTCCCCTACTTCTTCACGCCCGACTTCGACGCCGTGCTGAAGCAGTCGGTGGCCAACTCGCAGATCACGGGTACCCAGAGCACCGGCAACGTGCCGTTCACGAAGGCGCAGGCCGAGGCCTACTTCCGCGCGCTGCCCGACTACTCGTCCGCCGGTGCCAATGACTGGCGCACCACGGAAAAGACGACGTCCGTCTATGGCCAGTGGGACCACTCCTTCGACACCAAGATCCCGATGAACCTGTCGATGGGTCTGCGTTACGAAACCACCAAGGTCGAGTCCTCTTCCAAGGTCACCGCGTACTCCGGTACCAACTGGAACGCCGAGAACGAGGTCATCCTGACCGGCGGCACCAGCAGCTTCGGCACCAAGTCGGGCAAGTACTCCTACTGGCTGCCCAGCATCGACTGGGATGCGGACCTCGCCGACAACGTCAAGGTGCGCGCCAGCTTCGGCATCAACATCGGCCGTCCTGGCTGGGACCAGATGCTGGGCGGCGTGACGTTGAACCAGGTGGCCAACCGCTCGACCGGCGGCAACGGCTCGACCGGCGACCCGACGCTGAAGCCGTTGAAGTCCAAGAACCTGGACCTGTCCGCGGAGTACTACTACGCGAAGTCGAGCTATGTGGCGGCTGGCGCCTTCTACAAGAAGATCTCCGACTTCATCGGCGCGACGACCGTCACCACGACGATCACCGGCCTGAATCAACCGGCCAGCGGCACCTACTACAACGCTGCTCGCGCGGCCGGCAACACGACGTCGATCGACATCCGCAACTACATCTTCAACAACTACGCGGGCCAGGCGGGCGTGAAGATCACCGACGGCAGCAATCCGGCCTTCATCATCGGCGACATCACCGGGGCGGTTGCCGGTGCCCAGCCGATGGTGTTCCAGATCAACAGCTACGCCAACGGTGAAGGTGACAACGTCAAGGGCCTGGAGCTGAACTTCCAGCACATGTTCGGCAGCAGCGGCTTCGGCATCTCGGGCAACTACACCTACGTCAAGAGCGGCCTGAAGTTCAACAACACCAGCACGGGTACCCAGGCCCCGTTGCTCGGACTCAGCAATTCGGCGAACCTGGTCGGCTTCTTCGAGAACGATTCGTGGTCGGTTCGCGGCGCCTACAACTGGCGCGGCGAGTTCCTGGCAGCGCGCACGTACGACAACGCCAACGATCCGATCTACACCGAGGCCTATGGCCAGGTGGACCTGTCCGTCGGCTACAAGATCGGCAAGAACCTGACCCTCCAGGCCGACCTGCTGAACCTGAACGACGGCTACATCCGCCAGCACAGCCGCACGAAGGAAATGCTGGTCTCGGCGCAGCAGACCGGCCGCCGCTACCTGATCGGCGCCCGCTATCGCTTCTGAGCGATAGGTTCCGCCGTGCGGTGACCACCCCCCGGGGTGGGCTGCCGGCCGGCTGACATTGGCCGGGGTGGGCGCGCAACGCCTGCCTCGGCCAAATCTCTTTGCAGAATTCCCCGGTCAGCGCAGCTTGCAAGGTGGCTGCGCTGCCTCCATTTTCGAGATGAACGCCGAGTTGACAGCGGTTCGACGCATTGTGGTGCTGGGTGGCGGGTCGGCCGGTTGGCTGACGGCGGCGACGCTGGCCGCTGAGCTTGGTGGCGAAGGCCCCGACGCGCTGCAGATCACGCTGATCGAGTCGCCCGACGTGCCGTCCATCGGCGTGGGCGAGGGTACCTGGCCCACGATGCGCGCCACGCTGCGCCGCATCGGCCTCAGCGAGGTCAACCTGATCCGCGAGTGCGATGCCGCCTTCAAGCAGGGCTCCCGCTTCGATGGCTGGGTGCATGGCGGCGAGGGCGATCGTTACGACCACCCGTTCACACTGCCGCACGGCTGGGGCGATGCCGATCTGGCCGCGGCCTGGTTGCAGGGCGACCGCGCGCAGCCTTTCGCTGCCAGCGTGGGCGCGCAGCCCTGGGTCTGCGATGCGCATCTGGCGCCCAAGCAGACGACGACGCCCGACTTCGGCGGCGTCCTGAACTACGGCTACCACTTCGATGCCGTCAAGCTGGGCCAGTTGCTGCAGCGGCATGCGACGGCCAGGCTTGGCGTGCGTCACGTCGTGGACCACTTCACCGCGGTGCGTTCGCACGGGAACGGCGACATCGCCGCGCTCACGACGCGCCGGCATGGCGACGTCGACGGCGACCTCTTCATCGACTGCTCGGGCCTGGCCAGTTTGCTGCTGGGCGGGCACTACGGCATCCGGCTGCGCTCCGAGAAGGGCGTGCTCTTCAACGACAGCGCGCTGGCCGTGCAGGTGCCGCATGCCGACGCGCAGGCACCGCTCGCGTCGGCCACCATTTCCACCGCGCATGCCGAAGGCTGGACCTGGGACATCGGCCTGCCCACGCGGCGTGGCATCGGCCTGGTCTATTCCAGCAGCCATGTGGACGACGCCGCCGCCGAGCGCGCGTTGCTGCGCCACCTTCAGCGCAACGGGCTGTCGCTGGCCGACGCGACGCCGCGACGGCTGCGCTTCGACCCCGGCCATCGCGAGAAGTTCTGGCACCGCAACTGCGTCGCTGTCGGGCTGGCGGCTGGCTTCATCGAGCCGCTGGAAGCGTCGGCGCTGGCGCTGGTCGAACTGTCGGCCGCCTTCATCCGCGATGAGATGCCGGCCGACCGTGTCGACATGCCGCTGGTGGCCCGGCGCTTCAACGAAGCCTTTGCGTACCGCTGGTCCCGCATCATCGATTTCCTGAAGCTGCACTACGTGCTGAGCCGCCGCGATGACGCCGATGGCGTCGACTACTGGCGCGACCACCGCGCGCTGGCCACCCAGCCGGGCTCGCTGCGCGAGCTGTTGCAGCTGTGGCGCCATCGGGCACCGTCGCGCAACGACTTCCATCGCGTCGACGAGGTCTTCCCCGCCGCGAGCTACCAGTACATCCTCTGCGGCATGCAGTTCGAATCCGCGGCGCGCCCGCTGCGGGCCGACCGGCTGGCCGCCGCCCGCTCGGGCATCAAGGACGTGACGACAATCACCCGGCGCTTGCTGGGTGGCCTGCCCCGCCATCGCGACCTCATCCAACACATCCGCGCGCACGGCTTGACGCCGGCCGCCTGACCCACCGACCAAACCCATGCTGCAACTGCTCAACAACATCCAGCACAAGGACCTGCGCGTCATCACCCGGCGCGGCGCGGCATGGGGGGACGACTTCATGTCGGCGCCCGTCACCGTGGACGAGTTCCGCAAGCTCCAGGCGCATTACCCCATCGTCTTCCAGCCGGACGACCGGGGTGGCTTCGTGCCGACCGCGCTGTTCGGCCTGCAACACGGAGAGAACCTGTTCCTGGACGGCCAGGGCTGGGACGGCGACTGCCTGCCGCTGTCGGTGCAGCGCCTGCCGTTCTCCATCGGCATCGCCGACGACGAGCTGCGCATGATGGTCGACATGGACAGCAAGCGGATCTCTCATGGCGCCGAGGGCGAGGCCGTGTTCCTGCCGCATGGCGGCACGACCGACTTCACCGAGAATGCCAACGCCGTGCTGCGCACGCTGCACGAGGGCCTCCAGGCGACGACCGATTTCGTGCAGACGCTGATGAGGCACGAGCTGCTGGAACCCTTCGTGCTCGACGTCGAGCGCCCGGACGGCTCGCGCGGCCAGCTGGTGGGTTTTCACATCATCCACGAGGAGCGCCTCGCCGCGCTGGACGCCGCCACCGTGGCCTTGCTGCACCAGGCCGACTACCTTCAGCCCGTCTACATGGCGATCGCGTCGCTGTCCAATTTCACGGTGCTGATCAAGCGCCACCTGGCGCGCCAGGCCTGACGCCCATGCCGGAGCGCGCCGACGTGAGTGCCCATGGCCTCGGGGCCGTGCCTGCCGACGTGCTGCAGTCGACGCGGCCCGTGCTGCTGCGCGGGCTGGTGAGGCACTGGCCGTTGGTGCAGGCAGCACTGCGTTCGGACGCCGAGTTCTGCGACTACCTGCGCGGCTTCGGGGCCGACGCGCGCCTGAACCTGTGGCGCGGTGCGCCGGAGATCGCCGGGCGCTTTTTCTACAACGCCGATTTCACCGACTTCAACTTCCGCCGCGAGACCCACACCTTCGGCGCGCTGCTGGACGAACTGCTGGCCGGCACGCCCGACGCCGTCTACCTCGGCTCCACCGGCATCGACTACTGTTTCCCGGGCCTGCGCGCGCCCAACGATCTGCCTGCGCTGGCCCCGTTCAACCCGCATGTGAGCCTCTGGCTGGGCAACCGCATGCAGGTGGCCACGCATTTCGACCTGCCCGACAACATCGCCTGCGTCGTTGCCGGTCGGCGCCGTTTCACGGTGTTCCCGCCCGAACAGGTGACCAACCTCTACGTGGGGCCGCTGGACCTGACGCCGGCCGGTCAGCCCATCAGCCTGGTGGATCACGCGCGGCCCGATCTCGACCGTTTCCCGCGGTACGCACAGGCGCAGGCGCAGGCGCAGGTTTTTGAACTGCTGCCCGGCGACGCGCTTTTCATTCCGAGCCAGTGGTGGCATGGCGTGGAGTCGCTGGAGCCCGTCAGCTGCCTCGTCAACTTCTGGTGGCGGCAGTCGCCGGCGTTCATGGACACGCCGCTGAACACGCTGATGATGGCGCTGCTGTCGCTGCGCGATCTGCCACCGGCCCAGCGTGACGCCTGGCGCGCGCTGTTCAACCACTACGTGTTCGACGCCGACGACCAGACGGCGGCGCACATCCCGCCCGCCGCGCGCGGCGTCCTCGCGCCAATGAACGACACCAGCGCGCGCCAGCTGCGCGCGATGCTGCTGAACCGGCTCAACCGCTGAACCGCCATGACCCTGCACACCCCGTCCCAACCCATCCGTCGCGTCGTCATCGCCGGCGGCGGCACCGCCGGCTGGATGGTGGCCGCCGGCCTGTCCAAATGCCTGGGCCGGCAGGTCGACATCCGGCTCGTCGAGTCCGAGGAGATCGGCACCGTGGGCGTCGGCGAGGCCACCATCCCGACGCTGCACATCCTCCACGAGATCCTGGACCTGGACGAGAAGGAATTCATCCAGGCCACGCAGGCCACCTTCAAGCTGGGCATCAGCTTCGAGAACTGGCGCAATGTCGGCGAGGACTACTTCCACTCCTTCGGCAAGACCGGCCAGGGCCACTGGACGGCGGGCTTCCACCACTTCTGGCTGGAAGGCCGCCGGCGCGGCCTGGCCAGCAGCTACGGCGACTACTGCCTGGAGCTGCGCGCGGCGATGGAGAACCGCTTCGCGCTGCTGCCCGACAACGGCATCAACTACGCCTACCACTTCGACGCCACGCTGTACGGCCAGTACCTGCGTCGCTTCGCCGAGAACCTCGGCGTGCAGCGCCTCGAGGGCAAGATCGCGCGGGTCCACCAGGATGCCGACAGCGGCTTCCTCACCGGCCTGCAGCTGGCCGACGGCACGCTGGTGGAGGGCGACTTCTTCATCGACTGCACCGGCATGCGCTCGCTGCTGCTGGGCGAGACGCTGGGCGTGCGCTACGAGAGCTGGTCGCACTGGTTGCCCTGCGACAGCGCGCTGGCCGTGCAGACCACGCGTGTCGGCGAGCCCGTGCCGTACACGCGCTCCATCGCCCACCCCTGGGGCTGGCAGTGGCGCATCCCGCTGCAGCACCGCGTCGGCAACGGCGTCGTCTTCAGCAGCCGGCATGTCAGCGATGACGAGGCCAAGGCCGCGCTGCTGGCCAACGTCGAGGGCGAGGTGCTGCGCGAGCCGCGCGTCATCCGCTTCACGCCGGGCCAGCGCGAGCGGGTCTGGGAGAAGAACTGCGTCGCCATCGGCCTGTCCAGCGGCTTCCTGGAGCCGCTGGAGTCCACCAGCATCCACCTGATCCAGAAGGGCCTGACCCGGCTCGTCGAGCTGTTCCCCACCGATGGGGTGCGCCAGAGCGACATCGACGAATACAACCTGCAGACCCGCGACGCCATCGAGGTCGTGCGCGACTTCATCATCCTGCACTACCACGTGACGAACCGCGACGACTCGGCCTTCTGGCGCGGCTGCCGCGACATGGCCGTGCCGCCGCTGCTCGCGCACCGCATCCAGCACTTCCGCGACACGGCGCGCATCATGCTGCGCCAGGGCGAGCTGTTCGCCGAGAACTCCTGGGTGCAGGTGATGATGGGGCAGGGCATCCTGCCCGCCAGCCATCACCCGATCACGCGCAACATGGACGACCGCTCGCTGGGCGACTTCCTCGGCGGTATCCGCAAGGACGTGGCCCGCACGCTGATGAAGCTGCCCACGCACCAGCAGTTCATCGACCGGTTCTGCCCGGCGCCCCATGCCAGCGTCCAGGGCGGCGCGCCGCGGCTGCACCTCAACCCCGATGCACGCGTGGAGGTGATGACGCTGGCCGACGGCGCCCGCGTCTTCATCGTCGACGACTTCGCGCAGGACCCCGACGCGCTGGTCGCGCTGCTGCAGTCCGACCAGCAGCGCTTCAAGCCCGTGCCGGGCCATCCCTACCCCGGCCCGCAGCTGGGCCTGCCCGACAGCATGCTCGCCGAGCTGGACGCGTTCTTCCGCCAGCGCCTGGGCGGCGCACTGCAGCTGGGCGCGCCGCTGGGCGCGATGGCGCGGTTCTCGCGTGTCGTGCAGGACCCCGCCACGCTCGACGCCCGCCAGCGCCTCTGCCACCGCGACGACTCCGGCATGGCCGCCGACGAGACGGTGGCCGCCGCGGTGCACTACCTCTTCAAGGACGAGCAGTTGGGCGGCACGGTGTTCTTCCGCTCGCTGATGTCGGAGGCCGACACGGCGCGCCTGCGGCACGACGCCGACGTGCTGGACGCCAGCGCGTTCGGCGACAAGTACGGCCTGGCGCCCGGCTACATGACCGAGAGCAACCGCTACTTCGAGGTCATCGGCCGCGTGCCGGCGCGCTGGAACCGCGCCATCTTCTACGACGGCGGCATCTTCCATTCCGGCGACATCCGCTGGGCCGCCGCCCGCGCGGGCTACCTCGCCGACCCCGGCCGGCTGACGCTCAACGCGTTCTTCAAGAGCCGCAAGCGCTGAGGCCGCGCGCCATGGCCTCGATAATCGTCGCCATGACCACCTCCATCACCATCGCCACGCGCGAGAGCCGCCTGGCGTTGTGGCAGGCCGAACACGTGCAGGCCCGCCTGGGCCGCGAGCTCGGCATCACCGCCACGCTGCTGGGCATGACCACCCGCGGCGACCAGATCCTCGACCGCACGCTGTCCAAGGTCGGCGGCAAGGGCTTGTTCGTCAAGGAGCTGGAGACGGCCCTGGCCGAGGGCCGCGCGCAGCTGGCCGTGCACTCGCTGAAGGACGTGCCGATGGAGCTGCCCGAGGGCTTCGTGCTCGCGGCGGTGCTGGAGCGCGAGGACCCGCGGGACGCCTTCGTGTCCAACGACTACGCGTCGCTGGCCGAGCTGCCCGAGGGTGCCGTCGTCGGCAGCTCCAGCCTGCGCCGCGTGACGCAGCTGCTCAGCCTGCGGCCCGACCTGCGCGTGGAGCCGCTGCGCGGCAACCTCGATACCCGGCTGCGCAAGCTCGACGACGGCGGCTACCACGCCATCGTGCTGGCCGCCGCAGGCCTCAAGCGCCTGGAGCTGGCCCACCGCGTGCGCGCGGTGTTCGAGGTGGACCAGATGCTGCCCTGCGCCGGCCAGGGCGCGCTGGGCCTGGAGATTCGCGCCGACGACGCCGCGCTGGCCGACGCGCTGGCCCGGCTGGCGCACCGGCCCACGCAGCTGGCCTGCGAGGCCGAGCGTGCCGTGTCCCGCGCGCTGGGCGGCAGCTGCAGCCTGCCGCTGGCCGCTCACGCGCGCTGGCAGGGCGGCACGCTGCGTCTGGCCGCCGCGCTGGGGCATGCCGAGGCGCACACCGCGCCGCTGCTGCGCGCCGAGGCCGCTGGCGACGTGACCGACGTCGCCGGCGCCCGTGCGCTGGGCCAGCAGGCCGCCGCGCAGCTGCGCGAGCGCGGCGCCGGCGCCTACCTGCCCGGATGACCACCCTCATCGTCACCCGGCCCCGCCCGCAGTGCGAGGCCTGGCTGGCGCGGCTGGCGGCGTTGGGCGTGCCCGCCGGGGCGCTGCCGCTGATCGAGATCCTGCCGGCCCGCGATGCCGCGCCCGTGCAGGCCGCCTGGGGCAGGCTGCCCGCGGTGGACCTGGCGGTGTTCGTCAGCCCCAATGCCGTCGAACAGTTTTTCGCCCGCGCCGACGGCACCGCCTGGCCGGCGCACACGCTGGCTGCCTGCGTGGGCCCCGGCAGCGCGCAGGCGCTGGCCGCGCACGGCGTGCCGGCAACCCTCATCGTCCAGCCCGCGGCGGATGCCGCCAGCCTGGACTCCGAGCATCTGTGGCAACAGCTGGCCCCCCGGCGCGACTGGGCCGGTGCCCGCGTGCTGCTGCTGCGCGGCGACGGCGGCCGCGAATGGCTGGCCGAGCGCCTGGCCGAGGCCGGCGCGCAGGTGGAGGCGGTCACCGTCTACCACCGCAGCGGCCCGCACTTCGATGCCGCCGAACAGGCGCTGCTGGCCGACGTGCTGGCCCGGCCGGCCGCCCATGCCTGGCTGTTCAGCAGCGCCGAGGCCGTGGGCCACCTGCAGGGCCTGCCGCTGGCAGGCCAGCGCGCCATCGCCACCCACCCACGCATCGCCGAGGCCGCCCGCGCCGCCGGATTTCATCCTGTGGTTTTGGCGCGACCCGACCCCGAAGCGGTGACGCAGGCCCTGAAAGCCCTCTGACAGAATCCGTCGCACTGTGACCGAGCCGATTACCGCTGTTGTTCCCGCGGCCGAGCCCGCGGCCCCGCCGCCCCCCGCCACCCCTTTGCTGCCAGCCTGGCTCCCCTGGCTGCTGGCGCTGCTGGGTGCGGCCGTGCTGTTGTGTGTCGTGCTGGCCTGGCAGAGCCTGTCGCGCCAGCAGTCGCTGGAGCAGGAGCTCGTGCGCCGCCAGGAGACCAGCCACGCCGAGGCGACCGAGGCGCGGCTCGCTGCCAAGCAGTCCGCCGACCTGGTGCGCGACACGGCCGCCAAGGTCTCGCTGCTGGAGGCGCGCCTGGCCGAGGTGGCGCTGCAGCGCGGCCAGCTCGAAGAGCTGATCCAGTCCATGTCCCGCTCGCGCGACGAGAACGTCGTCGGCGACATCGAGGCTGCCATCCGCGTGGCGCTGCAGCAGACGCAGATCACCGGCAGCGCCGAGCCGCTGGTGGCCACGCTCAAGCAGGCCGACGAGCGCCTGCTGCGCTACAAGCAGCCGCGCCTGGAAGGCGTGCGCCGCGCCGTCGCCCGCGACCTGGACCGCGTGAAGGCCGTCGCCACCGTCGACGTCTCCACGCTGACCATCAAGCTCGACGAGGTCGTGCGCATGGCCGACGAGCTGCCGCTGGTATCCGGCGGCGACCTGGTCTCCACGCCGCGCGAGGAGCGCCGCGCCGACGCCGCGGCCAAGGAGCGCGAGCGCGCACTGCAACTGCAGCGCGAGCAGGCCGCCGCGGCCGCCGAGGGGCGCCTGTCGCTGTGGTGGTGGCAGGCCACGCAGCAGCTGTCCAGCTGGACCGGCCTCGCCTGGGGCGAGGCGAAGACGCTGCTGCGCGTGACCCGCATCGAGCACCCCGAGGCCGCGCTGATCTCGCCCGACCAGAGCTTCTTCCTGCGCGAGAACCTCAAGTTGCGCCTGCTCAACGCGCGCCTGGCGCTGCTGAGCCGCCAGTTCGACACCACGCAGTCCGACCTGCGCGACAGCCAGGAGATGCTCAGCCGCTACTTCGACACGCGCTCGCGCAAGGTCGCGAGCGTCGCCGAGCTGCTGCGCCAGGTGGCCGGCCAGGCCCGCCAGGTCAGCGTGCCTCGCCCGGACGACACGCTGGCTGCGCTGACCGCCGCCGCGGCCGGCCGTTGAAGGGGAGGGCAGCATGCGCCTCGTCATCTGGCTGGTTCTGCTGTTCGTCGCCGCCGTCGTCGCGGCGCTGATGCTGGGCTCCAACGACGGCCTTGCCAGCTTCTACTGGAAGAGCTGGCGGCTGGACATCTCGCTGAACCTGTTCCTGCTGCTGCTGGTGGCCAGCTGCTTCGCGCTCGTGACCGCCATCCAGGCCATCGAGGCACTGACGACGCTGCCCAAGCGTGCCCGCGAGTGGCGGCTGGCGCAACGCGAACGCAGCGCGCAGCTGGCGCTGCGCGAGGCGCTCGTGGAGTTCTTCGGCGCCCGTTTCAGCCGCGCGCAGAAGGCGTCGCAGAAGGCGCTCAACATCCAGTCCGCCACGCCCGAGCTGGCCGCCGACCAGGCCTTCATGGCGCTGGCCCACCTGCTGGCCGCCGCCAGCGCACACCGCCTGCAGGACCGCCGCCACCGCGACGAGCAGCTGAACCGCGCACTCGAGCTGGCCCGCCGTACCGGTGGCGCCCGTGCGCAGGAAGACGGCGCGCGCCTGCTGGCCGCCGAATGGGCGCTGGACGACCGTGACGCCACCCGCGCGCTCGGCCTGCTGGCCGAACTGCCGCCTGGCGTGGCGCGCCGCACGCAGGCGCTGCGGCTGAGGCTGCAGGCATCGCGCCTGGCCCGCCAGCCGCTGGACGCGCTGCGCACCGCGCGCCTGCTGGCCAAGCACCAGGCCTTCTCCAAGGTGGCTGCTCAAGGGCTGCTGCGCTCGCTGGCCTTCGAGGCGCTGGACGGCGCCCGCGACGTCGACCAGCTGCGCACCGCCTGGCAGCAGCTGGACCCGGCCGACCGCCGCGACCCGCTGGTGGCCGCGCGGGCCGCGCAGTGCGCCGCCCATCTCGGCGCGCCGGACGACGGCCGCGGCTGGCTGCGCCCGTTCTTCGACGACCTCGGCGACCTGCAGGCCGACGACCGCGCCGAGCTTGCGCTGGCACTGGTGCCCGTGTTGGCCGGCTGCGGGCCGGACTGGCTGCAGCGCCTGGAGTCCGCCCAGTCGCGCTTCCCGCGCGAACGCGCGCTGGCCTACGCGCTGGGCCATGCGCTGGCCGAACGCCAGCTGTGGGGCAAGGCGCGCCTGATGCTGGATACCGTCGCCGAAGACGCGACCATGCCCGCCGCCGCGCGCCGGCGCAGCTGGCTGGCGCTCGCGGTGCTGGCCGAGCAGGAGGGCGACGACGCCCGCCGCGCACGCTGCTTCGAGGCGGCGGCCCGCGTGCCCTGAGCCGGGCCGCAGGGTGCCGCCGGTCGCGCCCGCTGGCGCAATCCACAGCCCGTGCCGTAAATCTTGCGGGCGATGTGAAAATCTGGTTATACTGTGAGGCTTGCAGCGGCTGTAGCTCAGTTGGATAGAGTACTTGGCTACGAACCAAGGGGTCGTGG
>JAYSCT010000115.1:0-14691 GCA_041914785.1 Roseateles sp.
AACAGTCGTCGTGAGTCAGTGCTTGAGGCGAGCTGCGCTCGCGGGCTTCGGGGCTGGCGTTGCTCGGCGGTGCTCAAGGGGGCATACGAACAGCCGGCGCCAGCCGGCCGTCGGGTTTGGCTGTTGGCTGTTCCTTCACTCCCCTTTGGAGGAGCCGAGAAGCGCAGGACGGCGAGGCGCGCGCGCAGCGCGCTTCGTGGTCTGACTCCGCGCGGCTGTCTGACCGGAGCGCAGCGAAGGGAGTTCCGCGCGGGCCTCGCCGTCCGAGCATCGCAGGGGACCCCGAGCGCAGCGAGGGGCGACGGAGCAGGGGCGACTTTTTGCCTTCTTTTTGGTCGCTCAAAAAGAAGGTCGCCCGCCGGGGCGACGTCCCGGCCGGGCCTCGGCGCAAAGCCAAAGCCACTCGCAGCACACACGCTCACTTCACACTCCCCATCAACAACCCCTGCATGTAGTACCGCTGCAACGCCACGAACAGCAGCAGCACCGGCAGCACCGTGATGACCGCGCCGGCCATCATCAGTTCGCTGTCCTGCACATGCTCCCGGGACAGCGCCGCCAGCGCCACCGGCAACGTGTGCATGTCGCCGTCGGTCAGCACGATCAATGGCCACATGAAGTCGTTCCAGCTGCCGAGGAACGCGAACACCGCCAGCGTGACCAGCACCGGCTTCAGCGTCGGCAGCACGATGTTCCAGAAGATGCGCCACTCGCCGGCACCGTCCAGCCGTGCCGCTTCCAGCAGCTCATCCGGCACGCCGCGCGCGTACTGCCGCACCAGGAAGATGCCGAAGATGCCCGCCATGCCGGGGATCAGCACGCCCATCCACGTGTTCACCAGCCCCAGGCTCTTCAGCATCAGGAACAGCGGCAGCATGGCCACCTGACCGGGGATGACCAGCGCCGCGATCAGCAGCCCGAACACGCGCTCGCGGTGCTTGAAACGGAGCTTGGCGAACGCGTAGCCCGCCAGCGTGTTGAAGCTCACCGACATCAGCGTGCTGACCACCGCCAGCCCCAGGCTGTTGACGAAGGCGCGCTTCAGCCCGCCGTCGCCCAGCAGCGCGCGGTAGTGCACCAGCGTCGGCTCGTGCGGGATCAGCGGCGGCGGCAGGCTGGACGCGCTGCCCGCCGGCATCAGCGACACGCAGACCATCCACACCAGCGGAAAGATCGCCAGCGCCGCAAATGCCCACAGCAGCGCATTGACGAACACACGCTTCATGCGCCCTCCCCCATCCACCGCCGCTGCAGCGCGATCAGCCCCTTGCTGACGGCGACGATGATGACGAACAGCACGAAGGCCACGGCCGAGGCCAGGCCCAGGTTCCACCACTTGAAGCCCTCGTCGTACATCAGGTACAGCACGCTGACCGTGCTCTGCAGCGGGCCGCCCTGCGTCATCACATAGGGCTCGGCGAACAGCTGGAAGTAGCCGGCCGTCGTCAGGATGGTCACCATCAACAGCGTCGGCGCGATGCCGGGCAGCGTGATGTGGCGGAACTGCGCCCAGGACTTCGCGCCGTCCAGCCGCGCGGCTTCGTACAGGTCGTGCGGCACGGCCTGCAGCGCGGCGATGAAGATGATCATGTTGCCGCCGAAGTTCTTCCACGCGGCGAAGCCGATGATGGTGGGCATGGACCAGTGCGGGTCGCCCAGCCAGTCGATGGGGTCGACGCCGAAGGACTGCAGCGCGTAGTTCACGAGGCCGTACTTCACGTGGAAGAGGTAACGCCAGATGACGGCCACGGCCACCAGCGTCGTGACGACGGGCGCAAACAGCGCCGTGCGCAGCAGCGGCTTGAAGCGCACGAATTTGGACTGCAGCAGCACGGCCGCGGCCAGCGACAGCGCGATGGACAGCGGCACGCCCAGCACGACGAAGTAGGCGGTGTTGCCCAGTGCCTGCCAGAACAGCGGCAGGCTCAGCACGTGGACGTAGTTGTCCCAGCCCTGCCAGCGCAGGTTGCGCAGGTCGGCAAGGGCGTAGATGTCGAAGTCGGTCAGGCTCAGCGCCAGGCCGGCGAACACGGGCACGCCGAAGAACAGTGCAATGACGATGAGGGCCGGGGCGGCGAAGGCCCAGGCGGCGAGGGATTCGCGACGACCGTGTCTCATGACGACGCCCGATCCAGCATCCAGCGGCGCTTTTCCAGGATGCCGTCCACGCGCGCATCCAGGCCGCGCACGGCGACGTCGATGCTGTCGCGGCCGCCCACGACACGAGCCGCGGCCAGCTGCATCTCGTTGGCGATGCGCTCCCACTCGGGCACGGCCGGCGTGGGCCGCACGCGCTCCAGCTGGCGGCGGAAGGCCGCGGCGTGGCGGTCCTCGGCCAGCGTGGCGCCGCCGTCCAGCGGCATGGCCCAGGTGCTGCGGCGCGGCGGCAGGTCGCCGGTGAGGCGGTAGAACTGCTGCTGCACGTCGGGCCGGCTCAGGTAGCTGATGAGCGCCCAGGCCTCGGGCTTGTGGCGCGAGCGCCTGAACATCGCCAGGCTGGCGCCGCCGGCGATGGACGCGCCCAGCCCGTCGGGCCCGGGCAGCTCGGCGGTGCTCCACGCATCGGCCAGGTCGGCCGGCAAACGGCGCTTGAACTCGCCGATGTTCCAGGGCCCGGAGATGTAGAACGCGAACGTGCCGCGGCCGAACTCCTGCCACACGTTGGCGACCTGGTTGTTGGTGAGGCCCGGCGCGTCACCGCGCGCGAAGCGCTCGGCGTAGAAGCCCAAGGCGCGTCGGAAGTCGGGTGACGAGAAGTTGCCGAAGCGCCCGCCCTCGCGCAGCACCTCGGCGGGCTGCTGCAGCGCCAGCGCCAGCAGCGGCTCGAACTCGTTGGTGGGCAGCAGCAGCGGCGTGGCCATGCCGTGCTCGCGCAGGCGTGCCAGAGCGGCGCGCCATTCGCTCCAGTTCCGCGGCTCGCGCGCGATGCCCGCCTGCGCCAGCAGGTCGTGGCGCACGAACAGCAGCCGCGTGTCGACATACCAGGGCAGGCCGACGCGCTGGCCGGCCGGCGCGTTGGTGGCCCAGATGCCGTCGAAGTAGTCGCTGGCCTGCAGCGCCGGCGTGCGCGCGATCCAGGGGTCCAGCGGCTCCAGCGCGCCCAGCGCCTGCATCTCGGGCAGCCAGGTGTTGCCGACCTGGGCGAGGTCGGGTGTGGCGTCACCGGCGAACGCCGTCAGCAGCTTCTCGTGCGCGGCCGTCCACGGCAGCTGCTCCACCTTCACGCGCACGCCGGGGCGCTCGCGCTCGAAGCCGGCGATCAGCTCGGCCGCCACCTCGGCTTCCCGCCCCATGGCCCAGAAGCGCAGCGTGGTGGTGCCGCGGTCGCGCGCGCAGCCGGCCAGCGGTGCGGCAACGGCAGCGGTGAGCAGCCGGCGACGCTGCATCAGCCCAGCCAGCCACCCGAGAAACCCGCGCGCGTCAGGCCGCGCACGAGGTGGGCGTTCTTGCGCATCGCGCGCCAGATCAGCTCGCCGCGGTGGTTGCCCATCATGGCCAGCAGCGGGCCCTGGTCGATGCCCAGCATGTCGGTATCCACCCAGCCCTTGCCGGGCTCGATGCGGCCGTGCGTGAGCTTCACGTCGGGATAGTTGAAGCTGGGGTTGAAGGCATCCCAGAAGCCGTAGCGGCCCCAGGTGTGCGGGTAGCGCTGCTTGATGGCCATCAACGCCGGCACGACGATCTCGGGCGCGAACGCAATGGAGCTGCCCGCGCCGTAGGGCGCCAGCGTGCCGTCATCGTGCTCGCCCATGCCGCGGCCCGCGTAGCTGATGAAGCGGCGCTTCTCGAGCTTGCCGGCGGTCGTGCGGTAGGGCAGCGTGATGTCGGCCGGGCCGTCGCTGGCGGTGACGCCCCAGACCTCGGCGCTGTAGCCCTGCCAGCCCAGCGGGTTGGCGGCGGCGTAGGCCTGCTGCGCGTAGGTGGCGCGGCGCGAGTTCTCGAAGTAGTCCAGGCCCTTGGCCGCCATGTAGCGGTCGCGGATGCCGCGGAAGTCCACCCAGCAGTGCGTGAACTGGTGGCCGAACAGCGGCGGGAAGCGCAGGAAGGTCTGGCCGTGGCTCTCGCCCCAGCTGTGCGCGTCGTAGGTGCTGAGCCAGGCGTCGTAGGCCTCGGGCTTGACCGGCCGCGTGGGCGAGCCCAGCGCGAGCAGGTAGACCATCATGGCCTCGTTGTAGCCCTTCCAGTCGTTCGGGATGTGGCCTTTCTCGGGCGTCCAGCCGTGGCCGATGGACGGCGGGCGCACCTGCGCCCAGGCCCAGTCGACGCGGCCGTACAGCTCATCGACGAGGCTGCGGATGCGGGCCTCCTCGGGCGCGTCGCCGTCGAAGAAGCTCTGCGCATGCAGGGCGCCCATCAGCAGCAGCGCGGTGTCCACGGTGGACAGCTCGCAGCGCCCGAAGCGCAGGCCTTCCTTCATGTCGAGGAAGTGATAGAAAAATCCCTTGTGGCCGGCCACGCCGCGCTTGCCCGGGCCCTGCGGCAGGTTGGCGAAGAAGTGCAGCGTGGTGAGCGTGCGGTCGCGCGCCTGGGTGCGCGTGATGTAGCCGCGCGCCACGCCGACGGGATAGGCGCTGAGCGCGAAGCCGACGGCCGCGATGCTCGCGAACGACGGCGTGGGCCAGCGGTCGGGCGCCAGGCCCGTCTTCGCATCGGTCGTCTCCCAGAAGAAGTCGAAGGTGCGGCGTTCGAGGTCGGCGAGGAAGGCGTCAATGGCCGGCGAAGCGGCGGCGGCATCCGCCCAGCCCGGCAAGTGTGCCGCCAGCGCAAGGCCGGCGCCGTGCGTGAGCAGAGTGCGTCGGTTCAGCATGTCCATGGTGCAGGAATTGAGGGCGCCGGCCCCTGCCGGCGCCCGAGGGGCTGGGTCAGAACGCGTAGCTGGCGGTGAGTTTCACCGCACGGGCGTTGTCCTTCACGCTGTTGGGCGTGCCGACGTTGAGGTTGTCGCCACCGTACTTGTTCGCCTGGCCACCCTGCGGCACCGGGCCGCCGCCCCAGTCGTCCAGGCCGTCGTAGCTGGTGTTGTTGAACAGGTTGATGACGTCCATGCGCAGGCTCACGCGGTGGATGCCCCACTGCATGGCCTTGGCCAGCCCCAGGTCGACCTGGCGGAACACGGCGCCGCTGCCCTCGACGTTGATGCACTTGTCCCAGCCGGCGGCGCAGCTGGTCACGCGGCGCGGCGAGCCGCTGGACCAGGTGCCCTTGCCGGACAGCTGCAGGTCCCACGGCAGCAGCCGGTCGGCCACACCCGCGACGACCAGGCGGTGCTTGGGCGCATCGGTGGAACGGTTCCAGCCATGCGTGCCCCGGCCGTAGGTCCAGTCGTAGGGGTCGTTCTTCCACTCCTTGTGCGTGGTCTTGGCGTCGCTGTAGGTGTAGGCGATGTTGGCCGCCCAGCCGGACGCCGCCGAGTACGGCTTGGCCGCGCTGATGAGCACCGAGCGCGTCTTGGTCTCGCCGACCGAGTCACCGAGGATGAGGTTGCCGTAGGTGGTGGGGCCGTTCCACAGCGGGTCGATGGGGCTCTGGTTGGCCGTGCCGCCGTTGGCGTCGCGGTTGCCGCTGTACTGGATGAACTGGTTCTTGGCGTGGATCTGGCTCAGCGCGATCTCGGCGTTCCACTCACCCAGTGCCTGGCGCAGGCCGACGCTGAACTGGTCGGCGAACGGCACCTTGACCTTGTTGCTGATGAGGCGGATCTCGCCCGAGCCCGGCGTCGCGTTGCTCTGCAGCACGTCGATGGCGTAGTTGGCCATCGTGCGGTCATAGCTGCGGCCCCAGCCGCCGAACAGCACGCTCATGCGGTCGCCGAGCAGGTCGTACGACGCGCCGACGCGCGGCGCGAACGCGCCCTTGTAGGGCTTGCGGTTGCCGCTGCTGATGAAGTTCTCGATGTTGACGCCGCCCTTGGCGAGCGACTGCGCATACGTCTGCCCGGCCGGCGGTGTGATGCCCCAGCGCGGCACGTCCAGGCCGCGCAGCGCGGCGACACGGTCGGCGGGCGTCACGTAGTCGTTGTTCAGCATGTTGGACTCGTAGTCCCAGCGGATGCCGAGGTTGAGTTCCAGCTGCTTGGTGACGGCCCAGTCGTCCTGGATGTAGATGCCGAACTGGTTGTTGCTGTAGTTGACGGCGCCGCGCGGCACGGCGCGGTCGATCCTGCACTGGTCGCTGTTGAGGCCGCCGTTGGTGACGTTGGTGCCCGTGCAGGCCGTGCCGTTGAAATACGAATTGCCGGTCACGCGGTCGATCAGCGTCTCGATGACGTCGACGTCGCGGTAGGTGCCGCTGAGGCGGTACTTCATCGCCTTGAACTTGGCACCCATCTTGAGGGTGTGGCCCGCGATGCCCGTGTAGGTCAGGTCGTTGGCCAGCGAGAAGCCCTTCTGCGCGCGGTGCTGCGCGTCGGGCGAGCCGCCACCGAAGATGACGTCGCCCGCCGCAGTCAGCAGCTGCGCCGCGGGATCGTTGGCGACCTTGTACTTGATGAAGGGCGTGGTGGCGGCGCTCTGCGGCGCCCAGGTGTAGTCCTCGTAGCCGGCGCGGGCCTCGTTCAGCCACGGGCCGCGCGCCCACTCGTGCTTGATGTCGAGGCGCGTCTCGTCGTTCTTGCGATTCTTGTCGTTGCCGGGGAGGCTGAGGTCGCGGTTCTCGGGCACGCGGTCTTCCTCGCGGCGCACGCGGAAGGAAACGCTCAGGCGCTGCTCGTCGTCGAGGTTCACGTCGACCTTGCCGAACAGCAGGTGCTCCTTGAAGGTGTCGACCTGGTTGCCCTGCGCGGCGACCAGCGACGGCACGATGCCGGCGTTGGGCAGCTTGTCGCGGTTGCGCAGCACGATCTGGCGCGAGTCGTCGATGTTCTTGCCGTCGTAGGCGAAGAAGAAATGCGCCTGGTCGCGCTTGATCGGGCCGCCGATGCTGAAGCCGTATTCGTTCTTGCTCGACGGCGGGCGCGGCACGCCGGCCGCCTCGCGCTGGCGCTCGGCCATGTTCATCGCACGCCAGTTGGTGCCGGTGCGGTCGCCGTAGACCTCGCCGTGCAGTTCGTTCGTGCCCGACTTGGTGATGGCCGTGATGGCCGCGCTGCTGACCTGGTCGAACTCGGCCTTGTAGTTCTGCGTGATGACCTTGTATTCGGCGATGGCCGACTGCGGGAACGGGTTGCCGCGCGACGTGGCCTGGCCGCTGACGCCCCCCGGCTGGATGTTGTTCTTCTGGCCCACGCCGTCGATGAAGACGTTTACATGGTCAAAGCTTTGCGAACCGGCCTGGATGGACGTGTAGCCCGCGCCGTCCGTCTGGAAGGCGACGCCGGGCGCGAGGTCGATGGCGCTGAGGAAGTTGCGCGAGGTCTGCGGCAGGCCTTCGAGCATCTTGCTGGACACGTTGGTGCCCATCTGCGAGTCGAGCACGCCCTGGCGCTGCGCCGAGCCGACGACGGTGACGCGGCCCAGCTGGTCGGCGGCGCCCACGCGCAGGTCCACGGCGGCCGTCTCGCCGACGGCCAGCGTGATGCGCTCGGTCCTGGCGTCGCCCACGCGGATCTCGTAGCTGCCCGGCGCCAGGCCCAGCAGCGTGTAGCTGCCGTCGGCCTGCGTCTGCGCGCGGTAGGTGGCGCCGTTGGCGGTGTTGACGGCCAGCACGGTCAGCCCGGCGCGTGGCGCGCTGCCCGCGGCCTGCACCTGGCCCTTGATGGTGGCGGTGCTGAGCTGGGCCGACGCGGCGCCAGCCAGCGCGAAGAAGACGGCCGAGGCCAGCGCGTGGCGGCGCCAGGGGGTGCGGGGGTGAAGCGTGCTCATGATGTCCTTGTCTCCTGTTGTGTTGTGCGAACGGACGGGTCTCAGGGCCGCGAACCGCAGGAGCGGCGCACGACGAGCTGCACGGGCATGACGGTGGCACCGGCGGGGCCGGCCGGCGCGGAGCCGTCGAGGGCGGCGGCCAGCGCGTCCAGCGCCTGGCTGCCGAGTGCCGCGATGGGCACGTGCATGGTGGTCAGCGCGGGGCTGACGTAGCGGGACACGGGGATGTCGTCGAAGCCGACGATGGCAACGTCCTCCGGCACGCGCACGCCGCCGGCCTGCAGCGCGCCCAGCAGGCCGATGGCCATGATGTCGTTGGCGGCGAAGACGGCGTCGGGCCGCTCGCTCGGGTGCAGGCCCAGCAGGTGGGCGCCGGCACGCTCGCCGCCGGCCTCGGAGAAATCGCCTTCGATGAGCCAGGGCCGGGCGCCGGCCGGCAGCCCCGCGCGGTAGCCGCGCTCGCGCTCGCGCGCCTCGAAGTTGGCGGCCGGGCCGCCGAGGAAGGCGATGCGGCGCCGGCCGCTGCGCACCAGGTGCTCCGTCATCTCGCGCGCACCGCCGAAGTTGTCGACGGCGAAGACGCGCTGCGAGGGCGCGCGCACGCCGGAGTTCAGCAGCACGGTGGGCAGCGATGGCGGCAGGTTCTGCGACAGGAAGTCGTCGTCGGCATGCGGCGACATGACGACCAGCCCGTCCACGCGCCCGTTCATCGCGCGCAGCGCGGCGGCGGCCTCGCTCGCGTCGTCGTGCGAGCTGGACAGCAGCAGGTGCAGGCCGCGCGCGCGGGCCGCCTGGTCGATGCCGCGGATGAGCTCGGAGAAGAACTCGCCGTGCAGGTCGGGCAGCAGCGCGCCGATGGTGTCGGTGCGCCGCGTGATGAGGCTGCGCGCGGCGCCCGACGGGCTGTAGCGCAGCTCGCGGGCCACCTCCAGGATCCGCTCCCGCGTGTGGGGCAGCACGTTGTCGGCGCCGTTGAGCGCGCGCGACACCGTGGCCACCGACACGCCGGCAACGCGGGCGACGTCCTTGATCGTGGCGGGAGAAGCCTGCATCTTGTCTTCAGAGGTTGGCGCCGTGGGCGGCGATGACTTCAGCATAGAAGCGCGCGCTGGCCTTGGGCGTGCGCTGCAGCGTCTGGAAGTCCACGTGCACGAGGCCGAAGCGCTTGGCGTAGCCCAGCGCCCATTCGAGGTTGTCGAACAGCGACCAGGCGCAGTAGCCGCGCACGTCGGCGCCGCGCGCGATGGCGCTCTGCACGGCGGCGATGTGGGTGCGCAGGTAGTGCACGCGCAGCGGGTCGTTGACCTCGCCGGCGATGGCGGTGGGCGGGTCGTAGAAGGCGGCGCCGTTCTCGGTGACGTACAGCGGCAGGCCGCCGTAGCGCTCGTGCATCCACACCAGCGTGTCGGCCAGGCTCTGCGGGTGCAGCTCCCAGCCGGTCTCGGTGTAGATGCCACCCGGCTGGCGCTGCGGCGCGGCGGGCACCGGCCAGGCGGTGGCGTCGTGGCGGACGACGGCGCGGGTGTAGTAGTTCAGGCCGAGGAAGTCGACGGGGGTTCTCAGCACCTCGACCTCGGCGGCCGGCCAGTCGGGCCAGGCCTCGCCGAACACCTCGCGCAGCTCGTCGGGGTAGGTGCCCAGCAGCGCGGGGTCGAGGTACTGGCGGTTCATGTACGCGTCGGCCAGGCGGGCGGCGTGGCGGTCGGCGTCGGTCGCGTCGGCAGCCACGTGCTTGGGCTCGATGTTGACGACGAGGCCGATGCGGTGGCGGCCCACCGCGCGGTAGGCCTGCACGGCCGCGGCATGCGCCTGCATCAGCCGGTGCGCGACGATGGCGGCCTCGAAGGTGCTCTTGTGCCCGGGCGCCAGCGCACCGTGCACAAAGCCCTGGTCGGCGATGACCCAGGGCTCGTTGAGCGTGGCCCACAGCGGCACGCGGTCATCCAGCGCGTTGAAGCAGACCTGCGCGTAGTCGGCAAACCAGCCGGGCATGTCGGGGTTGAGCCAGCCGCCGCGGTCGTCCAGCGCGGCGGGCAGGTCCCAGTGGTGCAGCGTCGCCATCGGCGTGATGCCGGCGGCCAGCAGCTCGTCCACCAGCCGCTCGTAGAAGCCCAGGCCGGCAGCGTTCACGCGGCCGCGGCCGTCGGGCATGACGCGGTTCCACGCGATGCTGAAGCGGTAGGCCGTCAGGCCCAGCGCGCGCATCAGCGCGACGTCGTCCTTCATGCGGCGGTAGTGGTCGCAGGCGACGTCGCCCGTGTCGCCGCCCAGCACGCGGCCCGGCGTGCGCACGAAGCGGTGCCAGTTGCTCACGCCGGCGCCATCGGCCAGCGGCGAGCCTTCGATCTGGTAGGCAGAGGTGGCGCAGCCCCACAGGAAGCCGGGCGGGAACGGTTGTCTCATCCGCAAGGTCGACTGGGCTTGCACCTGCCGACGTCATGTAAACGTTTACAAGGCATTTTGTCGACGTGCCCGGGTCGAGTCAACAGCGTGTTTACCCGGCGGGCGGCTGCCGTGGGCCGCCAGCAACAGACGGTGCGCGGCCTGCTGCCAGCGTCATGGCAACACCTGGCACCGGTGGTGCGCCGGCTGCCGCCCGGCCGTGGCGGGCGTGGCTAGCATCAGCGCCTTCGCCAACCCTCCTGAAGCGAGCGATGCTGGATCAACCCGTCGGAACCGTTTTCGAAGCCACGGCCGCCCTTGCGCCGAGCCAGCGGCTGCATCTCGTGCTGCTGGGCGTGGACAGCGTGGCGCGCTCGGCGGCGTTCTACGAGGCACTGGGCTGGCGGCGTTCCCCCACCGGTAACGACGGCTTCGTCAAGTTCGACCTGGGCGGCTCCGCGCTGTGCCTGATCTCGCGCGCGGACTTCGCGAAGGACGCACAGTTCGATTCACCGCACGGCACGGGCTTCGCGGGCGTGGGGCTGATCCACATCGCGAAGACGCCCGACGAGGTGCCGGCCATCCTCGCACGCGCCGTCGCCGCCGGCGGCCGGCTCGTGAAGCCCGCCACCCGCACGCACTGGGGCGTGGCCGGCTACTTCACCGACCCGGACGGGCACCTGTTCGAGGTGGACTACGAGAACGTGTGGGTGCTGGACGGCGAGCACCGGCTGGTGGTCGACAAGATCAACGCCCCATGAAAACAGGGGCACGAGCCCCTGTTCGTTCGGCCCCTGGACAGGGGCGCCGCGCCGGCTTCAGTCGGCGTAGATGCCAGCCGCCTTGATGACGGGCCCCAGCTTGTTGATCTCCGCCTCGACGAACTTCTTGTGCTCGGCCGGGGCGACGCGGCCGTCGGCCACGACCACCGCGCCCAGCGCCGCCTGGCGCTTCTGGAAGTCGGCATCCTTCAGCGCCGCGCGCAGCGCGGTGTTGACCTTGTCCAGCACCGCCTTGGGCGTGCCCTTGGGCGCGTACAGGCCGTGCCAGATCGTCAGGTTGAAGCCCTTCAGGCCGGACTCGTCGGCCGTCGGCAGCTTGGCCAGCGAACCGCTGGTCAGGCGCTTGGACGACATGACGGCGAAGGCCTTGACTTTGCCCGACTCGATCTGCCCGGTGGTATTGGTGGTCTGGTCGCACATGATGTCGACCTGGCTGCCCAGCAGGTCGTTCATGGCCGGTGCGGTGCCCTTGTAGGGCACGGTGGTCATGTCGATCTGCACGGCTTGCTGGAACAGCAGCCCGCACAGGTGCGAGGCCGAGCCCACCCCGGCGTTGGCGAGGTTGATCTTGCCCTTGTTGCTGGCCATCCACTTGGCGAGGTCGGCGTAGCTGTTGGCCGGCAGGTCGGGGCGGCCGATCAGCGTCATCGGCACTTCGTTGACCATGCCGAGGTACTCGAAGTCCTCCAGCGTCTTGTACGGCAGCGTGCGGTACAGCGCCGTGGCGCTGGCGATGCCGATGTGGTGCAGCAGCAGCGTATAGCCGTCGGGCGAGGCCTTGGCCACCTTGTTGGCGCCCAGCGTGCCACCGACGCCGCCGACGTTCTCGATGATGATGGTGGCGCCCAGCGGCTTGCGCAGCGCCTCGGCCAGGTCCCGGCCGACTTTGTCGGTGGGGCCGCCGGCGGTGAACGGCACGACCAGCGTGATGGGCTTGTCCGGGTACTCGGCCAGGGCAGGCACGGCGGCCAGGGTGGCGAGCAGGCTGGCGGCCAGCTTGAATGAGGTGCGCATCAATGTCTCCAGCGGTTAGCGACGGTCTTCGATGAGTTTGCCGTCGTTGGGCAGGCTGCCCTCCGGCAGCGGTTCTATCTCAACCCGCAGTTTGGTCAGGTCTCTGGCGGTCAGCATCAGGCTTTCCACGAGCGCCGGGGTTGTGGGTTTCCACATTTCCACCTGCAGCACGACCTGATCCTGCGCCAGCTCGCCGCTGACGACCAGCCGCGCGCGCCGCACCTCCGGGTGGCGCTTGACGAGGTCGGCCACCTGCCCCGCATGCACGAACATGCCGCGCACCTTGGCCGACTGGTCGGCCCGGCCCAGCCAGCCGCGCAGGCGCTGATTGGTGCGGCCGCAAGGACTGGCCCCCGGCAGCACGGCCGACAGGTCGCCGGTGGCGAAGCGGATCAGCGGGTAGCCGGGCGACAGCGTCGTCACGACGACCTCGCCGACCTCGCCATCGGGCAGCGGCTCGCCGGAGCCGGGCCGCACGATCTCGACGATGACGCCCTCGTCCACCACCAGCCCGTCGCGCGCCGCGGTCTGGTAGGCGATGAGGCCCAGGTCGGCCGTGGCATAGCACTGGTAGGCGTCCACGCCGCGCTCGGCGAACCACGCGACCAGCGGCGGCGGGCAGGCCTCGCCGCTGACGAGCGCGCGCTTCAGCGACGGCAAGGCATGGCCGGCCTCGGCCGCCTTCTCCAGCAGGATGCGCAGGAAGCTGGGCGTGCCGGCGTAGGCCTCGGGCTGCAGGTCCAGCACGGCCTGCAGCTGCAGCTCGGTGTTGCCGACGCCGCCGGGGAAGCTGGCTGCGCCCAGCGCGCGCAGGCCGGCTTCCATCATGGCGCCGGCGGGTGTCAGGTGGTAGCTGAAGCTGACATGCGCGAGCTGCCCGGCGCGGATGCCGGCTGCATGCAGCGCCCGGGCGACGCGCCAGGGGTCGGCGCCGTCGGCGTCGGGCTCGGGCTCGTACAGCGGCCCGGGCGACTGGAAGATGCGGCGCGGCGTTCCGGCCGCAAACCCGCCCAGCCGCAACGCGCGACGCGCTGCCTGGGCGGCCGCCAGGCTGCTCTTGCGCGTCAGCGGCAGCGTGGCCAGCGCCGCGCGCGACGTGATGGCGGCGGCCTCCACACCCGCCAGCAGCTCCGTGTAGGCCGGGCTGCTGGCCTGCGCATGGGCCACCTGCAGCGGCAGCGCGGCCATCAGCGCGGCCTCGCGCTCGGCCGGGTCGCGCGCCTCCAGCGCGTCGTAGAAAGCCGCCGTCACTCGTCGTCCTTCCAGCGCGTCAGGCGCCGCTTGATCTCGTCCTGCAGCTTGCGCGTGTCGGTGGGCGACGTCAGCGTGAAGGTGTCCCACTCGGGCGTGCGCGCCGGTCGCCTGGCGAGTTGCACCTTGACCGCCGTGCCGTCGACGGCGAGCTTCAACACCGCCTCGGCGCCCAGCATCCAGGCGTCGCCGCGTTCGGCCAGCACGCGCTGGTCGCGCACGAAGCGCTTCATCGTCTGCAGCGCCGAGTCCGCATTGAAGGGCGGGGGCGCGATGTCCCACGAGTCATCCATGTCGGCCCCCACGTCGCTTCGCTCCTGCCCCCCAAGGGGGTGCCGCCGGCTCGGGGCGGCCCAGCGCTCGGCGGCTCATGCCAGCCACCTTTTCCTGCGCTTGTAGCTTTTGACATCCTTGAAGCTGCGCCGCCCTTCCCCGCCGACGCCGAGGTAGAACTCCTTGACGTCCTCGTTCTCGCGCAGCGCGGCGGCAGCACCGTCCATGACGACGCGGCCGTTCTCCAGGATGTAGCCGTAGTCGGCGTAGCGCAGCGCCATGCTGGTGTTCTGCTCGGCGAGCAGGAAGGTCACGCGCTCCTTGGCGTTGAGGTCGCGCACGATCTCGAACACCTCTTCGACGATCTGCGGCGCCAGGCCCATCGACGGCTCGTCCAGCAACACCATCTTCGGGTTGGCCATCAGCGCGCGGCCGATGGCGCACATCTGCTGCTCGCCGCCCGACGTGTAGGCGGCCTGGCTGGTGCGCCGCGTCTTGAGCCGCGGGAAGTAGGCGTAGACCTTCTCCAGCGTGGCCGCCACCGCGGCGCGGCCGTCCTTGCGCGTGTAGGCGCCGGTCATCAGGTTCTCCTCGATGGTCAGGTGCGCAAAGCAGTGCCGGCCCTCCATGACCTGCACGACGCCGCGCTCCACCATACCCGCCGTCGACAGCTTCTCGATGCGCTCGCCGCGCAGCTCGATGCTGCCCTTGGTGACTTCGCCGCGTTCGCCTTCCAGCAGGTTGGACACGGCGCGCAGCGTGGTGGTCTTGCCTGCGCCGTTGCCACCCAGCAAGGCCACCACCTGGCCCTCGGCCACCTGCAGGCTCACGCCCTTGAGCACCAGGATCACGTGGTTGTAGATGACCTCGATGCCGTTGACGTTGAGGAGGGGTGCAGTCATGGTGTTGCCGCTCCTGCTTGGCGCCACGTAGGTAGCCGGGATTTCGCCCCGGCGGGCGACCTACTTTTTGGGCCGCCAAAAAGTAGGCAAAAAGCTCGCCCCGACCGCACCGCCCCTCGCTGCGCTCGGGGTTCCCTGCGGTACTCAGGCCTTGAAGCCCCGCGCAAAACTCCCTCCGCTACGCTCCGGTCAAACAGTTGCGCGGAGTCAGTTCTTGAGGTGCGCTGCGCGCACGGCTTCAAGACCTTCCGTTCCTCGGCGGTGCTAAAGGGGCCATACCGAACAGCC
>JAYSCT010000116.1:0-14671 GCA_041914785.1 Roseateles sp.
GCTGGATGAAATCACAGTATCAACGGGGTTGCTGGAGCTAAATAGATACCCCTTATTTTTATACAGCATTAAATTTCCTGCAAAAGCGGCGCGCCGTTACAAGTTCTCGCCGAGGCTGGGCGCCCGCTGGGAGGCTGATGATGCCAGTCCCGCTGCCTGCGCTGACACCTCGCAAACACCTGCGGCCCGACCGCTCGGTGGATCTGCCGCCATTGCGGTCCACGCGCGTGCTGGACCAGCTGCGCGAACGCATCCGGCTGATGCACTACAGCCTGCGCACCGAGGAGGTGTATGCCTACTGGGTCAAGGCCTTCATTCGATTCCACGGCTTGCGGCATCCGGCCGAGATGGGCGGGCCGGAGGTGGAAGCCTTCCTGACCTATCTCGCAGACGTGCGCTCCGTGGCCCCGTCAACACACAACCAGGCGCTGTCGGCGCTGCTGTTCTTCTACGGCAAGGTGCTTGGCCAGGACCTGCCGTGGCTGAAGGAGATCGGCCATCCGCAGCAGCAGCGCCGGTTGCCGGCGGTGTTGACGGTGGATGAGGTGCGCCAGGTGCTTGGCGGGCTCGACGGCGAGCATGCGCTGCTGGCACGCCTGCTTTACGGCACCGGGCTGCGCATCAGCGAGGCGCTGCAGTTGCGGGTCAAGGACATCGACTTCGGGCTGCGCGCGCTGATCGTGCGCGAGGGCAAGGGCGCCAAGGACCGCGTCGTCATGCTGCCGCAGTCGCTCGTGGCCGACCTGCGCGAGCAACTGGCCAGGGCCCGCCTCGTGTGGGCGGGCGATGTGGAGGCCGGCACGGCCGGCGTCGAACTGCCCCACGCGCTGGAGCGCAAGTGCCCGCGCATGGGCGCGAGCTGGCCGTGGTTCTGGGTGTTCCCGCAAGACCACCATTCCACAGACCCGCGCAGCGGCGTCGTGCGGCGTCACCATCTGTACGACCAGACCTTCCAGCGCGCGTTCAAGCGGGCGGTGCAGGCCGCCGGCCTGACCAAGCCGGCCACGCCGCACACGTTGCGGCACTGCTTCGCAACTCACCTGCTCCAGTCAGGCAGCGACATCCGCACCGTGCAGGAGTTGCTGGGCCACGCGGACGTGGCCACGACCATGATCTACACGCACGTGCTCAAGCTCGGCGGCGGCGCGGTGCGCAGCCCGCTGGACACCCTTTGAGGGCCGGCCGGCGCGCGGCTCAGGCCGGCAGCTTCAGCAGCTCGAACGGCCCCCGCCCGGCTGCGGCGGTGATGAGGCCCAGCACGCGGGTCGGCTCGGCGCCGATCCAGTCCCAGCGGAAGCGCCAGCCCCAGTTGCCGCCCAGCACGCCGGGCACGTTCATGCGGTGGGCGCTGTCCAGCCCCAGCACGTCCTGCAGCGGGTAGACGGCCATGTTGGCCACCGAGTTGGCGCAGGCGCGAATCATGGCCCAGTGCACGTCGTGCTCGCCGCAGGCGAGGTAGGAGCCGGCAAACGCGCGCTCCCGCGGCTTGGCCTGGTTCCACCAGCCGCGGACGGTGTCGTTGTCGTGCGTGCCGGTGTAGGCCACGGCCGCGGTGGGCCACATGTGCGGCAGGAACTCGTGGTCGCCCTCGGCACCGAAGCCGAACTGCAGGATCTTCATGCCGGGAAAGCCGCAGCCGTCGCGCAGCGCGTGCACGTCGTCGGTGATGAAGCCCAGGTCTTCGGCCACGATGGGCAGCGGGCCCAGCGCTTTCCTGATGGCGTCGAACAGCGCCATGCCGGGGCCGGTCTTCCACTCGCCGCGCTTGGCGTCGGGGCTGTCGCCGGGGATCTCGTAGTAGCCGGCAAAGCCGCGGAAGTGGTCGATGCGGAACACGTCGGCCTGGGACAGTGCACGTTGAACGCGCGCCGTCCACCAGGCGTAGTTCTCGGCGGCCATCTTGTCCCAGCGGTACAGCGGGTTGCCCCAGCGCTGGCCCAGCGGGCCCAGGTCGTCGGGCGGCACGCCGGCGACGACGGTGGTCTGGAAGTTCTCGTCCAGGTAGTACAGGTCGGGGCGCGACCAGCAGTCGGCGCTGTCGTGCGCGACGAAGATGGGCAGGTCGCCCATGATGTGCACGCCGCGCTCGTTGGCGTAGCGCTTCAGCGCGCCGATCTGCACGTCGAACTGCCACTGCACGAACTGCCAGAAGGCGATCTCGTCGGCGTAGTCCTTGCGGGCCTGGGCCAGCGCGGCGGGGTCGCGGCGCTTCAGGCCTTCGCTCCATTCCCACCAGGGCTGGCCGTTCAGCGGCGAGCGGATGGCCATGAACAGCACGTAGTCGTCCAGCCAGCTCTGCGCTTCCAGGCACCACTTGGCGAAGGCGATGCGGTCGGCGTCGGCCGCGTTGGCGAAGAAGCCCTTGGCCGCGGCGCGCAGCTGCTGCTCACGCCACGGCGTGACCTCGCCGTAGTTGACCAGCTCGGCATTGAAGGCCGGCACCTGGGGCGCGCTGAGCCAGCCCTTCGCGATCAGCGGCTCCAGCGCCACCATCCACTGGCTGCCCGCGAAGGCGGACACGCCCTGGTAGGGGCTGTCGCCGGGGCCGATGGGCGTCGTCGGCAGCAGCTGCCACACGCGCTGGCCGGCGGCCTGCAGCCAGTCGACGAAGCGGTAGGCGTCGGGGCCGAAGTCGCCCATGCCGTGCGGGCCGGGCAGCGAGGTGATGTGCAGCAGCACACCGGAGGAGCGTTGGTTCAGGTTCATTGGTGTCTCAGCACGAGAAGCGAGCGGGCCGGCACGTTGAGCGGCTGGCCGGGAAGGACGAGCGGCGCGGCGGATTCGCCGCTGCTGTCGAGGATGAGCTGCCACGGCCCGTTGCACAGCAGGAAGGGCAGCGGCGTGGGGTCGGGGTTGAAGACGATCATCAGCCGCGGCGCACTGGCACCGGCCTCGCGCAGCTGGGCGCCGAAGGCGCGCTGGCCGGCGTCGTGCCAGTCGTTGGGCGTCATCTCATGGCCGCTGGGGGCGTACCAGGCGATGCTGGCCTCGCCCGGGCCGCCGGCGAACCAGCGCGGGTGGCGCAGCAGCGGCTCCTGCGCGCGCAGCGCCAGCAACTGCGCGACGAGCTCGGTCAGCCCGCCGTCGGCCTCGTCCCAGTTCAGCCAGGTGGTCGGGTTGTCCTGGCAGTAGGCGTTGTTGTTGCCGCCCTGGCTGTTGCCGATCTCGTCGCCGGCGCACAGCATGGGCGTGCCCTGGGCCAGCAGCGTCGTCGCCAGCAGCGCGCGCCGCACGCGCTGGCGCGTGGCGTTGATGGCCGCGTCGTCCGTGGGGCCCTCGGCGCCGAAGTTGGCGCACAGCTCGCCGTCGCGGCCATCGCGGTTGTCCTCGCCGTTGGCGTGGTTGTGCTTGGTGCTGTAGCTGGTCAGATCGGCCAGCGTGAAGCCGTCGTGCACGGCGACGAAGTTCACCGACGCGGTGGGCTGGCGCTGGCCGTGGTGGAACACATCGCTGGACGCCATGAAGCGCCGCGCGAATTCGCCACGGCCGACGCCCTGCCCCGCCTTCAGCCAGTAGCCGCGGGCGGCGTCGCGGAACTTGTCGTTCCATTCCAGGAAGCGGCCGGGGAAGCGGCCCACCTGGTAGCCGTCGTAGGCGGCGTCCCAGGGCTCGGCGATGAGGTGCACGCCGGCCAGCACCGGGTCCTGCCGCAGCGCCGTGAAGAAGGCGGCGTTGGGGTCGAAGCCGTGCGAGCTGCGCCCCAGCACGGGCGCGAGGTCGAAGCGGAAGCCGTCCACGCCCATCTCGGCTACCCAGTAGCGCAGCGAGTCCAGCACGAACTGCGTGATGCGCGGGTGCGAGGCGTGCAGCGTGTTGCCGCAGCCGGTCAGGTTCTCGTAGCGGCTCCAGTCGCCCGCCACGAGGCGGTACCAGGCCTTGTTGTCCAGGCCGCGGAAGCTCAGCGTGGGGCCGAACTCGTTGCCCTCGGGCGTGTGGTTGTAGACGACGTCCAGCACCACCTCCAGCCCGGCCGCGTGCAGCGCGTCCACCATCTGGCGGAACTCGGCCGTCACGGCGGTGGGGTCGCCGCGGTGCGCCGCCTGGGCCCAGCGCGGGTCGGGGCAGAAGAAGCCCAGCGTGTTGTAGCCCCAGTAGTTGCGCAGGCCGCGCTCGGCGAGGTGGGGCTCATCGATGCAGTACTGCACCGGCAGCAGCGACAGCGTCGTCACGCCCAGGCGCTTGAAATGCGCGATGGCGGCGGGGTGCGCCAGGCCGGCGTAGGTGCCGCGCAGGTCCTCGGGCACGCCGGGCAGCAGCCGCGAGAAGCCCTTGACGTGCACCTCGTACAGCACGACCTCGGCCGGCGCCCGGCGCGGCCTGTGCGGCAGCGCCTGCGCCACGGGCGGCGGCGCCACGCGCGCCTTCAGCGCCTGCGTGGCGTTGTCGCGCGTGTCCAGCGACCGCGGTCCGTCGGGGTGGCCCAGCTCGTAGCCGTGGTGCTCGGCGCGCCAGCCGAAGTGGCCCACGATCTCGCGGGCATAGGGGTCCAGCAGCAGCTTGTGCGGGTTGAAGCGGTGGCCCTGCTCGGGCGCGTAGGGGCCGTGCGCGCGCAGGCCGTAGACGAGCCCCGGGCCGACGCCCAGCAGGAAGCCGTGGAACACGCCGTCGTGCGGGCCCGCCAGCTCGTAGCGGCGCAGCTCGCGCTGGCCTTCGGCATCGAACACGCACAGCTCGATGCGCGTCGCCCCGTCGCTGGCCACGGCGAAGTTGACGCCGCCATCACGCGCGAAGGAGCCCAGCGGCTCGTGCCAGCCGGGTTGCAGATCAGGCAAGTGAGCCATGGACGACAGACTCAGATCGGAACAAAGAAGACGGTCGCGAGCGGCGGCAGGTTGATCGTGATGGACAGCCGCTTGCCATGCGCCGGCTGCGCCTGCACCGGCAGGCCGGCGGCGGCCACGCCGTTGCCCATGTTGCTGCCGCCGTAGTAGGCGGAGTCGGTGTTCAGCGCTTCCTTCCAGGCGGTCACGCCGTCGGGCACGCCCAGCGAGTAGCCCTCGCGCGGCACCGGCGTCATGTTGCAGACGACCAGCACCATGCGGCCCGTGCCGTCGCGGCGCACCCAGGCGTAGATGGAATGCTCGGCGTCGTGCGCGCTGATCCACTCGAAGCCGCCGGCCTCGCAGTCCAGCCGGTGCAGCGCGGAGTGCTCGCGGTACAGCCTGTTGAGGTCACGCACCAGGCGCTGCACGCCGGCGTGGCGGTCGTCCTCCAGCAGCCCCCAGGGCAGGCCTTCGGCATGGTTCCACTCGTTGCGCTGCGCGAACTCCTGGCCCATGAACAGCAGCTTCTTGCCCGGGTGCCCCCACATGAAGCCGTAGTAGGCACGCAGGTTGGCGAACTTCTGCCAGTCGTCGCCCGGCATCTTGGCCAGCATGGAGCCCTTGCCGTGCACCACCTCGTCGTGCGAGATGGGCAGCATGAAGTTCTCGCTGAACGCGTAGATCAGGCCGAAGGTCATCTTGTCGTGATGCCAGCGGCGGTTGATCGGGTCCTCGGCCATGTAGCGCAAGGTGTCGTTCATCCAGCCCATGTTCCACTTGTAGTGAAAGCCCAGGCCGCCCGCGTAGGTGGGCGCCGAGACGCCGGGGAAGCTGGTGCTTTCCTCGGCCACGGTGATGGCGCCCTCCACCTCGCCCACGTGCTCGTTCATCTCGCGCAGCAGCGAGATCGCTTCGAGGTTCTCGCGGCCGCCGCGGATGTTGGGAATCCACTCGCCCGCGGGGCGGGAGTAGTCGCGGTAGAGCATGCTGGCCACCGCATCCACGCGCAGGCCGTCCACGCCCCAGCGCTCGATCCAGTACAGCGCGCTGCCGATCAGGAACTGGCGCACCTCGGTGCGGCCGAAGTTGTAGATCAGCGTGTTCCAGTCGCGGTGGAAGCCTTCCTTGGGGTCCGCGTACTCGTAGATGCGCGTGCCGTCGAACTCGGCCAGGCCGTGCGCGTCCACCGGGAAGTGCGCCGGCACCCAGTCCAGCAGCAGGCCCAGGCCCTGGTCGTGCACTGCCTTCACGAAGCGCGCGAAGCCCTCCGGCGGGCCGAAGCGGGCGCTGGGGGCGTACAGCCCCAGCGTCTGGTACCCCCAGGAGCCGTCGAACGGATGCTCGCTGATGGGCATCAGCTGCACATGCGTGAAGCCCAGGTCGGCCGCGTAGGCCGGCAGGTGCTCGGCCAGCTCGTCCCAGGTCGGGAACTCGCCGGACACCCCGCGGCGCCACGACGCCGCATGCACTTCGTAGACACTGATCGGCGACTCGCGCCGGTTCGCGCGTTCGCGTTGGCGCGGCAGCGGCGTGGGCTCGGGCAACGGCGCGACGATGCTGGCGTTGTCGGGCCGCAGCTGGGCCTGGCGGGCGTAGGGGTCGGCCTTCAGCGGCAGCAGTGCGCCGTTGCCGTTGACGATCTCGAACTTGTAGAGGTCGCCCACGCCGGCGTGCGGCACGAAGATCTCCCACACGCCCGCGATGTGCCGCAGCCGCATCGGGTGGCGGCGGCCGTCCCAGTTGTTGAAGTTGCCGACGACGCTGACCCGCTTCGCGTTCGGCGCCCACACAGCGAAGCGCACGCCGCTGACGTCGCCGTGCTGCACCAGGTGCGCACCCAGGCTCAGGAAGGGGCGGAAGTTGCGCCCCTCGGCAAACGCCTTCAGCTCGTCGTCGCCGAGCTGCGGGTAAAAGTTGTACGGGTCGGCATAGACGCCCTCCCCGCCGCCGGCCCAGCGCACCGCGAGCCGGTAGTCGAACCGGTGCTTGCGGCGCGGCACCTGCGCCTCGAAGAAGCCGCCGCGGCGCTGCGTCAGGTCGACGATGTGCTTCTTGCTGCCGGCATCCAGCAGCGCCACCTCGGACGCGCCCGGCAGCAGCGCGCGCACCCACAGCCGACCCGAGTCGTCCGCGTGAAGGCCCAGCCGACCGAAGGGGTCGGTGTGGCGACCGGCGAGAAGGGCGTCGAGGTCGGCTTCGGTGAGCATCGTCAGGTGTTCAGACTCTTCACGGACCAGACACGGTCCACGTACTCGGCGATCGTGCGATCGGACGAGAACGGGCCCATGCCGGCGATGTTGCGCAGGGCTCGCTCGGCCCAGGCGGCACGGTCGGCGAACAGCGTGTCGACCTTGGCCTGGGTGGCGACGTAATCGGCGAAATCGGCCATCAGCAGGTAGACGTCGCGGTGCAGCAGGCTGTCCACCAGCGCGCGGTAGCGCTCGGTATCGCCGTTGCTGAAGACGCCCGCCGAGATGGCATCGATGACTCGCTTGAGCTGGCGATTCTCTTCGACGTACAGGCGCGGGTCGTAGCCCAGCTGCTTGATCTTGGCGACCGCGTCGGCGCGCAGGCCGAACACGAACATGTTCTCCACGCCCATGGCCTCGGCCATCTCGATGTTGGCGCCGTCCCAGGTGCCGATCGTGACCGCGCCGTTCATGCCGAACTTCATGTTGCCGGTGCCCGAGGCCTCGGTGCCGGCCGTCGAGATCTGCTCCGACAGGTCGGCCGCCGGGATGATGCTCTCGGCCAGCGTGACGCTGTAGTTGGGCAGGAACACGAGCTTGAGCTTGTCGCCCACGCGCGGGTCGCTGTTGATGACGCGGGCCACGTCGTGCGCGAGGCGCACGATGCTCTTGGCCGTCTGGTAGGCCGAGGCCGCCTTGCCGGCGATGATGACCGTGCGCGGCACCCAGTTCGCGTCCGGGTTGTCGCGGATGGCCTGGTAGCGGCTGATGACGTGCAGCAGGTTGAGCAGCTGGCGCTTGTACTCGTGGATGCGCTTGATCTGGATGTCGAACAGGCTGTCCACGTTGACCGTGATGCCCAGCTCGCGGCGGATGACGGCGGCCAGGCGCTCCTTGTTGGCGCGCTTGACGGCAAGGAACTCCTCGCCCAGCGCCGGGTCGGCCGCCAGGGCTTTCAGCTCGGCGAGCTGTGCCAGGTCCTTGCGCCAGCCGTCACCGATGCGGCCATCCAGCAGCGTGGACAGCGCCGGGTTGGCCTGCTGCAGCCAGCGCCGCGGCGTGACGCCGTTGGTGACGTTGTGGAAGCGCTCGGGCCAGATGCGGGCGTAGTCGGCAAAGATGGTCTGCACCATCAGGTCCGAGTGCAGCGCGGCAACGCCGTTGACGCGGTGCGACGCCACCAGCGCGAGGGACGCCATGCGCACGCGGCGCTCGCCGTGGCCATGGCCGCCTTCGTCGATCAACGACACGCGCGCGGCCAGCGCATGGTCGCCCGGGAAGCGCTGCTGCAGCTCTTCAAGGAACCGGTGGTTGATCTCGTAGATGATTTCGAGGTGGCGCGGCAGCAGCTGCTCGAACATGCGCACGGGCCAGGTCTCCAGCGCCTCGGGCATCAGCGTGTGGTTGGTGTAGGCCACCGCCTGGCGCGTGATCTTCCACGCCTCGTCCCAGCCCAGGCCATGCTCGTCCAGCAGCAGGCGCATCAGCTCGGCCGGTGCCAGCGCAGGGTGCGTGTCGTTGAGGTGGATGGCGTTGGTCTTGCCGAGGTTGTGCAGCGTGCCGAACTCGCGCAGGTGGCGCTCGATCAGGTCCTGCAGCGACGCGCTGACGAGGAAGGCCTCCTGCTTCAGGCGCAGCTCGCGGCCGGCCTCGGTGGAGTCGTCCGGGTAGAGCACCCAGTTCAGCGCGTCGGCCAGCACCTGGTGGCGCGCGGCGCGGGCGTAGTCGCCCTCGCAGAACGGCTTGAACGCGATCGGCGCGGCCGTGGCCTGCCACTGGCGCAGCGTGGAGACCCGCTCGCTGTGGTGTGCCGGCACGATGAAGTCGAAGGCCTGGGCCTCGATGGTGTCAGCCGGCAGCCAGCGGCGCACGCCGGAGGCGTCTACCTCCACGCGGCCTCCGAAACCGACGTTGAAGCGCACATCGTGGCGCGGCAGCTCCCAGGCGGGTGCGTCGCGCGTCCAGTCATCGGGCTGTTCGAGCTGGCGGCCCTGGCTGATGACTTGCGCGAAGGTGCCGTAGCGGTAGCGCAGGCCGTAGCCGAACGACGGCAGCTCCAACTCGGCGAAGGAGTCCAGGAAGCAGGCAGCCAGGCGGCCCAGGCCACCGTTGCCCAAGGCGGCATCGGGCTCGCGCTCCAGCACGTCGCCCAGCGCCGTGCCCTGCTCAGCCAGCCTGGCTTCCAGCGGCTCGGTCAGCTTCAGCGCCGCGAGCGCGTTGGACAACGCGCGGCCCATCAGGAATTCCATCGACAGGTAGTGCACGCGGCGCACCGGCGCCTGGTCGCCGCGCTGGGCGTCGGCGGCCTGCGTCGCGGCCCAGCGGCGGGCCAGCGTCTCACGGCAGGCGATGGCCGCGGCATGCAGCGCCGCCTGCGGCGTGGCGCCATGGCTGGATTGGGACAGTTCGCGCTCGTAGGCGGCCTCGAACGCGGCGCGCAGCGCGGTGTCGTCGGCGGAGAGGGCAGTCGGCTTCTTCATCGCGGTGGCGGCCTTGGGGCTGGGCTTGCGCTGAGCGGTCAACGCGGAGCGGGTACGGGTTGGGGTGTTCATCAGTGCCGACCCCCGGCAACGGGGGCAAGAATGCTACTCGACGAGCAGCGTTGAACGAAGTATCGGCCAGCTTTGGCTCGTTGTGTAGTTTGACTACATCGGGAAAACCCGGTGACTTTCATAAATCATTGATTTTCAAGGGTTTCATGAAATTTCAGCCGTGTCTTTGCTGTTGTTTCCAGCGCCCTTGGAATGTATATTGTCTACAAACACGGGCAAAGACGCGAAATTTGGGCCCGATTTGGCGAGACAAGCGGGCGTAGTCAGACGACACGGCGCCCGTTGACTGAAAGGTGAGAAGTGGCAGACGTTCGACTGACCGGCGTGGAGAAGGCTTATGGCGACATCCGCATCCTTCACGGCATCGACCTGGAGATCCGCGACGGGGAGTTCATGGTCTTCGTCGGCCCGTCCGGCTGCGGCAAGAGCACGCTGTTGCGCTCCATCGCCGGGCTGGAAGAGATCACCGGCGGCGAGCTGACCATCGGCGGGCGCGTCGTCAACGACGTGCCGCCGGCCGAGCGCGGCATTGCGATGGTGTTCCAGAGCTATGCGCTGTACCCGCACATGAACCTGTACGACAACATGGCGTTCGGGTTGAAGCTGGCCAAGGTGCCCAAGGCCGAGATCGACACGGCCGTGCGCAGCGCCGCCAAGATCCTGCACATCGAGCACCTGCTGGACCGCAAGCCCAAGGACCTGTCCGGCGGCCAGCGCCAGCGCGTGGCCATCGGCCGCGCCATCGTGCGCAAGCCCGAGGTGTTCCTGTTCGACGAGCCGCTGTCCAACCTCGACGCCGCGCTGCGCGTGCGCATGCGCTACGAGTTCGCGAAGCTGCACGAAGACCTCAAGACCACGATGATCTACGTGACCCACGACCAGGTGGAGGCCATGACGCTGGCCGACCGCATCGTCGTGCTGTCCGCCGGCAAGGTGGAGCAGGTGGGCTCGCCGCTGGAGCTGTACGAGCACCCGCGCAACCTGTTCGTCGCCGGCTTCATCGGCAGCCCCAAGATGAACTTCATCGACGGCGAGCTGGTGGCCATCGAGCCTGGCCATGTCGACGTGAAGCTGGTGGGCAGCGGCGTGGTGCTGCGCGCCCGCGTGGACGGCAGCACGGCGCAGCTGGGCGACAAGGTCAAGCTGGGCGTGCGCCCCGAGCACATCCGCCGCGGCGACCACGGCCAGGGCAACCTGCTGCACAGCACGGTGGCCTTCGTCGAGTCGCTGGGCGGCATCACCTTCGCCTACTGCCCCTACCCCGGCGTCGAGGAAGCCCTGACCTGCCAGTTCGAGGGCCGCAACGGCGCGGACCGCCTGCGCAGCAACCAAGACCTGGAACTGCACCTGCCGGCCGAGGCGCTGTACGTGTTCAACGCCGACGGGCTGGCGCTGCGCCGCCTCGCCGCCCCGGAGCTGGGCGCATGAAGCTCAAGCACCTGTGGGCTGCAGCCCTGCTGGCCGCGGCACCGGCCTTCGCCGAGTCGCCGCGCCTGCTCGTCTGGATCAACAGCGACAAGGCCTACAACGGCCTGCAGACGGTGGGCAACGCGTTCGAGAAGGCCTCGGGCGTCAAGGTCGTCGTGGAGCATCCGGTGGACCCCACCGACAAGTTCCAGCAGGCCGCCGGCGCCGGCAAGGGGCCGGACATCTTCTGCTGGCCACACGACCGCGTCGGCGAATGGGCCAAGGCCGGCCTGCTGACGCCGCTGCGGCCGTCGGCGCGGCTCAGGGCCGAGTCCGAGGAGACGGCCTGGGCAGCGCTGACCTACCGCGGCCGCGTGTGGGGCTACCCGATCGCGATCGAGACGACCGGCCTGATCTACAACAAGGCCCTCGTGAAGACGCCGCCCGCGACCTGGGACGACGTCATCGCGCTGGACAAGCAGCTGCAGGCGCAGGGCAAGCACGCCATCCTGTGGCACTACAACAAGAGCTTCTTCACCTGGCCCATGCTGGCCGGCGCCGGCGGTGAGATCTTCGGCCGTGATGCGCAGGGCGACTTCGACGCCGGCCAGGTCGGTGTGAACACGCCCGGCGCCCTCCAGGCCGCCGAGGTGCTGGACCGCCTGATCCGCGACGGCCACATGCCCAAGGGCGCCAATTACGCCGAGATGGAAACGGGCTTCGCCCGCGGCGAGGTGGCGATGATGATCTCCGGCCCCTGGGCCTGGGACAACGCCCGCAAGGCCAGGATCGACTTTGGCGTGGCGCCCATCCCCGCCGTCGTGGCCGGCAAGCCCAGCAAGAGCTTCGTCGGCGTGCTCGGCTGCATGATCGCGGCGCCCAGCAAGAACAAGGACCTGGCCAAGGAGTTCATCGAGAACCACCTGATGCGGCCCGAGGCGCTGAAGGTGCTCGACGCCGACGTGCCCATCGGCGTGCCAGCCAACAAGGCGTTCTACGCCCAGCTGTCGGTCAACCCGCTGATCGCGGCCAGCATGGTCAACGCCCGCAACGGCGCCCCCATTCCCAACATCCCCGAGGTGGGACGCTTCTGGACCGCGATGGACGCGGCGCTGGAAGCCATCACCAACGGCCTGCAATCCCCGAAGGATGCGCTGGATGGCGCCGCCGCACGGATGCTGCTGAACAAGAAATGAACGCGTTGTCCTCCTCCCTCGGCCAGGGCACGTACTCCACGCTGCCCCCGACCACCGCCGACAAGCTCGGCCGGCTGCTGTACTGGCCCGCCGTCGCAGCGTTGATCGTCGGCGCCCTCTACTTCGTCTTCGTCGTCTACGCCACCGGCCAGGCCGCCTGGGCCACGGGCCTGCTGGCGTTGTTCACGACAGGCTTCTACGTCTACCTCAGCCGCGGTGGCTTCGCGTGGCGCTACCTGTTCCCCGGCATCGCCGGCATGCTGGTGTTCATCGCCTTCCCGCTGGTCTACACGGCGCAGATCGGCTTCACGAACTACTCCAGCACCCACCTGCTCAGCGAGAGCCGCGTGCGCGAGTACCTGCTGGAGCAGCACGACGCGGTGGAAGACCAGGTGCTGGCCTACAGCCTGCACGCCAGCGGCGCCGAGTACCGCCTGGCGCTGGCCAAGGAGGGCGAGCCGGCGCCGCGCTGGGTGTCGCCGCCACTGGCGCTGCGGGCCGGCAAGGCGCTGCGCGTGGACGCCACGGCGCCCGACGCGGCCACCGCACCCACGGGCCCCGCCCTGCCCTTGCCCGAACTCGTCAAGCACCGCGACGCGCTGGCCAAGCTGGTGCTGGTGCTGCCGGACAAAACCGAGCTGCATTACCTGGGTCTGCGCGAGTTCGGCCCCGTCAAGCCGCAGTGGACCGCGGCGGCCGACGGCAGCCTGACGCGTACTGCCGACGGCGTCGTGTTCAAGCCCAACCGCGACACCGGCTTCTTCGAGTCCGCCACGGGCGAGACGCTGCAGCCCGGCTTCAAGGCCTTCATCGGCGCGGGCAACTACGCCCGCATGCTGTTCGACGCCGAGTTCCGCGGCCCCTTCCTGTCCATCTTCACGTGGACGGTGGTGTTCTCGGCGCTGACGGTGTTCTTCGCCACGGCCATCGGCATGCTGTTCGCCGTGATGCTGAACTGGGAGGGCATGAAGTACCGCACCACCTACCGCACGCTGCTGTTCCTGCCGTACGCGGTGCCGG
The DNA here is from genome assembly GCA_041914785.1 of Roseateles sp. GTDB lineage: Bacteria > Pseudomonadota > Gammaproteobacteria > Burkholderiales > Burkholderiaceae_C > Pelomonas. Next base: position 13,128 of record JAYSCT010000116.1, read on the forward strand.
GCTTCATCTCCATCCTCGTCTTCAAGGGCCTGTTCAACCAGAACTTCGGCGAGATCAACGCCATCCTGGACGCGCTGTTCGGCGTCAAGCCGGCGTGGTTTGCCGACCCGTTCCTCGCAAAGACGATGCTGGTGATCGTCAACGTCTGGCTGGGCTACCCCTACGTGATGATCCTGTGCTCGGGGCTGCTGAAGGCGATTCCCGCGGACCTGTACGAAGCCTCGGCGCTGGCCGGCGCGTCGCCCGCGACCAACTTCTTCAAGATCACCGCGCCACTCATCATCAAGCCGCTGGCGCCACTGCTGGTGAGTGCGTTCGCGTTCAACTTCAACAACTTCGTGCTGATCGCGCTGCTGACCGACGGCCGGCCGGACTTCCTGTCCACCAAGCTGCCCGCGGGCCAGACGGACATCCTCGTCAGCTACACCTACCGCATCGCCTTCCGCGACTCGGGCTCCGACTTCGGCCTCGCCGCGGCGATCTCGACGCTGATCTTCTTCCTGGTGGCGGCGCTGTCGTTGATCAACCTGCGCCTCAGCGCGAAAGCTCAGAAGTAATCATGGCCATCGTCCTCGGCAAACAAGCCCGCTGGCGCACCTTCGCCGCCCACGCGGTGATGTGGGTCTTCATCGCCATCACCCTGTTCCCGCTGCTGGCGGTCGTGTCCATCTCGCTGCGGCCCGGCAACTTTGCCACCGGCAGCCTGATCCCGACCGAGATCAGCCTCGAGCACTGGAAGCTCGCGCTCGGCATCCCCTACCAGGCCGCCGACGGCAGCCTCGTGCAGCCGCCCTTCCCGGTGCTGACCTGGCTGTGGAACTCCATCAAGATCGCCACCGCGTCGGCCTTCCTCATCGTCGCCATCTCGACGACCGCGGCCTACGCCTTCGCGCGGCTGAAGTTCAGCTTCAGCAAGCCCGTGCTGAACGGCATGCTGCTGCTGCAGATGTTCCCGCCGGTGCTGGCGCTGGTCGCGATCTTCGCCATCTTCGAGACCATCGGCACCTACGTGCCGGCACTGGGCGTCGAGACCCACGCCGGCCTGGTGCTGGCCTACCTCGGCGGCATCGCCACGCATGTGTGGACGATCAAGGGCTACTTCGAGACCATCCCGGTCGAGATCGAGGAGAACGCCAAAGTCGACGGTGCCACGCACTGGCAGGCCTTCTCCCGCGTGCTGCTGCCCATGGCCGTGCCCATCCTGATGGTGGTGTTCGTGCTGGCCTTCATCGGCACCATCATCGAGTACCCGGTGGCCAGCATCCTGCTGCGCGAGGAAGGCAACCTGACGCTGGCCGTCGGCTCCAAGTATTTCCTGCACGACCAGCGCTTCCTGTGGGGCGACTTCGCGGCTGCGGCTGTGCTGTCGGGCCTGCCGATCACGCTGGTTTTCCTGCTCGCTCAGCGCTGGATCGTCTCCGGCCTGACCGCCGGCGGCGTAAAGGGATGAGCCCCTCGCCCAACCTCGCATCGCTGAACGCGAGCGAGTCTGGTCGGTCCCCCGAGCAACTGTGTTTGCTGTCAAGCGTTCGAAGGGGGCTGGA
>JAYSCT010000117.1:0-14550 GCA_041914785.1 Roseateles sp.
CGAGGTTGTTTGGGGTTGATGGTTTGGCGTGAGAACCTCCATCTTCCCCGACTACCTCGGGTGAACAACCTCTTGGGAAACGACATCTAGACAGGCTGTCCCGGCGCGTAAAGACGGCCAGGAAAACCCCCTGTGACTTCAGTGATGGTGGCCGCAGTCGTCGCCGCAGTCGGGCCCGTGGTCGTGGTGGGCGGCATGGGCCAGCCGCGGGTCCGACTGCCAGCCCAGGATGGCCTCGCGGCCCTGCACGTACAGCTCCACCGTGCCGCCCACCGGCAGGCACACCTTGGTGCGCACATGGCCGAACGGCAGGCCGGTCAGCACCGGCGTCTTCGTGCGGGCGCGCAGCGCGGCGACCGCGTCCTTCAGGCCGTAGCCGCGGTCGTTGGGCGTCTTCGCCGCACCGCTGAAGTCGCCCAGCAGCACGGCCGCCTGCTGGTCGATGACGCCGGCCTGCTGCAGCTGCAGCAGCATGCGCTCGACACGGTAGGGATGCTCGTTGATGTCTTCCAGGAACAGGATGCCGCCCTTGACCTTGGGCCAGTGCGGCGTGCCCAGCAGCGAGCACAGCACGGTGAGGTTGCCGCCCCACAGCCGGCCGCGCGCCTCCAGCCCGTCGAACTCGGCGCTGGGCGCGCGAAAGCCCACGGCCTCCAACGCGCCACTCATCGCCTCGGTGAAGCAGTCCTGCGTCACCTCGTCGACGCCGCCGTCCGCCTCGGTGCGGCCGAAGTCGTCGCAGGCCAGCGGGCCGCTCCACATCGCCAGGCCCTTGTGGCGCGCGATGAAGCCGTTCTGCAGCGCCGTCAGGTCGCTGTAGCCCACCCAGCGCGTGCCCCGCTCCACGCTGCCGGCAATGCGCGCCCAGTCGATCTGGTCCAGCAGTCGCGTGAGGCCGTAACCGCCGCGCGAGGCCAGTGCGACGGACGGCGACGCGTCGGCAATGCGATGCAGCGCGGCCAGCCGCGCGGCGTCGTCGCCGGCAAAGCGCTGCTGGCGCGACAGCGCATCCGCGTCGATGCTCACGTCGAAGCCCAGCGCCGTGAGCCGCCTGGCGGCGCGCTTCAGCGCATCGGCCTTCTGCACCGCGCCGGCCGGGGAAAACAGGGTGAGCGTCGTCATGGGGTGTCGTCCAGGTGGGTGGCTTCGCCGGTGGGGATCAGCCCCTGGCGTTCGGCGCGGCGCGCGCGGGCGGCCTCGCGGCGCTCGGTGAAGAAGTCGCGCAGCAGCTTGGACGAGGCGTCGGCCAGCAGCCCCTGCTCGATGCGCGTGTGGTGGTTGAGCTGCGGCAGCGCGAACAGGTCGGTGACGGAGCCGGCCACGCCGGTCTTGGGGTCGGTGGCCGCGAACACCACGCGCCTGAAGCGCGCGTGCATCAGCGCCATCGCGCACATCGCGCAGGGCTCCAGCGTGATGAAGATCTCGCACTCCGGCAGCCGGTAGTTCTCCAGCAGCGTGGCCGCGTGGCGCAGCGCGACGATCTCGGCATGCGCCGTCGGGTCGTGCGTCGTGATCGGGCGGTTGTAGCCGGTCGCGATGACCTGGCCGCCGCGCGTGATGACGGCACCCACCGGCACCTCGCCCACCAGCCAGGCGTTGTGCGCCTGGTCCAGCGCGAGCCGCATCGCGTACTCGTCGGCGGGCGTGAAGATCGGTTCGGTCATCGGGGCGGCAGTTTACCCATGGCATGCTGGCGGCATGAGCGAGCTGTCCGTCCATTCCCTCGGCGAATCAGCCCTGTGCTGCACGCTGCCAGCGCCCCTGTCGCTGGAACAGCAGCAGCGCATCTGGCAGCTCGCGGCCGCGCTGGGCGAGGTGGACGGCGTGCAGACACTCATCCCCGGCATGAACAACCTGACGCTGGTGTTCGACCCGCTGCAGACCGACCCCGAAGGCCTGGAGGCCACGGCCCACGCGCTGTGGGCGCAGCCGCCGCGCGCGCGGCGGCCGGGCCGGCTTGTCGAGATCCCGGTCAGCTACGACGGCCCCGACCTCGGCGACGTCGCCGCGCACTGCGGGATAAGCCCCGCCGAGGTCGTGCAGCGCCACACGGCGGCCGAGTACGTCGTCTACTTCCTCGGCTTTCAGCCCGGCTTTGCCTACCTGGGCGGGCTGGACGCGTCGCTGCACACACCGCGCCGGAGCGAGCCGCGCGTGGCCGTGCCCGCCGGAAGTGTGGGCATCGGTGGCGCGCAGACGGGCATCTACCCACTGGCCACGCCCGGAGGCTGGCAGCTCATCGGCCGCACGGCCCTGCCGCTGTTCGACGCGCGGGCCGAGCCGCCCACGCTGCTGGCGCCCGGCGACCGCGTGCGCTTCATGCCGACATGATCGAGATCGTGCGAGTCGGCCCGCTGGCCACCGTGCAGGACCTCGGCCGCCCCGGCTGGCGCGACCGGGGCCTGAGCCTGTGCGGCGCGCTGGACGAGTTCGCGCTGCAGGCCGGCAACCTGCTCGTCGGCAACGCGCCCGGCGCGGCGGGGCTGGAGTTCACGCTGGGCGGCGCCACGCTGCGCTTTCACGCCGACAGCTTCGTCGCCATCACCGGCACCGATGCCGACGCGCAGCTCGACGGCCGCGCCGTGCGCCCCTGGTGGCGCCAGCGCGTGCGCGCCGGCCAGACGCTGAAGCTCGCCGCGCCGCGCGAGCGCATGCGCAGCTACGTGGCCGTCGCCGGCGGCGTGGACGTGCCCGTGGCGCTGGGCTCGCGCAGCACCGACCTGAAGGCGCACTTCGGCGGGCTGGACGGCCGCGCGCTGCGCGACGGCGACCGCCTGCCGCTGAACGCCGGCGCCGCCCTGCCCTCGCGCGCCGTCGGCCTGCGCCCGCCCGTGTGGACGCCCAGCGTGCGCGCACTGCCCGGCCCCGAGCATGACGACTTCCCGGCCGACGCGTTCTGGTCCACCGGCTGGACCGTCACGCCGCAGAGCAACCGCATGGGCTACCGCCTCGCCGGGCCGGCGCTCGTGCGGGAGCGCGGCGCCGAGCTGCCCTCGCACGGCGTGCTGCCCGGCGTCGTGCAGGTGCCGCCGTCGGGCCGGCCCATCGTGCTGCTCGCCGACGCGCAGACCACCGGCGGCTACCCCAAGGTCGCCGTTGTCATCCGCGCCGACCTGTGGAAACTCGCCCAGCTGCCGCTGGGCGCCACGCTGCGCTTCGAGCGCTGCACCCGCGAGGACGCCGTGGCCGCCCTCCGGCAACAACAACTGCTGCTGAACCAGATGAGCACCGCGCTATGCATGTCGACCTGAACGCCGACCTCGGCGAAGGCGCCCCCGACGACGCCGACCTGCTGGCCCTCGTCAGCTCCGCCAACATCGCCTGCGGCTGGCATGCCGGCGACGCGCGGCTGATGCAGCGCACCGTGGCTGCGGCGCTGGACCGCGGCGTGGCCATCGGCGCGCACCCCAGCTACCCGGACCGCGAGCACTTCGGCCGCCGCGAGATGCAGCTGAAGCCCGACGACGTGCGCGCCGACCTGATCTACCAGATCGGCGCGCTAGCCGCGCTGGTGCAGGCGCAGGGCGGCGCGCTGCATCACGTGAAGCCGCACGGCGCGCTCTACAACCAGGCCGCGCGCGACCCGGCGCTGGCCGACGCCATCGCGGCGGCCGTGCTGGACGTCGACCCCTCGCTCGCCCTCTACGGCCTGGCCGGCAGCGAGCTGCTGCGCGCCGCCGTGCGGGCCGGGCTGCGCCCGGTGGCCGAGGTGTTTGCCGACCGCGGCTACCGCGCCGATGGCAGCCTGGTGGCACGCAGCCAGCCCGGCGCGCTGGTCGACGAGGTGGACGAGGCCGTGGCCCGCACGCTGCGCATGGTGCGCGACGGCACCGTGCAGGCGGTGACGGGCGAGACCGTGCCGCTGCGTGCCGACACCGTCTGCCTGCACGGCGACGGGCCGCATGCGCTGGCCATCGCACGCGCGCTGCGCGCAGCGCTGACGGCCGCAGGCGTGGACGTTCGCCCATGATGGAAGACCTGTTCGGCGCGCCGCCCGAGGCGCCCGCCGGCAAGCCCGCCCGCGGCGTGCAGCCCGCGCCGCCGCGGGCCGAGGACATCGCGCTGGCCGAGCGGCTGTCGCCGCGGGTGCACCTCGGCACATCGACTTGGAGCTACCCCGGCTGGCAGGGGTTGGTGTGGGCGGGCCGGCACAGCGAGTCCACGCTGTCGCGCACCGGGCTGCCGGCCTACGCGGCCCACCCGCTGCTGCGCGCCGTCGGCATCGACCGGGGCTTCTACCGCCCTCTGGCCGCCAGCGAGTTCCAGCGCCATGCCGAGCAGGTGCCACGCGGCTTTCGCTTCACCGTCAAGGCGCCCAGCCTCGTCACCGACGCGCTGCTGCGCGACGAGGACGGCCGCGGTCAGCAGCCCAACCCGCTGTTCCTGGACCCGGCGACGGCGCTGCAGACTTTCATCGAGCCGGCCTACGAGGGCCTGGGCGCGACGCTGGGCGCGCTGGTGTTCCAGCTCAGCCCGCTGCCGGGGGGCCGGCTCGCGCGCATGAACGAGCAGTTCGACCTGCTGCATGCGCTGCTGCTGGCCTGCCCCCGCCCACCGGTCGGCGTGCTGGCCGTGGAGGTGCGCGACGCGGCCTGGCTGACGCCGGACTTCGTCGCGCTGCTGCGCGACACCGGCGCCCGCTACTGCGTGGGCCTGCATCCCAAGCTGCCGCCGCTGGCCGAGCAGCTGCCACTGCTGCGCGCGCTGTGGCCCGGGCCGCTGGTGGCGCGCTGGAACCTGAATCGCCTGCACGGCGCCTACGGCTACGAGGAAGCCGAGAAGAAGTACGGCGAGTTCACCGAGATGCTGGACCCCGACCCCGAGACGCGCGCCGAGCTGGCCCGCATCATCCGCGGCACGGCAGGCGCCGGGCAGGACTGCTTCGTCACCATCTCCAACAAAGCCGAGGGCTCGGCGCCGCTGAGCGTGCGGGCGCTGGCCCAGGCGGTGGTGGACGGCTGACGCGGCTCAGCGCTGCGGCGTGGGCGGCAGATTGCCGCCCTCGCCCTCCCAGCGGTGCATGTCGTCGCGGTGACGCTGCTGGTCGTCCTTCGCGCGGCGCTGCCGCGGCGTCGGATTCAGGTGCCGGGCCAGCTTCATGGCCAGCACCGACGTGGCCACCAGGGCGATGAGGGGCTTGAGGATCATGGCGAGGTCTCCTTGGGAGGAGCGCCCATCGTGGCCGCACCGCCGCCACACGCTGGTCGGCCGTTGGCGGCCGAGCCTGTAGGACCGCACGCCGCGCCGCTCAGCCCTGCAGCGGCCAGCGGCCGATGACGTCGTGCCGCGTCAGCCCCTGCGGGCTCCGCACCAGCACGAATTCGCTCGCCACCCAGCCGGGCAGATCGACCGGCCAGGCCGGCGCGCGGCGCTTGTCATAGCGCAGCGTCAGGTGCGGCTCGTCGTCGCGCTCGGGTGCCGCCAGGCCATGCGCCACGAGGCGCTCGACAAGCGCGTCGCGCAGCTCGCGCACCGCCTCCAGGCCCTGGCCGCCGGTCAGTACGAAGGGGTGTTGGCGGGCGTGCTCGTCACCCCAGCTCGCGAAGCGATCGAAGCCCAGGTCGAACGCCGGCCGCACGACCTCGGCCGCGGCGCGCCGCGCGGTGGCGACGAGGCGCGCGTCGGGTTCACCATCGAACCTGCCGAAGTAGTGCAGCGTGACATGGAAGATGCGGGCGGGCCGCAGGCGCGGCAGCAGTCCGCGTGACTGGTGCTCCGCCGTCGCAAAGCGCGCGATGCGCTCGGCCGTCTCGTCGTCGGGCCGCAGCGCGAAGAAGAGCTTGTGGCCCGGCACGGCCTCACTGCGTGGCGGACGCCGCCGCCTCGGCGGCGCGCCGGGCCGCCTCGTCGAGGCTGCCCTGCACCTGCTGCCCCACGGCCTGCGGCGCCGGCAGCGCCGCGCTGGCCGCCGCCGCGCCGGGTGCCGCCGGCTTCAGCGCCGTGGCCTGCTTCTTGGCCAGCGACAGCACGATGGCGGCAACGATGACGAGGGCGAGAAGGCTGAGGGCGGCACGCATGCGAAAGGCTCCGGTGGGAGCTGCGAGCTTAGCGCGCTTGCCAGGGGCCCCGCCCTGCGCTCACTCCCACTCGATGGTCGCGGGCGGCTTGCTGCTGACGTCGTAGGTGACGCGGTTGATGCCGCGCACCTCGTTGATGATGCGGCCGCTCGTGCGCTTGAGCAGCGAGTACGGCAGCTCGGCCCAGTCGGCCGTCATGAAGTCGCTGGTCTGCACGGCGCGCAGCGCGACGACGTAGTCGTAGGTGCGGCCATCGCCCATGACGCCCACGCTCTTGACCGGCAGGAACACGGCAAAGGCCTGGCTCGTCAGCGCATACCAGCTCTTGCCCGTGGCCGGGTCGATGGTGTTGCGCAGTTCTTCGATGAAGATCGCATCGGCGCGGCGCAGCAGGTCGGCGAAGTCGCGCTTGACCTCGCCCAGGATGCGCACGCCCAGGCCCGGGCCGGGGAACGGGTGGCGGTAGACCATGTCGGCCGGCAGGCCCAGCGCCACGCCCAGCGCGCGGACTTCGTCCTTGAACAGCTCGCGCAGCGGCTCCAGCAGCTTCAGGCCCAGCGTCTCGGGCAGGCCGCCGACGTTGTGGTGGCTCTTGATCGTCGTGGCCTTCTTGGTCTTGGTGCCGCCGCTCTCCACCACGTCGGGGTAGATGGTGCCCTGGGCCAGCCACTTGGCGTTCTTGAGTTTCGAGGCCTCCGCCTGGAACACCTCGACGAACTCGGCGCCGATGATCTTGCGCTTGCGCTCGGGGTCGGTCACGCCGGCCAGCTTGCCGAGGAACTGCTCGCTCGCATCCACATGCACGACCTTGGCGTGCAGGCGGCCGGCGAACATGTCCATGACCATCTGGCCCTCGTTCAGGCGCAGCAGGCCGTGGTCGACGAACACGCAGGTCAGCTGGTCGCCGATGGCGCGGTGGATCAGCGCCGCGGCCACGGACGAGTCGACACCGCCGGACAGGCCCAGGATGACTTCCTCGTCGCCCACCTGCTCGCGGATCTTCGCGACGGCTTCGTCGATGTAGCTGCCCATCTGCCAGTCGCCCTTGCAGCCGGCGATGTCGCGCACGAAACGGCGCAGCAGCGCCTCGCCCTGCAGCGTGTGCGTGACCTCGGGGTGGAACTGCACCGCGTAGAAGCCGCGCGCCTCGTCGGCCATGCCGGCGATGGGGCAGCTGGGCGTGGAGGCCATCAGCTTGAAGCCCGGCGGCAGCGCCGCGACCTTGTCGCCATGGCTCATCCAGACCTTCAGCATGCCGTGCTTCTCGGGCGTCTCGAAGTCCTGGATGCCGTCCAGCAGCCTGGTGTGGCCGTGCGCGCGCACCTCGGCGTAGCCGAACTCGCGGTGGTCGCTCCACTCGACGCTGCCGCCCAGCTGCACCGCCATGGTCTGCATGCCGTAGCAGATGCCCAGCACCGGCACGCCGGCGTCCCACACGGCCTGCGGCGCGCGCAGTTCATGGTCCTCGTACGTGGACGCGTGGCTGCCGCTCAGGATGATGGCCTTGGGCGCGAACGCGCGGATGAAGTCGTCCGACACATCGTTCGGGTGGATCTCGCAGTAGACCGACGCGTCGCGCACGCGGCGCGCGATGAGCTGCGTGACCTGGGAGCCGAAGTCGAGGATGAGGACCTTGTCGTGTTGCATGGCGCGTCTTTCAGGCCGGCTGCGGGGCCGGCTGGCTGCGGAAGAAACGGAGGGTGATGAACAGGGCGGCGGCCTGCAGGGCCGCGCAGGTGTAGAAGGGCAGGCCCATCAGCAGGTCGGCCGGCGGCCGGTGCGACACCTGGGCCAGCAGCGTCAGGCCCAGCAGCGGCGCGAGCACCGCCATCAGGCTGTTCAGCGACGACACCGCGCCCATCGCCCGCCCCTGGTGGGCGGCGCCGGCGGCATTGGAGATGAAGCTCTGCAGCGCGGCCGCGCCGACGCCACCGAGCAGGTTCAGGCCGATGACGACGTACATCATCCAGCCCTCGGTCGCGAGGCCGAAGCCCAGGTAGGCCAGCGAGGCCGACACCATGCTGACCACGGCCAGCCGCTGCGGGCTGAAGCGCTTGAGCAGCGGCTTGAGCAGCACGCCCTGGCTGATGACGGACACGATGCCCACCACCAGCAGCGACCAGCTGACCGCCAGCGGCCCCCAGCCGAAGCGGAACTTTGTGTACAGCACCCAGGTGTTGTGCAGCGTGAACTGCGCCAGCGACGACAGCGCGATGACCGCCACCAGCGGCCCCACGCCCTGCAGCGCCGCCAGGCCGCGCAACGCGCTCGCCGGGTTGGCTCTGCGCCAGTCGAACGGGCTGCGCCGGTCCTTGGGCAGCGACTCGGGCAGCACGAAGAAGCCGTAGCACCAGTTCAGCACGGCCAGCGTGCCGGCCGCGAAGAACGGCCAGTGCACGTCATGGTTGCCCAGCAGGCCGCCGATGACGGGGCCGAGGATGAAGCCGATGCCGAACATCGCGCCGAGCTGGCCGAAGCGGCGCGCACGGTCCTCGGGCGGCGTGATGTCGGCCACGTAGGCATTGGCGATGGCGATGTTGGCCTGCATCGCGCCCGAGAACAGGCGCACGACCACCAGCATCCACAGCGCCGTCGCCATCGCCGTCACGAAGAAGCTCAGCGCGAGGCCCGCGAAGCCGATCAGCAGCACCGGGCGGCGGCCGAAGCGGTCGGACAGCGCGCCCAGCACCGGCGAGCCGAAGAAGTTGGCCACGCCGAAGGCCATGGTCACCATCAGGAACGCCGAGGTCTGCTCGTCGTTGCCCTGCGTGAACGTGCCCACGATGTGCGGCAGCACCGGCACCATCAGGCCGATGGAGATCATGTCGATCAGCACGGCCGCCATGATGAAACCCATGGCGGGCGTGCGTTGTTGGGGCTGGCTCATCGTGGTGCTGAAATGAGAAACGGGGCGATTCGCAGATCGCCCCGTTCATGCGGTCAGTAGCTCACTCGCTACGGTAGTTCGGTGCTTCCTTCGTGATCTGCACGTCGTGCACATGGCTCTCACGCATGCCGGCCGTCGTGATCTCGACGAACTCGGCCTTGTTCTGCATGTCGGCGATGGTCGCGCAGCCGCAGTAGTGCATCGACGCCTTCAGGCCGCCGGCCATCTGGAAGATGACCTGCACGACCGAGCCCTTGTAGGGCACCTGGCCTTCGATGCCCTCGGGCACCAGCTTGGACGTGTTCGGGTTGTTGGCCGACGTGTCCTGGAAGTAGCGGTCCGCGCTGCCCTTGGCCATCGCGCCCATGGAGCCCATGCCGCGGTAGCTCTTGAACGTGCGGCCCTGGTACAGGATGGTCTCGCCCGGCGCTTCCTCGGTGCCGGCGAAGGCGCCGCCCATCATGATGCTGTCCGCGCCGGCGGCGATGGCCTTGGCCACGTCGCCGGAGTAGCGGATGCCGCCGTCGGCGATGACCGGCACGCCGGTGCCGCGCAGCGCGGTGGCGACGTTGTCGACCGCCGTGATCTGAGGCACGCCCACGCCCGCGACGATGCGCGTCGTGCAGATGGAGCCGGGGCCGATGCCGACCTTGACGCCGTCGGCGCCGGCTTCCACCAGCGCCAGCGCCGCCGCGCCGGTGGCGATGTTGCCGCCGATGACGTCCACGCCAGGGAAGTTGCGCTTGACCCAGCGCACGCGGTCCAGCACGCCGGCGCTGTGGCCGTGGGCGGTGTCGACGATGATCGCGTCCACGCCCGCCTTGACCAGCAGTTCGACGCGCTGTTCGGTGTCTTCGCCGAAGCCCACCGCCGCGCCGACGCGCAGGCCGCCGTGCGAATCACGCGCCGCGTTCGGGAAGCTGGTCTGCTTGGTGATGTCCTTCACCGTCATCAGGCCGCGCAGCTCGAAGTCGTCGTTGATGACGACGACCCGCTCCAGCTTGTGGGCATGCATCAGTGCCTTGGCCTGCTCCAGCGACGCGCCTTCCTTGACGGTCACGAGCTTGCTCGCGGGCGTCATGATCTCGCTGACCTTGGCGTCCATGCGCGTCTCGAAGCGCAGGTCGCGGCCGGTGACGATGCCGACGACCTTCTTGCCCTGCACGACCGGGAAGCCCGAGAAGCCATGCAGGCGGGTCAGCTCGACGGCGTCGCGGACGGTGGCGTCGGGACCGATCGTCAGCGGCTCGCGCACGACGCCGCTCTCGTAGCGCTTGACCCGGGCGACTTCGCGCGCCTGTGCTTCCGCCGACAGGTTCTTGTGCACGATGCCAATGCCGCCTTCCTGCGCGATCGCGATCGCGAGGCGGGCCTCGGTCACGGTGTCCATCGCGGCGGACACCAGCGGCAGGTTCAGGGGAATGTTGCGCGACAGACGGGTCGCAAGGCTGGTGTCGCGGGGCAACACCTGGGAGAACGCTGGCACCAACAACACATCGTCGAAGGTGAGCGCTTTGCCGAGAAGGCGCATATGGGAAGCTCCAGACGCAAAGCGGCATTATACGGAAGCAGTTCACGCTCGCGCGTTGGACAGCGCAAGCCCTGCCGCTACACTCGTTCGCACCCCCGCAGTAACGCCCTCGCGGCCCCGCCTTATGAGACTGTCCTCCACGCTCTGCCTCATGCTGTTGCTCACCCTAGCCAGCGGCGCACAAGCGCAGTGGAAATGGAAAGACAGCGCCGGCAACGTGCAATACAGCGACCGCCCCCCACCGAGCGGAACGCCAGACAAGGACATCCTCCAGAGGCCGCCACAGCGCCACCAGCCGGTGGTGGTGCGCCCGCTTGGAGCCAGCGCCCCCGAGGCCGCATCCGCGCCGGCCGCTGCGGCGTCGCGAGCCGATCCCCAGGCGCAGGCACGCCAACGCCAGCAAGAGCAGGAGCAGGCCGCCAAGGTCAAGGAAGAAGACCGCAAGCTGGCCGCCATGCGGGCCGAGAACTGCCGCAATGCCAAGAGCCAGCTGCAGTTGCTGGAAAGTGGCGTCCGGATCCGGCGCAACAACGAGCAGGGTGAGCCCATTCCTCTGGACGAGAAGCAGCGGGGGGATGAAATGCAACGGGCCCGCGCCGTCATCGCGAGCGAGTGCCGCTGACGTCCTAGCGGCTGGTCTTGCCGGCCAGCGGTCGATGTCGCGACACGATGCGCTCACCGCGCGCCTTGTAACGCTGCCGCCGCGCCTCTTTGGGATCGACCGTCAGCGGCCGATAGACCTCGATGCGGTCCTGGTCGCGCAGACCATGGCTCAGAGGCTGCACCCTGCCCCACACGCCCACGGCCAGTGAGCCCAGCGCCGGCCATTGATCGGCGAACTCCGCGCAGGCTCGCAGTCCTTGCTCCAGTGTGCTTCCCTCTGGCAGGTCAAGCCAGGCATGCCGCACATCACCAGCCACCGGACTCCACACCAGCTCGACCCGGATGCGCCCCACCCGGTGTTCAGCGAGGGCCATAGACGCTCTCAGCACGCTGAACGAAGCTGTCCACGAACGTATTGGCCACGCGGTCGAACACCGGGCTGACCACCGCCTCAAGTGCCTTGCTCGAGAAGGCATAGCAGAGATCGAACTCGATCTTGCAGGCCTGCGGCCCCGCCGCAGCGCCTTCCGCGCCTGGCTTGCCCAGCGGCAGGAAGATCCAGTTGCCCTCCAGCTTCGAGAACGGCCCATCCACGAGTTCGATGCTCACCCGGCGATCGACCTCATGCGCATTGCGGGTGGTGAATGCATGGCGCACGCCGGCGTAGGCAAGGCTGAGCCTGGCGGTCATTCCTCCCTCGTGCCGCTCGATCAGCTCGGCGCGCTCACACCAGGGCAGAAACTCCGGATAGCGGTCGATGTCGGTCACCAACTCGTACATCTCGTGCGGCGAATACCAGAGCAGGACGGACTTTTTGACGTGCTTCATACAATGGGCGCCATTCTATTGGCGACATCCGTCGCAACACCCGACCCCATGTCCATCGTTGAAAACCGCCGAGCCCGTTACGACTACCAGATCGAAGAGCAGTTCGAAGCCGGCATGGTGCTGGAGGGCTGGGAGGTCAAGGCAGTGCGCGCCGGGCAGGTCCAGCTGACCGACGGCCACGTGATGATCAAGAACGGCGAGCTCTTCCTGATCGGCTGCCGCATCAACCCGCTTCGCACCGCATCAACCCATGTGAATCCGCTGGCGGACCGCACCAAGAAGCTCCTGATGAAGAAGGACGAGATCCGGCGCCTGATCGGCAAGGTGGAGCAGAAGGGCTTCACCATGGTGCCGCTCAATCTGCACTTCAAGGGCAGCCACATCAAGTGCGACATCGCCCTGGCCAAGGGCAAGGACAAGGCTGACAAGCGCGAGACAGAGAAGAAGCGGGATTGGGAGAGGGAGAAGGGTCGTTTGATGCGCCACGCGGTGCCGGCCAACTCAAGCAAAGACTGATGGACAAAGCGGGCAAGAGCCCGCTTTCTTCTGTCAGCCCAGCGCCCGCTCCAGCGCCTGCTCAATGTCCGCCCGCAAGTCGGCTTCGGCCTCCAGACCGATGGCAAAGCGGACCAGCGGCCCCGCCGCGATCGGCATGGTCAGCGAGCGACTCTGGCTCATGTTGTAGGGCACGGCGAGGCTCATGGGCCCGGCCCACGAGTAGCCGATACCGAACAGCTCCAGCGCGTCGATGAAAGCATCGACCTGCTTCTGTACGTATTGCGGCTTGAACACCACCGAGAACAGGCAGCCAGCCCCGCCACTGCTGACCGCAAGCCAGTGCTGATGGCCCGGCGAGCCAGGCAAGGCCGGGTGGAGCACCTGGGCGACTTCGGGACGCGACTGCATCCAGGTCGCCAGCGCCCGGGTGGTGGCGTCCTGTGCGCGGTAGCGCAGCTCCATGGTCGGCAGGCTGCGCAGCACCAACTCCACGTCGTTCTGGCCGAGCCCATAGCCCAGATGCTCGTGACAGTTGTCGAGCTTGTTACGCAGCCCGAGGCCTCGGGTGTAAGCCGCGCCCATCAGGATGTCGGCCCCGCCGGACTGGTACTTGGTGAGCGCCTGCACGGAGATGTCGACCCCCAGGCCGGGGGCGATCTCGAAGGCATTGAGGGCCAGACCCGCACCCCAGGTGTTGTCCAGCGCCGTGAGCACGCCGGCCGCCTTGCAGCGGCGCAGCAAACCGACGAGATCCGGGAATTCCAGCGTGATTGAACCGGCCGCTTCCAGCCACACCAGCTTGGTCGCCTCGGAGAGCGGCAGCGCCTCGGCGCTCAGCGGGTCGTAGAAGCGATGCGTGACGCCGAAACTCGGCAGGTAGTCCTGGGCGAGCCAGCGGTTCTGGCCGTAGACGTTGTCGGGCAACAGCACTTCGTCGCCGGGCCGAAGGAAGGCCAGGTTCACCAATGTCACCGCCGCCAGGCCCGACGGAGTCAGCAGGCAGTGCTCGGCGCCTTCCAGCGTGGCCAGGCGAGCGCCGAGCGTATAACTCGTGGGCGTGCCGTGCAGGCCATAACGGTAGCTCAGGCCATCGCGCGGCCGCGGCTGGCGCAGGTCCGCTGTGTCCTTGAAAAGGACCGTCGATGCCTTGAAAACGCCCACCGGATGGGCGGCCCAGCCTTCGGGCGGCTGGTAGGGGTGGTGGATCTGTTCGGTCGAGGCGGCGCGCTTCTTCTTCTCGGTCAAGGCGCGCTCCTTCAGATCGGCATGCCGACCAGGTCGTGGCCCTCAGCCGCGACGATGCGCACGCGCGCGAACTCACCGACCTTCAGCGTCTTGCTGGCTTTTTCCGGCGGCAGGATTCGCACGGTGCCATCGATCTCCGGGGCGTCCGCATAGGTGCGGCCAACGCCCCCCTTGCGGCCGAGTGCGGGTGCGGAGTCAACCAGTACCTGCATGGTCGCACCGATGCGCGAACGCAGCTTGTCGGCCGAGACCTGCTCGGCGATGGCCATGAAGCGCGCGCGGCGCTCCTCGCGGACCTCGTCGGGCAAGGCGCCTGCCAGCTCGTTGGCGCTGGCGCCCTCCACCGGCGAATAGGCAAAGCATCCTGCACGGTCGATGCGAGCCTCGGTCATGAAATCGAGCAGGTACTGGAACTCGGATTCGGTTTCGCCGGGAAAGCCAGCGATGAAGGTCGAACGGATCACGATCTCGGGGCAGATCTCCCGCCACCGCAGGATGCGCTCCATGTTCTTCTCGCCATTGGCAGGGCGCTTCATGCGCTTGAGCACGTCGGGGTGGGCATGCTGAAACGGCACATCCAGGTAAGGCAGCACCAGTCCTTCGGCCATCAGTGGCAACACCTCGTCCACATGCGGGTACGGGTACACATAGTGCAGGCGCACCCAGGCGCCATGCTGCTTGGCCAGTTCGCCCAGTTGGGCCACCAGGTCCAACATCTTGGTCTTTACCGGCTTGCCATCCCAGAAGCCGGTGCGGTACTTGACGTCCACTCCGTAAGCGCTGGTGTCCTGGCTGACGATCAGCAGTTCCTTCACACCCGATTCAAACAGCGCGCGAGCCTCGCTCAACACATCGCCGATCGGGCGCGACACCAGGTCACCCCGCATGCTCGGGATGATGCAGAACGAGCAGCGGTGGTTGCAGCCCTCGCTGATCTTCAG
>JAYSCT010000118.1:0-14538 GCA_041914785.1 Roseateles sp.
GCATCCGCACCTACAACTTCCCGCAGGGCCGCCTCACCGACCACCGCATCAACCTGACGCTCTACAAGCTCGGGCAGATCATGGACGGCGACCTGAACGACGTCATCCAGGGCCTGCTGGCCGCCCAGGCCGCCGAGCAGCTGGCCGAACTGGAGGCCGGCCGCGCATGACGGTCGATGAAGCGCTGGCCCTCGCCCGCCAGCTCGGCATCGAGCGTGGCGACGCGCAGACGCTGATCGGCCACCTGACCGGCCAGAACCGCACCTGGCTCGTCACGCACGGCGACACGCCCGTGCCCGATGCCGACGCTGCGCTGCGCCGCCTGGCGGGCGGCGAGCCGCTGGCCCACCTGACCGGCTGGCAGCCCTTCCACGGCCTGATGCTGGCCGTCACATCGGCCACGCTGATCCCGCGACCGGACACGGAAACGCTGGTGGACTGGGCGCTGGAGCTGCTGGCCGCCCTGCCCGGCGAGCCTCGCGTCGTCGACCTCGGCACCGGCAGCGGCGCCATTGCGCTTGCCGTCAAGGCCGCCTGCCCGCGCGCGCAGGTCACGGCCGTCGATGTCAGCGCCGACGCGCTGGCCGTCGCCCGCGCAAACGGTGAAAGGCTCGCGCTGGACATCGACTGGCGCCACGGCAGCTGGTTCGCGCCGCTGGCCGGGGAAGGCTTCGACCTCATCGTCAGCAACCCGCCCTACATCGCCGGCGACGACCCGCACCTGCCGGCGCTGCGCCACGAGCCGATCACGGCGCTGACACCCGGCGGCGACGGGCTGGCCGACCTGCGCCAGCTCACCGCCGGCGCACCGGCCCACCTGCAGGCCGGCGGCTGGCTGCTGATGGAGCACGGCTGGGACCAGGCCGATGCGGTAGCGCAACAGCTGGCTGCCCATGGTTTCGGGGACATCACGCTGCGCCGCGACCTCGGCGGCCGGGCGCGCGCCAGCGGCGGCCGCTGGCCAGGCATCGCCTGAGCGGCCACGCCGGCCAGGCAAGACCCCATTGCGTGAGGTTTTGCCGTCAGTTCCTCGTTCACCGGTCATCGGGGCCGGCGTAGTATTTAGCTCCGGTGCCCCATCTTGCACCGCGCAGGAGCCCGCCATGTCCCGCCTTGCCAGCGCTGCAGTCCTGAGCCTCACCGCCCTGTTCACCGCGTCCGCCTCGGCTGACAGCGATGCCAATCCGCGCTGGCAGGCCCGATTGCAGCTCAGCAGCAGCGACGGCGGCCTGGACGCAACGCCGCACCTGGGCGGCTCGCGCATCCTCAGCGCCAACCTGCTGGGCGACTACTACCTGACCAAGTCCGGCCTGTCCGGCGTCAACGGCGGCCTGCGCGCCACCGGCGGCCTGCTGCTGGGCCCGCTGTCCGTGTCGCAGAGCAGCGGCGGCCTGGCGTTGGGCAGCGGCCCGCTGGCCGCCGGCCGGCGCAGCTTCTCGCTCAGCCGGCTGGACGCCTACTCGTTGGAACCCAGCGGCAACCTGTCCTACCTGGGCATCGGCTACACGGGCCGGCTCAAGGGCAGCGGCTTCGCGTTCAGTGCCGACCTGGGCCTGATGTCCGGCACGGTCGGCGATATGCGGCTGGGCCGCAGCAGCGCCCAGGGCTTCGAGGATGCGATGCGCGACCTGCGCTTCAAGCCCCTGCTGCAACTGGGCCTGGCGTACAGCTACTGACGGCGCGGCGCCGCCGTCTCCGATAATCCGGGTTTCCTCATAAAACCCGAGATCCCCATGAGCGACGTTCAGCAACGCATTGACGACCTGGTCAAGTCCAACCGCGTCATGCTCTTCATGAAGGGCACGGCCCAGTTCCCGATGTGCGGCTTCTCCGGCCGCGCCATCCAGATCCTGAAGGCCGCCGGTGCCAGCGACATCAAGACCTTCAACGTGCTGGAAGACGAGGCCGTGCGCCAGGGCATCAAGGACTACGCCAACTGGCCCACCATCCCGCAGCTCTACATCAACGGCGAATTCGTCGGCGGCTCGGACATCATGATGGAGATGTACGAGTCGGGCGAGCTGCAGCAGGCCCTCGCCGCCTGATGGCTTCAAGGCTCGTCGTCGGGCTGACAGGAGCGACCGGCGCGGCCTACGCGCTGCGGCTGCTGCGGCGCGCGCGGGAGCTGGGCGTGGAGACTCACCTCGTGGCCACGCCCGCCGGCATCCTGAACGCCCACCACGAGCTGGGGCTGGACCGCTCGTCGCTGGAGTCCGAAGCCGACCATGCGCATTCGCCCGGCGACATCGGCGCCTGCATCGCCAGCGGCAGCTTCTCGACCGCCGCGATGGTGGTGGCGCCCTGCTCGATGAAGTCGCTCGCGGCCATCGCACACGGGCTGGGTGACAACCTGCTGACGCGCGCCGCCGACGTCACGCTGAAGGAGCGCCGCAAGCTCATCCTGATGGTGCGCGAGACGCCGCTGAACCTGGCCCATCTGCGCAACATGGTGGCCGTGACGGAGATGGGCGGCATCTGCTTCCCGCCGCTGCCGGCGTTCTACCACCACCCCAAGAGCATCGACGAGATGGTCGCCGAGACGGTGGAGCGCGTGCTGGAGCTGGCCGGCATCGCGCAGGCGCAGCCCAAGGTCTGGATCGGCCTCTGATGACGGACGCCGTGGCCATGAAGCGTTCCTGGATCGTCTGGACCGCCCTGGCGCTGGCCGGGCTGGACTGCGCCTTGCGCATCGCCGTGCTGGGCTACTGGGCTCTCGCGCCCGAACGCACCCCGGACATGCCGCTCTTCACCAAAGGCGTGCTCCACCCCGAGGTGCAGGCGGGTCTGCTGGCGCTGTACGTGCCCGCGATGGCGGCCCTGGTCTGGCGGCACCGGCTGTCTCCTCAGCAATGCGCACGCCTCGGCGGCGCGCTGACCGTCCTGGCTTTCGTCGCGTTCGTCCTCGGTCTCTTTCTGTCCTTCAACGTCGTCAGCCCCTGGGCGTTTCTGTGCCTGGGCCAGGCGCTGGCATTCACCGGCACGCAGCGCACGCGCGACACTGCCTGAGCCTCAGGGCGACACGCGAGGGTCGCCAAGACGAACGGGGCCGGTGCTGGATCACAGGGCACAGGCCCGGCTCAAGGGCTTGACCGGACCGTGGCGCCGCATCGCCCAAGCAGGGCCGCCAATCCCTCGCTGTTGCGGCGTTAGGCCGCAAGGCTGTGCCGCAACATGCCGGCACCATGGTTTCCAGCATCAACAGCGCGCTGCTCGGCTATCTGTCCAACCAGGGGCAGGACGGCAGCAAGGCCATCGCATCCAATGGCAAGTCGGCCACCGCCGCCGCCATCTCGCCCGCCGCGATGCAGCGGGTCAGTGGCACGCCCAAGAACGCCAACGCCATCCAGACGCTGGAGGACCGCCAGAAGGTCCTGTCCGCCGACCTGCGCGCGGCGATGGGCAAGGCCAGCGTCAAGCTGACCGGTCCGATCGAGTTCACCGTGAAGAGCGACGGCAGCGTCGACCTCAAGGGCAGCGACGCCGACAAGGCCGCCACGCAGGCCTTCCTGAAGGCCGACACCAGCCGGCCCTCGTTCGCCAACCGCATTGCGACACAGGCCAAGGACGCGCTGCAGCTGTCGACGACGCTGCAGCAGAGTGCCGCCATCTCGCAGGCCGCCAAGGCGGCCAGGAGCGCCGGCGGTGTCATGGCGCTCTACACGTCGCTGATGCAGCAGGCCGGCACGTCCAGCGTGGTGTTCTCGGTGTCGGCCACGGGCAGCTCGCTGAGCTACCCGGGCGCGCTCGCGGCCAGGGCCTGAAGTCCGCGACAAATCAGCGACTCAAGGCTGCTTCTGCAGCACCAGCCCGCGGCGCTCCAGCAGCGGCGCGATGTCCGGCTCGTGGCCCACGAGGTTGCGGAACAGCACCATCGCATCCTCGCTGCCGCCGCGCGACAGCAGCTTGGCGCGCAGCGCGTCGCCGTTGGCGCGCTTCAGGCCACCGCGCTTTTGCAGCCATTCCACCGTGTCGGCGTCCAGCACCTCGCTCCAGATGTAGGCGTAGTAGCCGGCGGAGTAGCCGCCCATGATGTGGCTGAAGTACGGCGTGCGGTAGCGCGGCGGCACCGGCGGGAAGGCGACGCCCTCCTCCTGCAGCACACGGGCCTCGACGTCCATCAGCGCCTCGGGCGCCGGCGCCTGGGTGGCCTGGTGCAGGCGCTGGTCCAGGATGGCCGACTGCAGGTAGGACAGCGTCGTGTAGCCCTGGTTGAAGCGCTTGGCACGGGCCACCTTGTCCAGCAGCTCGCGCGGCATGGGCGCGCCGGTCTGGTAGTGCTTGGCGTAGTTGGCCAGCACGCTGGGCCAGTCGGCCCAGACCTCGTTGACCTGCGACGGGTACTCGACAAAGTCACGCGGCACGCGGGCCAGGCTGGGATAGCGGCTCTGGTTGAACATGTAGTGCAGCGCGTGGCCGAACTCATGGAACAGCGTGTTGACCTCGTCCCAGGTCATCAGCGTCGGCTCGCCGGCCGGCGGCTTGGGGATGTTCAGGTGGTTGGCCACCACCGGCTGCGTGCCCTCCAGCGGGTTCTGGCTGACGTAGGAGTTCATCCACGCACCGCCGCGCTTGGCTGGCCGGGCGTACATGTCGGCGATGAAGATGGCCAGCGGCTTGCCGTTGGCATCGAACACGTCATAGGTGCGCACGTCGGCCTGGTAGACCGGCAGGTCGGTGCGGCGCTTGAACGTGATGCCGTACAGCTTCTCGGCGGCAAAGAACACGCCGCGCTCCAGCACGCTGGTCAGCTCCAGGTAGGGCTTGAGCTGGCTCTCGTCGAAGCCGTACTTGGCGGCGCGCAGCTTCTCGGCGTAGAAGCTCCAGTCCCAGGCCTGCAGTGCGAAGCCGGGCTGGCCCTTGGCGGCCTGGTCGCTGTCGATGAGCTGCTGCAGCTCGGCCGCTTCCGCCTTGGCGGAGGCGGCCGCCGCGGGGGCCAGCTTGCGCAGCAGCGCGTTGACAGTGTCGGCGGACTTGGCCGTCTCTTCCTCCAGCACGAAAGCCGCCGGCGTCGCGTAGCCCAGCAGCGCCGCGCGCTCCTGGCGCAGCGCCAGCACGCGGGCCACGGTGGCGCGGGTGTCGAACTCGTTGCCGCGCGCGCCGCGGGCGACCGAGGCACGGTGCAGCCGCTCGCGCACCGCCCGGTTCTGCAGGCTGGTCTCGAAAGGCTGGATGGTGGTGTTCAGCAGCGCGATGGCGTACTTGCCGTTCTGGCCCCGCTTGGCAGCCAGGTCGGCCGCCGCGGCGATCTGCGCGGGCGTCAGGCCGGCCAGTTCCTCAGCACTGTCGACGATGACGGCCGAGTCGTTCACCTCGGCCAGCACCGCCTTGTTGAAGCGCGCGCCCAGCGTCGCCAGCTCGGCATTGATGGCCTTCATGCGCGTCTTCTGCTCGTCGTTCAGCAACGCGCCGGCGCGCACCATGTCGCGATAGGTGCGTTCCAGCAGGCGCTTGCCCTCGGCGGACGGCGCGGCCTTGTCGCGCTGGGCGTAGAGCGCCTGCACGCGGGCGAACAGCTTGGCGTTCAGCACCACGGCGTCGCGCTGGGCGGCCAGCTTGGCCGCGTAATCGGTCTGCAGCTGCTGGCGGGCCGGGTTGGCGTCAGCGCCCATCAGGTTGCCCAGCAGATTGTTGGTGCGCGACAGCAGCCGGCCACTCTTCTCCAGCGCGAGGATGGTGTTGTCGAAGGTGGGCGCCGCCGGGTTGTCGGCGATGGCCTGCACCTCGGCCAGCTGCTCGGCCATGCCGCGGTCGAGCGCCGGCGCGAAGTGCTCGTCGCGCAGCTTGTCGAACTGCGGGTAGCGCAGCGGCAGCGGGCTGGTGGCCAGCAGCGGGTTGTCGGCAGGGGCCTGGGCGCCCGCCAGGCCGGTGGCCATCAGGGCAGACAGGAGCAGGGGCGCTATGCGTTTGGCAGCGGGCATGGGCAAGGGTGTCTTGTGGACGAAACCCTCAAGGCTAACCGCCCTGCCCCGCCCGGCCGGAAGCCACGCTTGTAAAGCCGGCTTTACGTCTCGCCCGGCAGCAGCCACTGGCGCCGCGCGCCGAACACGGCGTTCGGATACTCCGGTCGCCCCCGGCTGCCGTTGTAGCGGCCCAGCGCCAGGAACATGTCGCCCTTCTCGCGGTCCAGGTAGTGGCGCAGGATCACGCAGCCGAAACGCAGGTTGGTCTGCATGTGGAACAGCGCCGACGCGTTGCCATCGCCGATGGCCTTGGTCCAGAACGGCATGACCTGCATGTAGCCGCGTGCGCCGGCCGTGCTGATCGCGTACTTGCGGAAGCCGCTTTCCACCTGGATCAGCCCCAGCACCAGACTGGGCTCCAACCCCGCACGCCGGGCCTCGTACCAGACCGTCTCCAGGAACTCGATGCGGATCTGCGTCTCGGTCTTGCGCTTCTTCAGCCGCTCGCTGGTGGCGCCCAACCAGCGCAGGTAGGCCATGCGCGCCTCGGTGTCGTCGAACTTCGGCCGCGGCGGCGCCGCCTGCGCGATGGAAGCGCTCAACGCCGAGCGGATGGAGTCCGCCAGCGGCTCCTCCAGCTGGGCACCGGCCCGGGCCTGCCGCACGGGCAGCCCCAGCGCACCGGCGCCAACCAGCAACACCACCCGGCGGCGCAGCCCCGCCGTCAACATGCCCTCGTCCGCCCTGCTCACGCTCATCTCGACAACCACGACTCCAGCGGCAGGCGCCCGCGCGGCGCCCCGACCATCCACAGACTCCAGTAGAGCACCGCCAGCGCCGCCACGGCGGCCGTCCCCCACGGCAGCGCCAGGCCCACGCCGCTGAACAGCAGCAGGCTCAGCACCGAACTGCCGACGTACAGACTCAGCGTATGCCGCCCACCCTGCGCGCAGCGGGCCACCCAAGGCGCGGCATGTTGGGCCGCCAACGTCACCCACGCCCCCACGCCCACCAGCAGAGGCAACGCAACATAGTTGCCGAACGCGTAGATCACGTCGGACCAGCCCGGCGAAGCCCGGTGCAGGCCGTACCACAAGGCCAGCGCCCACGCGAAGTTCAGCGCGAGCCCGGGCAGCAGCCAGCGCCGCACCCAGCGCTGCAGCAGCGGCCGCCAGCGACGATGGCTGAACAGCCGCAGCCGCGCCGCCACAAGGCCCGCGGTCATCACCCCCAGCGGCAGCAGGAAGCCCAGCAGCAACAGCGCCAGCAAGCTCTGGAAGAAGCCGCCCGCATTCAACGCCCACCACGACAACAGGGGCAGCGGCGTCGCAAGCGAGCGCGCCACGACGACCGGCTCGTCCGGCGCGCCGTAGAGGATCAATGGCGCCGCCAGCACCAGCAACACCAGCCCTGCGCCCATGAGCCACCGGGCTCGTCGCCACAGCTGCCCCAGCGGCAGACCTGACCAGCGCACCATCACCAGCCCGCACAACGCATACAGCGTCAGGATGTCGCCCGCGTAGATCAAGGTGCCATGCACCACGCCCAGCAACAGCAGCCGGCGCATGCGCCGCGCACGCACGGCGAGCGCCTGCGACCCGCGGGCGCGCCGCGACAGGCCCTGGCCATAGCCGAACAGGAACATCAACAGCGTGATGCCCTTGGCCGCCAACAGCGTCGCCACGGCAATCAGCCAGCCCTGCGCCCACCACGAATCCACCGGCCGCGCCGCCGCCAGCGGCCCGGTATCGGGCAGTGCGGCATAGCCCACCCAGTTCACCGCCACCACCGGCAGCACCGCCAGCGCGCGCAATGCATCAGCCGCCACCTCACGCGGCGGCTGACGCGGCGCGTCGGTCACGCCAGCTTCTGCTGCAGGAACGCCACCACGTCGCCGACGGCCACCTTGGTCGCCGCCTCATCGCGGCGGCCCTGGTACTCGACCTGGCCTTCCTTCAGGCCACGGTCGCCCAGCACGACGCGGTGCGGCACGCCGATCAGCTCCCAGTCGGCGAACATCGCGCCCGGGCGCTCGCCACGGTCGTCCAGCAGCACGTCGATGCCCAGCGCCTTGAGCTCGCCGTAGAGCTTCTCGGACGCCGCCTTGACGTCGGCGCTGCGGTCCGCACCGATGGGGCAGACGACCACCGTGAACGGCGCGATCGCGTCCGGCCAGATGATGCCGCGCGCGTCGTGGTTCTGCTCGATGGCTGCCCCCAGGATGCGCGTCACGCCGATGCCGTAGCAGCCCATCTCCAGCAGCTTGGGCTTGCCGTTCTCGTCCAGGAAGGTCGCGTTCATCGCGGCCGAATACTTGGTGCCGAGATAGAACACATGGCCCACCTCGATGCCGCGCTGGATGGCCAGCACGCCCTTGCCGTCCGGCGACGGATCGCCCGCGACGACGTTGCGGATGTCGGCGACGACATCGGGCTCGGGCAGGTCGCGGCCCCAGTTCACGCCGGTGAAATGGAAGTCCACGTCGTTGGCTCCGCAGACGAAGTCGCTCATGTTCGCAACCGTGCGGTCGGCGACGATCTTCAGCGGCGCCTTCAACCCGATGGGGCCGAGGTAGCCCGGCTTGCAGCCGAAGTGCGCGTCGATCTCGGCGCCCGTCGCGAAGCGGAAGCCGCCCTTCAGGCCCTCGACCTTGCCGGCCTTCACCTCGTTGAGCTCATGGTCGCCGCGCACCAGCAGCAGCCAGATCTGCGTCTTGACGATGTTGCCGTCCTTGTCCAGCTCGTCGGTGGCCAGCACCAGCGACTTGACCGTCTGCGCCAGCGGCAGGCCCAGCAACGCAGCGACGTCCTCGCAGGTGCTCTTGCCCGGCGTGGGCGTCTTGGCCAGCGCCTGCGTGGCCGCACCGCGCGTGCCGATCAGCGCCACGCCCTCGGCCAGCTCGATGTTGGCCGCGTAGTCGCTGGTGGGGCAGTAGACGATGGCGTCCTCGCCGGTCTCTGCGATGACCTGGAACTCGTGCGAGCGGTCGCCGCCGATGGCGCCGGTATCGGCCGCCACGGCGCGGTACTCCAGGCCGAAGCGCTCGAAGATCTTGCAGTAGGCCGCGTACATGTTGTCGTAGCTGCGGCCGGCGGCCTCGACGTCACGGTCGAAGGAATAGGCGTCCTTCATCGTGAACTCGCGGCCGCGCATCAGGCCGAAGCGCGGGCGGCGCTCGTCGCGGAACTTGGTCTGGATGTGATAGAAATTTTTCGGCAGCTGGCGGTAGCTGCGCAGCTCCTGGCGGGCGATGTCGGTGATGACCTCCTCGCTGGTCGGCTGCACGATGAAGTCGCGGCCATGGCGGTCCTTCACGCGCAGCAGTTCAGGGCCCATCTTGTCGAAGCGGCCGGTTTCCTGCCACAGCTCCGCGGGCTGGATGACGGGCATCAGGCACTCGACGGCACCGGCCGCGTCCATCTCCTCGCGGATGATCTTCTCGACCTTGCGGATCACGCGAAGCCCCATCGGCATGTAGTTGTAAATGCCGGCGCCCAGGCGCTTGATCATGCCCGCGCGCATCATCAGCTTGTGGCTGACGATCTCCGCGTCCGCGGGCGCTTCCTTGAGGGTGGAGATGAAGAACTGGGAGGCTTTCATGGCGGGGCTGGAATGCGAAGGCCGGGTGAAAACCCGGCCAAGTCACGACAAATGGGAGAGAAGTCTCCGGGTTAGCGAGGGCGCTACCGCGATCGCGGCCCGATGCAATAATCGAACCAACTAGAGATTTGAGGTTGATTATGCTCGACCGTGAAGGGTTCCGCCCCAACGTCGGCATCATCCTGCTCAACCATCGCAACGAGGTGTTCTGGGGCAAACGCATCCGGACGCATTCGTGGCAGTTCCCGCAAGGGGGCATCAAACACGGCGAGACGCCCGAGCAGGCGATGTTCCGAGAGCTCCACGAAGAGGTGGGGCTCACACCAGAGCATGTGCGCATCATTGCGCGGACGCGCGACTGGCTGCGCTACGAGGTGCCCGAGCACTTCATCCGACGCGATGCGCGCGGTCACTATCGCGGCCAGAAGCAGATCTGGTTCCTGCTGCAGATGATGGGCCGCGACTGCGACATGAACCTGCGCGCGACGGACCACCCCGAGTTCGACGCCTGGCGCTGGAACGAGTACTGGGTGCCGCTGGAGGCCGTCATCGAGTTCAAGCGCGGCGTCTACGAGATGGCGCTGACCGAGTTGGCGCGCTATCTGCCGCGCATCAACCACCACAACCGCTACCTGCGGGCCGGCATGCGTCCGCCGCACCGCGAGCGCCACAGCGGCCCGATGCCGCTGGAGCCCGCCGCCACGCCGTCCGACGGCGATCCGCGGCCGGACTGAACCCGCGGCTCAGCGCAGCACGAGGTTGTCGCGGTGGATGAGTTCGGGCTCGGCGGCATAGCCGAGCACTGCCTCGAACTCTGACGAGGGCTTGCGGGCGATCAGGCGCGACTCGGCGCCGGAGTAGTTGGCCAGTCCGCGTGCCAGCTCGGTGCCGTCCGGCGCCAGCACGGCGATGACGTCGCCACGATGGAAGTCGCCCTGCACTTCCGTGACGCCGATGGGCAGCAGGCTCTTGCCCTCGCCGCGCAGCTTGGTCACGGCGCCGGTATCCACCTTCACGGCGCCGCGCATCTGCAGATGGTCCACCATCCACTGCTTGCGCGCCTGCAGCTTGGCCGTGGCGGCATGCAGTGCGGTGCCAATGGCCTCGCCGGCGCCCAAGCGCAGCAGCACGTCCGGCTCGCGCCCCCAGGCGATGACGGTGCCGGCGCCGCTGCCCGCGGCACGCTTGGCGGCCAGGATCTTGGTCAGCATGCCGCCACGGCCGATGCTGGAACCGGCACCGCCGGCCATGCGCTCCAGATCGGGGTCGCCGGCCTGCGCGTTGTCGATGAAGCGCGCCGAAGGGTCCTTGCGCGGGTCGGCCGAATACAGGCCGCGCTGATCGGTCAGGATGACCAGCGCATCGGCTTCGACAAGATTGGCGACCAGTGCGCCCAGCGTGTCGTTGTCGCCGAACTTGATCTCGTCGTTGACGACCGTGTCGTTCTCGTTGATGACCGGCAGCACGCGGTGGGCCATCAGCGTCAGCAGCGTCGAGCGTGCATTGAGATAACGCTCGCGGTCGGCCAGGTCGGCGTGCGTCAGCAGCACCTGCGCGCTGTGCAGGCCATGCGCGCTGAGCTGGCTCTCGTACATCTGCGCCAGGCCCATCTGGCCGACGGCGGCCGCAGCCTGCAGCTCATGCAGCTCCTTGGGTCGCGTCGTCCAGCCCAGCCGCTTCATGCCCTCGGCGATGGCGCCACTGGACACCATGACCAGCTCGCGCCCCTCGGCCGCCAGCGCCGCCAGCTGGCGGCTCCAGTTCGCGATTGCCTCGGCATCCACGCCGCGGCCCTCGTTGGTGACGAGGCTGGAACCGACTTTGACAACGATGCGGCGCGCGCTGGACAGCAAACTCATTCGGCAGGGTCAGGAGTATCGAAACGAACATCGCGCTCTTCGATCACCCGCTGCTCGGCGGCAACGTGGTCGTAGATCGCATGGATCAGCGGCTGGCAGCCTTCGCGGGTCAGCGCCGAGATCTCGAAGACCGGCCCCTTCCACTTGTAGCGCTTGACGAAGTCCTTCACGCGCGCGGCGCGCTCGTCCTCGGGCACCATGTCCAGCTTGTTCAGCACCAGCCAGCGCGGCTTGGCGTGCAGCTCGGGGTCGTACTTCTTCAGCTCGGCGACGATGGCCTTC
The DNA here is from genome assembly GCA_041914785.1 of Roseateles sp. Classification (GTDB taxonomy): domain Bacteria; phylum Pseudomonadota; class Gammaproteobacteria; order Burkholderiales; family Burkholderiaceae_C; genus Pelomonas. The sequence goes on from JAYSCT010000118.1 coordinate 11,642, forward strand.
GCCTCCTTGACCGGATCGACCTCGGGGTCGAACGGCGCCAGGTCGACGACGTGCAACAGCAGCCGCGTGCGCTGCAGGTGGCGCAGGAACTGGTGGCCCAGCCCAGCACCCTCCGCGGCACCTTCGATGAGGCCGGGGATGTCGGCGACGACAAAGCTCTTCTCAGGCGCGACGCGCACGACGCCCAGGTTGGGATGCAGCGTCGTGAACGGGTAGTCGGCGATCTTGGGCTTGGCGTTCGAGATCGCCGTGATCAGCGTGGACTTGCCCGCGTTGGGCTGGCCCAGCAGGCCGACGTCCGCCAGCACACGCAGCTCCAGGCGCACCTTCTTGACCTCGCCCGGCCAGCCCGGCGTCTTCTGACGCGGCGCGCGGTTTGTCGAGGTCTTGAAATGCAGGTTGCCGAAGCCGCCATCGCCGCCCTTGCACAGCAGGATGCGCTGACCGGGCTCGAGGAGCTCGCCGATGACGGACTCGGTTTCCAGGTCCGTGATGATGGTGCCGACCGGCATGCGCAGCACGATGTCGTCGGCGGCCGCGCCGAAGCAGTCCGAGCCCCGGCCGGCCTCGCCGTTGCGCGCCTCGTGGCGGCGCGCGTAGCGGTAGTCGATCAGCGTGTTCAGGTTGCGGTCGGCCTCGGCCCAGACGCTGCCGCCCTTGCCACCGTCGCCACCGTCCGGCCCGCCGAACGGGATGAACTTTTCGCGGCGAAAGCTCGCGCAGCCCGCGCCACCGTTACCGGCGGCGACATCGATGGTGGCTTCGTCAACGAATTTCATGGCGGTCGGCCATCGTAATGGCTGGGTTGAATCCGGCGCACCGTCGTGTGACGCGCCTGACTTCAGAAATGACAAAGCCCCGGCGGACCGGGGCTCGTGAGTCGGGCGATGAATTCGCCCGCATTTGCCGGCGCTGCTTAGGCGGCCAGCGGCGTGACGACGACCGTCGCGCGGTTGCTTGCACCCTTGGTGGTGAAGCTGACATGGCCATCGACCAGCGCGAACAGCGTGTGGTCCTTGCCGATGCCGACGTTCACGCCGGGGTGGAACTTCGTGCCGCGCTGGCGGACGATGATCGAGCCAGCGGAGATCAGTTCACCGCCGTAAGCCTTGACGCCCAGCATCTTGGGCTTGGAGTCGCGGCCGTTCCGTGTAGAACCGCCGCCCTTTTTCTGTGCCATGTTTAGCTCCTAGAAATTAGCGAAAGAAGATGGTGGGATCAGCCATTCACCGCGCTGATTTCCAGCTCGGTGTAGTTCTGGCGATGGCCCTGGCTCTTCTTGTAGTGCTTGCGACGGCGCAGCTTGAAGATGCGAACCTTGTCGTGCTTGCCGTGGCTGACGACCTTGGCGCTGACGGTGGCGCCAGCCACCAGCGGAGCGCCGACGGTCAGGCCGTCACCGCTGCCAACTGCCAGCACCTGGTCGAGCGTGACCTCGGCGCCAACTTCCGCGTCGAGCAGCTCGACCTTGATCTTTTCGCCGGCAGCAACCTTGTATTGCTTGCCGCCAGTCTTGATGACTGCGTACATAGACTTCCTTCCGCACCCCGAGGGTGCAATCACCGGACTGTCGCTGCAGCTTGCCGCCGCCGCGTGTGGGTCCAGCCTTTTTGTGGGTTTTAAGTCTCTCGGCAATATCGCAAGGCCGGCCGAGCCGGTCGCACGAATTGCAAAGAGCCCGCGAGTATACCCTTGGTCTCGTCGACTGCGCAATGCGGGTGACAAGGACATGGATGACGGCTTCCAGACTGTTTGCGTTGCCACGACGTCCCGGAACGGGCCGGCGGCCGTTTCTATAATGGGCCGATTCCTAGCTTGAGAGTCAAGAGTGCGCGTCGAGTCTGCCTCGCCCCCACCCCAAGTTGCCGAGGCACTCGCCCTGCTGGCCACCGAAATGGCCCAGGTCGATGCGGTCATCGCCCAGCGCCTGAGTTCCGAGGTTGCGCTGATCGACCAGATCGCCCACTACATCGTGCATGCCGGCGGCAAGCGCATGCGCCCCAAGCTCGTTCTGCTGTTCGCCAACGCGCTGGGCTTCGAAGGACCCGCCCGCTTCGAACTCGCCGCCGTGGTGGAGTTCATCCACACCGCCACGCTGCTGCATGACGACGTCGTGGACGAGTCGTCCCTTCGCCGCGGCAAGCCCACGGCCAATGCGCTGTTTGGCAATGCTGCCAGCGTGCTGGTGGGCGACTTCCTGTACTCGCGCGCCTTCCAGATGATGGTCTCGGTGGAGCGCATGCGCGTGCTGGAGGTGCTGGCCGAGGCCACCAACGTCATCGCCGAGGGCGAGGTCCTGCAGCTGATGAACATGCACGACCCCGACATCACGGTCGAAAGCTATCTGCGCGTCATCCGCTTCAAGACGGCCAAGCTGTTCGAGGCCAGCGCCCGCCTGGGTGCCGTGCTCGCGAATGCGTCGCCGGAAGTCGAAGAAGCCTGCGCCGGCTACGGACGGGCCCTGGGCACGGCCTTCCAGCTCATTGACGATGTGCTCGACTACGAAGGGGATACGCACGAGCTCGGCAAGAACATCGGCGATGACCTGCGGGAGGGCAAGACGACGCTGCCGCTGCTGATCGCGATGGAGCGCGCGACGCCTGAACAACGCGCGCTGCTGCGCCATGCCATCGAGGAAGGTGAACTCGACAAGCTGCAGGACATCGTGGCCGTCGTGCGCTCCACGGGCGCGTTGGAGTCGACCCGCGAAGCTGCCCGCGCCGAGGCGCAGCAGGCAGGAAATTGCCTAAAGTTGCTACCTCGCAACAAATGGACGGAATCTCTGCTAGAATTCGCAATTCAGTCGGTTGAGCGCCACTCCTGAAGTGGCTCTCAACAGAAGACATCGGGGTGTAGCTTAGCCTGGTAGAGCGCTACGTTCGGGACGTAGAGGCCGG
>JAYSCT010000119.1:0-14332 GCA_041914785.1 Roseateles sp.
ACGGCATGCAACCTCATCGTCCGTCGCGGACGGGGTTTTGCAGACCTTCCCTAGGCCGCATCGGCGTTCACGAATGAGCAGAAAGCCAAATTGCGATTTCGTCGCTCTTGCAACCTGCCGACGAAGGGAAGAAGGCGCGAGTCCATGTGACTTGATTGATAGATGCTGAGATCTTCGTAAGCGTCCTGGCAAGTCATGTTGATCCGCTGAGCCGTGCCTAGGATGCTCGTATCCATCAACGACTTGATGGGATGCTTGAGGCGGCTATCGATGCCACTCACAATGCGGAAAACGTCCGACGGACCTTATTTGTGCCCGACGGACCTTATTTGTTGGATTCACAACACGCCTGCCCGTCATTCGACGGTCACGCTCTTCGCCAGGTTGCGCGGTTTGTCCACGTCCGTGCCCCGCGCGCACGCCGTGTGATACGCCAGCAGCTGCAGCGGCACCACATGCAGGATGGGGGACAGCGCGCCGTAGTGCTCGGGCATGCGGATGACGTGCAGGCCGGCCTCGCTCTCGATCGCCGTGTCGCCGTCGGCAAACACGTAGAGCTGGCCGCCGCGGGCGCGGACTTCCTGCATGTTGCTCTTGAGCTTCTCCAGCAGCGCGTCGTTGGGCGCCACGGTCACCACCGGCATCTCGGCCGTCACCAGCGCCAGCGGGCCGTGTTTGAGCTCGCCCGCGGCGTAGGCCTCGGCGTGGATGTAGGTGATCTCCTTGAGCTTGAGCGCGCCTTCCATCGCGATGGGGTAGTGCAGGCCGCGGGCCAGGAACAGCGCGTTTTCCTTGCGCGCGAACTCCTCGCTCCACGCGATGACCTGCGGCTCCAGCGCCAGCACGGCCTGCACGGCCACGGGCAGGTGGCGCAGGTCCTTCAGGTGCTCGGCCTCCTGCGCCTCGGTCAGGTGGCCGCGCGTCTGCGCCAGCGCCAGCGTCAGCAGGAACAGGCCCACCAGCTGCGTCGTGAAGGCCTTGGTGGACGCCACGCCGATCTCGACGCCGGCGCGCGTGATGTAGGCCAGCTCGCACTCGCGCACCATCGCGCTGGTGGCCACGTTGCAGATGGTCAGCGTGTGCGGCATGCCCAGGCTGCGCGCGTGCTTCAGCGCGGCGATGGTGTCGGCCGTCTCGCCGCTCTGGCTGATGGTGACGACCAGCGTGCGGGGGTTGGGCACGCTGTCGCGGTAGCGGTATTCGCTGGCGATCTCCACCGACGTCGGGATCTTGGCGATGCTCTCCAGCCAGTACTTGGCGGTGGAGCCGGAGTAGTAACTGGTGCCGCAGGCCAGGATGAGGACGTTGTCGATCTCGTTGAAGACGCGGTAGGCGCCGTCGCCGAACAGCTCCGGGCTGATGCCGGTCACGGCGTCCAGTGTGTTGGCGATGGCCGTGGGCTGCTCGAAGATTTCCTTCTGCATGTAGTGGCGGTACGGGCCCAGCTCGGCAGCGCCGCTGTGCGCGTGCACGGTCTTGACCTCGCGCTGCACGGCGCTGTAGCGGCCCGTGGCCGGGTCCTGGCGGCTGATCCAGTAGCGGCCCAGCTGCAGGTCGACGACATCGCCCTCTTCCAGGTAGACGATCTGGTCGGTCACGCCGGCCAGCGCCATCGCGTCGGAGGCGACGAAGTTCTCGCCGTTGCCCTCACCCACGCCCAGCACCAGCGGCGAGCCCTCGCGCGCGGCGACGACGCGGTGCGGCTCGTCACGGCAGAACACGGCCACCGCGTAGGCGCCCTTCAGGCGCGGCAGCGCCTGCTGCACGGCGTCCAGCAGGTCGCCGTTGTACAGGTGGTCGACGAGGTGGGCGATGACCTCGGTGTCCGTCTGGCTGGAGAACACGTAGCCGCGCGCCTTCAGCTCGGCACGCAGCTCGTCGTGGTTCTCGATGATGCCGTTGTGGACCAGCGCGATGCGGCCGACGGCCCCCGTCGCGGCGCCCGGGCCGGTGGAGAAGTGCGGGTGCGCGTTGTGCACGGCCGGCGCGCCGTGCGTGGCCCAGCGGGTGTGGGCGATGCCGGTGCCGGCGGCGATGCCGTCCTGGTCGGCCTGGTGCTGCAGCTCGGCCACGCGCGACGTGGAGCGGGCGCGGCGCAGCGCGCCGTCCTGGTGCACGGCCACGCCGCAGGAGTCATAGCCGCGGTATTCGAGGCGCTTCAGGCCTTCGACGAGGATGGGAACGATGTTGCGCTGACTGACCGCGCCGACGATGCCGCACATGGGTGACTCTCCGTTCGTGTGATGGCGTGCATGCTAGGCAGGCGAGCGCGGCAGATGCATGCAAAGTTCACAAAGGTGCGAATGAAAATTTCTCATCTCGCAGATGAAAGAATATTCATTCAAAATCAAACACAAAATGAATGAATTTGACGCCATCGACCTCCGCCTGCTAGACGCCCTGCAGGCCGACGCCTCGCTGACCAACCAGGACCTGGCCGCCCGCGTGGCCGTGTCGCCGGCCACCTGCCTGCGCCGCGTGAAGCGGCTGGTGGACGCGGGCATCGTCGAGCGCCGCGTGGCCATCCTGTCGGCCGACAAGCTGGGCGCGGGCCTGTCGGCCATCCTGGAGATCACGCTGGACCGACAGGGCGCGGAGCACCTGGACGCCTTCGAGGCCCAGGCCGTGCAGGACGCCGCCGTGCAGCAGTGCTGGCGGGTATCGCCGGGGCCGGACTTCGTGCTCATCGTGCAGGTGGCCGACATGCCGGCCTACCACGCGCTGACGCAGCGCCTGCTGACCCAGCATGCCAACGTGCGCAACATCAAGGCCTTCTTCAGCGTGAAGCGGGCCAAGTTCGACACCCGCATCGGCCTGCCCACCGCCCAGCCGCGCGACACCCCCTAGTTTGTCGCCCCCGGCGGTGGCAGGCCGCCCGGGTGGCGGCCACCGAAGGCGCCCAGAATCCGGCCCTGGCCGCCACCGCCCCTGGAGCAAGACATGCAAGCCCGACTCTTCCGCACCGCCGCCCTGAGCCTCGCGCTGGGCCTTGCCGGCCTGGCCGCCCCGACGGCCCAGGCGCTGAACATCGTGCTCACCGACGAAGGGGCGACCCCGATGAGCACGGCCCAGTTCAGCGCGCTGCGCAGCGCCGCCGACCTCTGGCAGGCCCGGCTCAAGGACGACGTGACCGTCTACCTCGGCGTGTCCTTCGCCGACCTCGGCAGCAACGTGCTGGGCGACGCCAGCAACCGCAACCAGGCCTTCGGCTACGACGCCGTGCGCGAGCGGCTCAAGGCCGACCGCACGTCGGCCATCGACGAGAGGGCGGTCGCGTCGCTGCCGCGGGCTCCCTCGCTGCGGTTCCGCGCCACGCAGCCGGACGGCAGCGTGCGCCTCGATGACGACGGCTCCGACAACAACACGCAGCTGTGGCTGTCCACCGCCAACGCCCGCGCGCTCGGGCTGGAGGCGCCCGCCAGCATCGGCTCGCCCGACGCCCACCTGCGCTTCGCGAACGCGTTCGCCGGCAGCTTCGCGTACTCGCGCGCCGCCGGCATCGGTGCTGGCCAGACGGACTTCATCACCGTCGCCGAGCACGAGATCGGCCATGCGCTGGGCTTCATGTCCGGCGTGGACGACATCGCCTTCTGCCGCAGCTCGCCCGACCGCTGCGGCAACCTGCAGAGCTTCGACAACAACCCCTGGTACTCCGTGCTGGACCTGTACCGCTACGGCGCCCCCGGCGAGCGCGACCTGAGCGTCGGCGCCAGCACCTATTTCTCGGTGGACGGCGGCGCCTCCGCCATCCAGCCGTTCTCCAACGGTGTCGCCGCGCAGGCCGCCCACTTCAGCGGCGCCGCGCTGACGCTGATGCATCCCTACATCGTCAGCGGCGTGTCGTACGACGCCGCCGAGGCCGACCTGGTGGCGCTGGACGCCATCGGCTGGAACCTGGCCAACCCCGTGCCCGAACCCGGCACCTCGGCGCTGCTGCTGGGTGGCCTGGCACTGCTGGGCGGCGCCGCGCGGCGCCGCCGCGTCAGCGCTTGAGCAGGCCCAGGCCTTTCAGGTAGTCGCCCTCGGGGAAGCACACCGTCTGCGGGTGGTCGGCTGCGGCCGACAGGCGCTCGACGATGTAGCCGTCCACGCCCGCGTCCAGGCCCGCGCCGGCAACGATCTTGTGGAACAGGTCGGGGGCGATGCCACCCGAGCACGAGAACGTGTAGAGCAGCCCGCCGTCGTTCAGCAGCATGAAGGCCAGGCGGTTGATGTCCTTGTAGGCGCGCGACGCGCGCTCGGCGTGCGCGGCCGTGGGCGCGAACTTCGGCGGATCGAGCACGATGGCGTCGAAGCGACGGCCTTCCTGCAGGCAGCGGCGCAGCGTCGCGTTGACATCGGCGTCCCAGGCCTCGTGCCGGCCGGCGTCGAAGCCGTTCAGCGCCACGTGCGCGGCGGCACGCGCCAGCGCCGGGCCCGACGAGTCCACGCTGACGACGTGGCTCGCACCACCGGCCAGCGCCGCGACGGAGAAGCCGCCGGTGTAGCTAAAAGCATTCAGCACCGCCCGGCAGCCGTACTGCCTCACGGCGTCGGCAAAACGCTTGCGGCTGTCGCGCTGGTCCAGGTAGTAGCCGGTCTTGTGACCCTCGGCGACGTCCAGCGTCAGCTGCCAGTCGTGCTCGCGGATCGTCAGCGCCGTCTCACCTTCACCGCGCAGCCAGCCGGTCTGCGCGGGCAGCCCTTCCCACTCGCGCGCCTGCGCATCGGAGCGCTCGTACAGCCGCGTGAGGCCGGTCTCGGCCAGGAGCGCGTCGGCAATCACCGCCTTCCAGCGCTCCGCGCCGGCGCTGCCGAACTGCGCCACCAGCGTGTCGCCGTAGCGGTCCACCACCAGACCCGGCAGGCCGTCGGCCTCGCCGTGGATCAGCCGCCAGGCGTCCGACGCGATCGCCAGCCGCTGGCGCATCGCCACCGCCTGCGCGATGCGGCGCTGGAAGAACGCCGCGTCGATGCGCTCGGCCTCGTCGAAGCTCCACGCGCGCAGCCGGATCAGCGACTTGGGGCTGAACGCGGCCCAGGCGAGGAACCGGCCGTCGGCCGACTCCACGCGCACCGTCTCGCCGGCGTCGCCGCCGCCGCGGGCGATGGAGCTCTCGAACACCCACGGGTGGCGCTTGACGAGCGAGCGCTCCTTGCCAGCGCGGAGGGTGATTTTCTTCATCGACTGGCCGTCCCAAGCTGAAGAGCGCCCCCGTGGGGGGCAGGAGCCACACAACGGGCGGCCGCGTGGGGGCGGTTGCTGCTCATCGCTGCAGCGTGCCGAAGGCGTAGCTCAGTTGCAAGTGCGTCAGCGGCGTGGACTGGTCGCTGCCGCGGATGGTGCGGAACTGGCCCACGCCGGCGCGCAGCCGCAGCCGCTCGGCCAGCTGCCATTGCGCCCACACCTCGGCCTGCGTCACCGCGCCGCCGCCCACCTTCACGCCGCCGCCGCCGGCCGCGCCGACCAGCCACTCGGCGCCGAGGCGCAGCTTGTCGCCCCACAGCGGGTCGCTCTGCACGCCCAGCCCGAACAGGCCGAAGGAGTACGCCCCGGCGCTGCCCGCCGCCGCGCTGCCGGCCTGTGCCGTGCCGTACAGGCGCGACGAGAACTCGCGCGACATGCCCACGGCCAGGTGGCTGACGGCCTCCTGCCGGCCGTCCTTGAAACGCATGCGCGGCAGGTGCATGACGCTGGCACCCAGCTGCTGCACGCGCACCGTGCCGCCCGGGTCGTCGCCGATCAGCGTGGGCGTGCGGTCCAGCGGCATGCTGAGCGCGGCGCGCACGAAGGGCGCCGTGTACGCGCCGCTGGGTGCGTGCGTGAGGCCGGCGTCCAGCCGCAGCGTCGGGCCCCAGGGCGTGACCCAGCGCAGCGTGGGCCCGGCGCGCAGCAGCCAGCCATTGCCGGTGTCCACATTGCCGCCGCCGCCCAGGCCGGCGCCCAACTGCCCGCCCACGCGCAGCCGCGGGTTGCCGAACAGCGCCCAGTCCTGGCCGATCTGGCCCAGCACTTCCATGTAGCCGTCCACGCCGCCCTTGGCCGCGCCGGCGGCCTCGACGCCCCACCAGCTGCCGTCGGCGATGTACTGGCGCAGCTCCGCGCCGGCCTTGCCGACCTTGCCCGCGTACGGCGTGCCGCTGCGCGTGCGGCTGGACGGCCGCGGCTTCTCGAAGCCGCCGATCAGCGTGATCTCGTCAAAGCCCAGCCCGGAGCGCCGGCCCGAGCGGCCGGGCCGGCCGGCGTCGTCGGGCGAGAAGCTGGTGAAGTCCATCGCGCGGCCCACCGTGAACGCCAGGCCCACGCCGCTCTTCACATTGCCGCTCGGGAAGCGGATCTGCGACAGGCCGACGCCCGTGTACCAGGGGCCGTTCTCGGTGCGCAGCGACAGCTCGGGGCGCAGCATCAGGCCGCCGCCGAAGCGCAGTTGCTGCGTCGACAGGCCGCCGCCCGCGCCCACGTACAGGCTGGCCGCCAGGTGCGTGTTGCGGCTCAGGCGCCAGCGCCGCTGGCCCGTGAAGCCGACGGTGAAGATGCCGCCGTAGTTGCCCTTGGCCGTGCCGTAGAAGCCGGGGCCGAAGCCCCAGTCGTCGTCGAAGGCCATCATGTAGCTGACCGACGCGAACGCCGTGCGGCCGCCGTCGGGCATCTTCATGCGCGTCCAGTTGGCCTCCACGGTGGCGGGGCGCAGCGTGTTCAGCCGCGCCGGATTCGAAAAAGGCGCGTCATCGGGCGTGGCCAGCGCGCAGGCCGGCAGCAACGCCATGAGCGTGGCGAGTCGAAGGGTCATTTCTTGGCCCGGGGGTGTGCAGCGTCGTAGATGCGCGCGAGATGTTGGTGATCCAGTTGCGTGTAGACCTGGGTCGTCGTGATGTGGGCGTGGCCCAGCAGCTCCTGCACCGCGCGCAGGTCGCCGCTGGACTGCAGCAGGTGCGACGCGAAGCTGTGCCGCAGCATGTGCGGATGCACGTGCGCCGGCATGCCGGCGCTGACGGCGCGGGCGCGCAGCATGGTGCGCAGCGTGGAGCCGGCGACGCGATGGCCGCGCGCGCCGACGAACAGCGCCGGCTCACCCGGTGCGGCCAGCTGGCCGCGCACCGCCAGCCAGGCCTGCAGCGCCTCGGCCGCGGCCTGACCCAGCGGCGTGCTGCGGCGCTTGCCGCCCTTGCCCAGCACATGGACCTCGCCGGAAGGCAGGTCCACCCAGCCTTCGGCGGCGCCGCTGGCCTGCACGTCCAGGCCGATCAGCTCGGCCGCGCGCAGGCCGGCGCCGTACAGCAGCGCCACCATCGCGCGGTCACGCGCCTCCAGGCGCGAGTCGGCGATCTCGTCCGGCACATGGCCGGCCAGCTGCACCGCGTCGTCCACGCCCAGCGCCTTGGGCAGCGGCTTGGGGGCCTTGGGCGCCTTCAGACCGTCGAACGGGTTCAGCGGCACGCGGCCTTGCTGGCCCAGCCAGCGGTAGCAGCTGCGCCAGACCGACAGCAGCAGCGCGATGGACTTGGGCGCCAGGCCCTCGCGGTGCAGCAGCGCGGCCAGCCGCCGGGCTTGCGCCAGCGTCAGCGCGCGCACGTCGATGGCCGCGTCGTCCAGCATGCGCTGCAGGCGTTCCAACCCGTCCATGTAGAGGCGCAGCGTGCGCGGACTCAGGCGTTGCTGCACGCGGGCGTGCTGCAGGAACTCCTGGTAGTCCGCGCAGAGATGGAGCCCCTCGGCCGCCGAGGACGTCGGCCGGTCCCCCGAGGGGACGGCCGGCCGGCTTGGGGCGGCCCGGCGCCCGGCCGGCTCCATCAGGCCAGCAACCCCGCCAGGCCTGCGCTGGCGATCTCGCCGACGCGGGTCAGGAAGTCCGTGCCCATCTCGGCCGTGTAGCGCGTCGGGTCCGGCGAGCCCAGCACCAGCAGGCCGAAGGGCTTGCCCTCGTTGACCTTGGCCAGCGACAGCGGGATCAGCGCCAGCGACGTGGCCGTGCCGCCGCTTTCGCTCAGGCCCAGCCAGCGCGCCGCCTCGAAGCCCGAGTTCACGCCGCAGTACGGCTGGCTCAGGCTGGACGCGAAGCTGCGCACATCGGCGCTGACCGACGCCGCGAACTCGGCCGCCTCGTGCTCGGGCGCCACGCCCCACAGCCGCAGGCTGGCCTGCGGAATCATGAACTGGTGGCGCAGCTCGGTCAGCAGCACCTCGGGCAGCTCGGCCGGCGTGCCGGCGGCGCGCATGACGGCCAGCGTCCAGCGGTGCAGCCGGTCCGCGATGGCCACGTTGTCCTGGCCGTTGCGGATCATGTCGACGATGCGCAGCTCCAGGCCCTTGATCTTGTCGCGCAGCATCTCGGCCTGGCGCTCCTGCAGCGACACGGCGCGCGCGCCATGCGGGTGCTGCAGTTGCACGGTCGCCAGCAGCGCCGCGTGGCGCTCGAAGAAGCCGGGCGTGGCCGCCAGGTAGTTGGCGATGTCGGTTTCGGTGATGCCTTGCACCGCGTCCGCGGCCGGGTTGGAAGTCACAGCTCGATTTCTCCGTCAAAAACTTTCACGGCGGGGCCGGTCATCAGCACCGGTGCGTTGCCGCCCGCCCATTCGATGCGCAGCAGGCCGCCGCGCGTCTGCACTTCCACCGAGCCGTCCAGCCAGCCGGCGCGGATGCCCACGACGACGGCCGCGCAGGCGCCCGTGCCGCAGGCCAGCGTCTCGCCGGCGTCGCGCTCGAACACGCGCAGCGCGATGCGGTCGCGCGACAGCACCTGCATGAAGCCGGCGTTGACCCGCTTCGCGAACCGGGCGTGGCGCTCGATGGCCGGCCCCTGCGTCAGCACCGGCGCGGTCTCGACGTCGTCGACGCGCTGCACCGCGTGCGGGTTGCCCATGGACACCACGCCCAGCTCGGCACCCTCGACCGGCCACAGCTCGAAGCCGTTCTCCAGCCGCGGCGTCAGGCCTTGCGCATCGAACGGCAGCGCGGCGTGCTCGAACACCGGCGCGCCCATGTTCACGGTCACGCGGCCGTCGTCCTGCAGCGTCAGCAACAGGCGGCGGTTCATCGTGTCGACGTGGATCTCGCGCTTGTCCGTCAGGCCGGCATCGACGACATAGCGCACGAAGCAGCGCGAGCCGTTGCCGCAGTGCTCCACCTCGTCGCCGGTGTTGTTGAAGATGCGGTAGCGGAAGTCCGCGCCGGCGTCCGTGCTGGGCTCGATGACGAGGATCTGGTCGCAGCCGACGCCGAAGCGGCGGTCACCCAGCCGGCGCATCTGCTCGGTCGTCAGCGCCAGGGGCTGCTTCGTCGCATCGATGACGACGAAGTCATTGCCCGCGCCGTGCATCTTGGTGAAGCGCAATCTCATGGGGCGCGATTATCGCAACACCCCCTCGATGGCCGCGGCGAGTTCCGCCTCGCCCCCTTCCCCCTCGTGGCGGTAGACGATGCGGCCGGTCTGGTCGACCAGCCAGGCCGCCGGCCAGTAGCGGTTGCCGAAGGCGGCCCAGGTGCGGTAGTCGTTGTCCTGCACGACCGGGTAGTGCAGGCCCAGCCGCTGCACCGCGGCCTTCACGCCGGCGAGCGGCCGCTCGTGCGCGAACTCCGGCGTGTGCACGCCGATGACGATCAGCCCGCGCGGCCCGTAGCGCTGGTGCAGCCGCTCGATGATCGGCACGCTGCGCAGGCAGTTCACGCAGTCCCAGGTCCAGAAGTCGATCAGCACCGCCTTGCCGCGCAGGTCCTGCGACGTCAGCGGCGGGCCGTTGAGCCAGGCGCCCGTGCCTGGCAGACCGGGCGCCGGCCCGCCGACGGGCGGAGATGGCGGCGACTCGGCCGGCCGGCCCAGCGCCGCCACCCAGGCCGAGCTGACATCGGCCAGGCTGGCGCCCGCCATCACCAGGATCAGCACGCCCAGCGCCTGGCGCAACCGCGCCGCCGCACCGGCCCAGCCCCGCAGCCGCTGCGCCAGGCGCTGGCCGCCGTAGGCCACGGCCAGCATCGGCCCGCCGGCACCGGCCGCGAAGGCCAGCAGCAGCGCCGCGGCCTGCCCGCGTTCGGTGGCGCCGGCGACCAGCGCGAGGATGCTGGCCAGTGCGGGCCCCGCGCAGGGCGTCCACAACGCCCCCAGGCTGGCCCCCAGCACGACGGCGCCGAGCCGCCCGCCGCCGTGGCCGGCACGCTGCGCCAGGTCCGCCACGCGCCCCAGCGGCAGCGACAGCCGCGTCCACAGCGCCGGCCACAGCAGCAGCACGCCGGTCAGCAGCAGCGCGATGGCCGCCGCATCGCGCACCGTCGCGGCCGACAGGCCCAGCACCGTCGCCGAGGCACCGAAGGCGAGCGCCAGCGCGCTGAACGCGCCGACGAAACCCAGCACGACGAGCGGCGGCCGCCACGGGTCGGGCCGGCCCCAGCTGCTGCCCAGCAGCGCCGGCAGCAGCGGCAGCACACAGGGGCTGGCCACGGTGGCCAGCCCGGCCCCGAACGCGGCCACCCACGTCAGCGCGGCGCTCATTGCGCCTCCTGCGCCACACGCCGCCAGGCCTGCGTCCGGCCGAACAGCGGCAGGCCCACGTAGGCGCGCAGCTGCAGCTCGCCGGCCGGGCCCATGGACATCAGGCAGTCATAGGTCTTGCCGTTCTCGCGGTTGAAAAGGTGGCCGCGCCATTCGGTCGCCACGCGCTGGCCGTCGGCCGTGGCGCGATGCGCCGACGGCACGAAGTCGCTGAGCAGGGGCATGCCTTCGTGCGCCGGCTGCGCGTCGGCGGACATGGCCTCGCCGGGCCGGCTCATGGACTGGTTGGCGAGCACGCGCGCCACCTTGCCGCACAGCGCGGCGCCGCAGGGCTCGATGCGCACCTCCAGGTTGCCGCTGGCCGTGAGCCACAGGCCGCGCGGGTCGGCCTGGGCGGCGCCGGCCGCCAGCACGGCGAGGAGGACAAGGGCGTTTCTCATGGATCACCTCGTGCAGTGGAAGAGCCGCCATTGCAGCGGGCCGCGGTATCGCGTCGATGTCGCCATGTCGCCGCCGGACACGCGCCGGCCGCGCAGACAAAGAGCGATACAAACCGGCCGCCCGGCTGGGCTATCGTGCGCCGCCATGGAGCCGCGCCCCGACCATCTGCTGCTCGTCGACGATGACCGCCAGCTGCTGGCCCTGCTGGCCGACTACCTGCGCGCCGCCGGCTACCGCATCAGCACGGCGTCGCGCGGTACGGAGATGCGCGCCGTGCTCGCCCGCGAGGCCATCGACCTCGTCGTGCTGGACCTGATGCTGCCCGGCGAGGATGGCCTGCAGCTGTGCCGCGACCTGCGCGCCCGCGAGGCCGAGCCGCTGCCCATCCTGATGCTGACCGCCCGTGGCGACGAGGCCGACCGCGTGCTGGGCCTGGAGATGGGCGCAGACGACTACCTCGCCAAGCCGTTCGCGACGCGCGAGCTGCTGGCACGCATCCGCGCCGTGCTGCGCCGCACCCGCCAGCTGCCGCCGCGCCTGAGCCCGCAGCGCCAGGCCCGGCGGCTCGCCTTCAACGGCTGGACGTTGGACACCACCGCCCGCCACCTGCTGGACGGCGACGGCACGCTGGTGCCGCTGACCGGCGGCGAGTACCGGCTGCTGCGCACGCTGCTGGACCATCCGCAGCGCGTGCTCAGCCGCGACCAGTTGCTCCACCTGACGCAGGGCCGCGACGCCGACCCGTTCGACCGCAGCATCGACCTGCTCGTCAGCCGCCTGCGCCGCCGCCTGCGCGACGACGCCAGGGAGGCCCGCCTCGTGAAGACGGTGCGCAACGAGGGCTATGTGTTCTGCGCGGACGTCGAGGTCGTCGGATGAAGGCGCCGCCCGCCCGGCGGGCCCCGGCCCGCAGCGCGGGGGGCGGGATGACGCTCGCCGGCCGCATCGCCGCGCTGCTGGTCGTGGGCCTGCTGCTGGCCTACGGCCTGGCCAGCCTGGCCTGGATGGCGGAACGCCGGCAGGCCATGGACCGCATGCTGGGCGACTACCTCGCGCGCGACGTGGCCGCCGCCGTCGCGGTGCTGGACCGCCAGCCCCAGGCGCAGCGCGCGGACTGGCTGCACCGGCTGGCACGCCCGCACCACCGCTACGAACTTGGCGCGGCGCCGGCGGACCTCGCCGCCTCCCCGGCCGCCACGGCGCTGGCCCGCACGCTGGCGCAGGAAGTGGGCGCCGCACGCATCGCCGCCGCGGGCGCGCGGCCCGATGGCGAACTGGTGTTCGCGCTGACGCTGGCCGATGGCGCGCCGCTGGCGCTGCGCGTCCGGCCGCCGCCGGTGACGCCGTCGGCGACGACGCTCGCACTGCTGGCGGCGCAGCTGGCCGTGCTCGCGCTGTGCGGTGCCGCGGCCATCCGGCTGGCGACGCGGCCGCTGCGCCGGCTGGCGGACGCGGCCGAGCGGCTGGGCGACAACCCCGCCGCGGCGCCGCTGGCGGAGACCGGCCCGCGCGAGGTGGCGTCAGCCGCCCGCGCCTTCAACGCGATGCAGACGCGCATCCAGGCCCATCTGCGCGAGCGTGCCCACATCCTCGCGGCCATCACGCACGACCTGCAGACGCCGCTCACGCGCATGCGCCTGCGCAGCGAGCTGCTGGCCGACGCCGCCACGCGCGACAAGCTGCTGGCCGACATCGACGAGATGGGCGCCCTGGTCGACGAAGGCCTGCACTACGCGGCCAGCGCCCATGCGGCCGAGGAAGCCCCGCAGGCGGTGGACCTCATCGCGCTGCTGGACGGGCTGGTCTGCGACGCGCAGGACGCCGGCCGGCAGGCCAGCCTCGAGGCACCGCCGTCGCTCACCGTGACGACCCGGCCGCGCGCACTGCGCCGCGTGGTCGGCAACCTGCTCGACAACGCGGTGAAGTTCGCCGGCGCGGCCGAGGTGGTCGTCGCGCTGGCTGCCGGCCGCGTGGAGATCGCCGTGCTGGACAGCGGGCCCGGCATCCCGGCCGACCAGCTGGACGCGGCGCTGCAGCCCTTCGTGCGGCTGGAGGCCTCCCGCAACCGCGACAGCGGCGGCACCGGGCTGGGGCTCGCGATCGCCCAGCGCCTGGCGCAGGCGCTGGGCGCGACGCTGCAACTGGCGCCCCGCGAAGGCGGGGGCCTCGCGGCCAGGCTCAGCCTTCCGGCGTAGGCGGCGCGGCGCCGATGTCCAGCCCGCGCGGCTGCTTGTAGCGGTGGTAGCCCCACATGTACTGGCCCGGCGCGCGGCGGATGACGCCCTCCATCGCCGCATTGATGACCGCGGCCGCGTCCTCGGCGGACGCGTCTTTCGCAATCTCCGGCGCCGGCAGCACGTGCACGACAAAACCCTCGCCGCCCGGCAGCCGCTCGCCCCAGATCAGCAGCAGCGCCGCGCCGGTCTGCTGCACCAGCCGCGCCGCCAGCGTCATCGTGTAGGCGGGCTTGCCGAAGAACGGCGCCCACACGCCCAGGCCGTCGGGCGGCACCTGGTCGGGCAGCAGGCCGATGACCTCACCCTTGCGCAGCGCTCGGATCATCTGCCGCACGCCGGCCAGCGACGCCGGTGCCGTGGCCAGGCCCGGGCGCTCGCGCGAGCCGGCCATCACGTCGCGCAGCGAGGCCTGGCGGGCCGGGCGGTACAGCACGGTGATCGGCGCCTCGGGCGTCGTGAAGCGCTCGGCAATCGCCTGCGCGCAGATCTCGAAGCAGCCCATGTGCGGCGTCAGCATGACTAGGCCGCGCTTCTCGGCCAGCGCGGCGGCGATCAGCTCGCCGCCATCCCAGCGCAGCCGGCTGCCCAGCGGCTCGCGCTTGGTGGCGACCCACAGCCACGGCAGCTCGGCGGCCATGCGGCCGGCCGCGGCGATGGCCGGGCGCGCACGGTCCCAGGCGATGCCCGCCTGCGCCACGTTGGCCCGGAAGCGCCGCCGGTAGGTCGGCGACGCGGCATAGACCAGCCAGCCCAGCAGGCCGCCCAAAGCGTGCAAAAGCGCCAACGGCCAGCGGGATAAAAAGCGAAAGACCCAGCCCATGTTTTCTATACTGCGCGAATCGCCGAGTTACTGAACTACTTGCGGGGCGATTCATAAATCCCGCTAAAGCGTTCGCCGCACCTCCTGGGGCGTCGGCAACGCCGATCAACAAGCTAACCGGAGTTTAAAAGTGGCGAACGACTTCCTCTTCACGTCTGAATCTGTTTCCGAAGGCCATCCCGACAAGGTCGCCGACCAGATCTCCGACGCCATCCTGGACGCGATCTTCGAGCAGGACCCGCGCAGCCGCGTGGCCGCCGAGACGCTGTGCAACACCGGCCTCGTCGTGCTGGCCGGCGAGATCACGACCAACGCCCACGTCGACTACATCCAGGTCGCGCGCGACACCATCAAGCGCATCGGCTACGACA